>CAINGK010000174.1 GCA_903848465.1 uncultured Verrucomicrobiota bacterium
CCCTCCTGCGCCTCGTCTCCGCCCTGCTCTGCGAGCAAAGCGATGAGTGGAGCACCGGCAAAATTTACCTCAACATGAACTCCGCTGAACCATCCCAAACCTGATCGCCACTTTTACAGAATAAAATTTGCGCCGCCAACCTACAGACGCGGATATGGACCTGAACAAGGGTTTCGCACAACTGCTCAAAGATGTATCAGACGAGCTGTTTAACGACAAAAGGACACCAGAGACAAACGTTAAATACGCTCTGCGTCGGATGGCTGCCATCTTTGCCAAACAGGCAAAAGAAGGGCTGGAAATCTCATCTTCGCAATTGTCGATCTTGGAAAACCTTAACACTTTAACGATAAAGCAAAAGGAGCAAAACGATCTTGCCCGTGGCGATATTGACCGCCTTAACCGCTGGATGCTTCGCCTTACTTTTCTGGGCGCTTTATTTGCTGCTGCCTCGCTGGTTCTAACGTGGGTTGTAGCGAAGGGCTATATTGACCCTGCGCCAAAGAGCACTGCTGCTTCAATACAGAAATCTGATCCTGCAAAAGAAACAGGGCAAGCCATTGTGCCACAACCAAGCCAGCCAACAGTGCCACCACAAAGCCGAGATTGACTATGCGTGCGTGGTCTGTCGTGGTTACTTCCATGCTCCACGTTAATACAAATAATTTGCTTTAGCAATTTATTTGCATTAACGCCTTTTCCACCCTCGCGAAAGCCTGCTCAAACTCTGCCGCTCTGATGCGTTCCTCCCGTGCTTGCATCACGTCCACAATATCGGCAATCACCCAGATATGGTCTGACACGCCAGCGGCCATTGCTGGTGTCTTTTTCAGCGCCATGTGCTTGCGGCAGTAGCGGGAAGGGATAGCACGCAATGCCGAAACCGCTTGCAATTCTAATATGTTGGAACTTATTCCGACATCATGGAAAAGAAGCTAAAGAAGCGGAGAGCTTCAAAACCAGCCAAAAAGGTTAGACTTTCTTCTGTTTTGAAGCTTTCCGCTTCTTTGAGGGAGAAGGCGTATCTAATTGCTCTAGCATCGCTAAAGAATCCTTAATGAATTCTGATCTGGCCTTATCAAGAGAGGTCAGCTTAAACTTGCCTTTAGATACCATCGCCAAAAGGGCAGCCAGCATCCCGTAGATAGCGGCCTGGTCGGCGGCAATGGGGGTGTACGTAATCCATTTAGGATCTAACTTCTTTGTTTTCGGAGTCTTCTTCATACGGCAGCAGGGTAGAGTTTAAATTCCCACAATCAAACTGAACCAGTACCAGTTAAAACGAGCAGCGCGTGTGATCCTCTTCCGCCTCGACCTCCGGCACGTCATACATGACCGTTGGCCAATCAAAGAGGGAATCAAAAAAATTTCAGCCCTTCCTTTGGCCGCCCTCCCGCTCTTCCCCGTTTATTCCCGTTTCCTCTGCCTTGCTCTTCCTTTCCTGCATTGAATGTGAAAATTTCGCCTTAACCCGGTGCATTTGGGAGGTTCAAATTTTGAGATCAATTTACCTGGAGGGTGGTTTCTGAACGCGTCGTCCAATGCGCCAGCCCAGATAGGCACGGGCGCGGTGGGATGCCCCTCCCCCGGCAGACAGTGACGAGGCCACGGCGGGCGCACCGTTCCCTGTGTCCTCCCTTTCATCCGTCGTTCTCGCACGGCGGGGACGGCTTTTAGGTTGCCAGGTCATGCTATTTGGCCTGCTTCCATTTGAGGGCAGGAATGCAAGGACAGCGGGCGGTGGATGCAGTCCAAAAGTTGGCAGGGGTCCGCCAGAAGATTGGCTAGGTTTTGGCTAGGTTGCACTTTTTTCGCAGTTCGCTAGGTAGTCATAACTCATTGATAATGAGTGGCGCACCCGTCAGGATTCGAACCTGAAACCTTCTGATCCGTAGTCAGATGCTCTAATCCGTTGAGCTACGGGTGCGTTAAAACTGTCCAACCCACTGCATTGGAAACAGCGGGCAACGAGAATAGACCAGTGAGTTCTTTTGTCAATCTCTACGGCACATTTTATTCACGTTTTTGCCAGACCGTTAGCGTGACTGCTCATAGGCGTGCGCCACGCGCAGCACGGTGGCTTCGTCCAGGGCTTTGCCCACGATCTGCAAGCCTACTGGCAGAGCCTTGCCTTCCACCTCCACAGTCCCACATGGCACGCTGATGCCGGGCAACCCGGCTAGATTGACGGGAATGGTGAAGACGTCTTCGAGATAAGCCGCCAGCGGGTTATCTTTGAGTTCTCCCAGTTTGTGCGCGGGTGTGGGACTGGTGGGGGAGAGGATCACATCCACCTTTTTGAATGCCTCCGTAAAGTCATTGCGGATGAGCGTGCGTGCCTTCTGCGCACGGATATAATACGCGTCATAGTAGCCGGAGCTGAGCATGTAGGTGCCCAACAGAATGCGCCGCTTCACCTCGGGACCAAAACCTTCCGAACGCGACTTCGTGTACTGCTCGAGCAAATCTCCCGCGCTGCTGCTGCGGTGGCCGTAGCGCACACCGTCAAAGCGGGCCAGATTGGCGGATGCCTCCGCCGGAGCCAGCACATAATAGGTGGCCACCCCGAGCTCGGTATGCGGCAGACTGATTTCTTCAATGATCGCCCCCAGTGACTCAAGCTGTCGGATCGCCGCCTGCACGCTGGCAGACACCCCGGCATGAATGCCGTCGATGTAATACTCTTTGGGCAGGCCGATGCGCAGCCCCTTGATGTCCTGCCCGATAGCGGCGGTAAAATCGGGAACCTCCACATTCAGGGAGGTCGAGTCGTGGGCATCGTGGCCGCAGAGATGGTTCAGCAGCAGCGCGGCGTCCTCCACCGTTTTGGTGACAGGGCCGATCTGGTCGAGCGAAGAGGCAAATGCCACGAGTCCGAATCGGGACACCCGGCCATAGGTGGGTTTGATGCCCACGCAGCCACACAAGGCTGCAGGCTGGCGGATCGAGCCGCCGGTATCCGAACCGAGCGCCGCAATGGCGAGATCTCCGGCCACCGCCGCCGCACTGCCACCGCTGGAGCCGCCCGGCACCCGTGAGAGATCTCGCGGATTGCGCGTGACGCCGAGCGCAGAGTTCTCAGTACTGGAGCCCATGGCAAATTCATCCATGTTTAGTCGGCCAAAAGGGATGGCACCGCTGGCACGCAGCAGCCGGATGGCACCTGCATCATAGGGGGCCGTGTAGTTTTCCGCCAATATGCGCGAGCCACAGGTGCAGGGCTGGCCAGTCACGTTCATGTTGTCCTTGATCGCGATAGGGATCCCCCCCAGCGGCTTGGTGATGTCTGCGCGGTCCGCTTCCGCGAGCGCAGCTTCGACATCCCAGGACAAATAGGCACCGATCTCCGCATTGCCTGCTTCGATGGATTTGGCGACATCCAAAACGATGTCTCGTGGCGTGATGTCACCCGCAGTGATGCCTTTACGCAAGGCTGCGATGGTGGAGGAGGCAAGCATAGAATGAGAGCAGGGAAAAAAGCAGCGAATGGGCGGTTACTCGATCACCTTGGGGATCTGGATCTGGTCAGCGTGGCGTTTGGGCGCATTGGACAGCGCCTGCTCCTGCGTGAACCCGGTCCGGGGTTCATCCGCCCGCAGCACATCATAGACGGGTATGGCGTGCGCCGTTGGCTCCACTCCATCCAGATCGTATCGCGTGAGCGTATCAATGTAGTTCAAGATGCCCCCCAGTTGGGATTCATAGCGTGTGGCTTCTTCGTCGGAAAGCGTAAGCCGGGCCAGTTTGGCCACATGTTGGATGTCGATCTGATGAACTTCAGGCATGGGAAAACGGTCCTTTCTTGCCAGCAGGAAACATGCTTTGCAAACAAAAGGCACAGACTGTTTTCAGTCTGTGCCTCGAAAAGCTCGCTTGTTGGCTGTTACCAGCCCTGATACGATGAATAGGGAACCTCAGAACGGAAGCCCACTTCAGGAGCAAATTCCGTGTATCCCCACCAACTGTCCACGTTTTCTTTGTGCTGATACGGTGGGCGATAGGTCCGCTTCCAGCTCGGTACTGGGAAGGTGACAATTTCATAGATGCCGTAACCCGCTCTCACCATGGTGCGCTTGGTTCCTTCAACGATGAGGTCGGACCATGCCGCGATAGAACCGTCAGACTGGTTGGTTTTCCGCCACACCGCCGGGTATTCGAACCAGCCAAAGAGGACGTTGCCTACGCCACGGCTGAGCTTCCGGCTCCAAGTAAAATGATGTCCAGGAGGAGACTGGATGTCACCATAGGCAATGCTAGAAAGTGCACAGAGGGTGATGGCGAGGAATAGAAAACGATTTTTCATGCGGCTTATTCATGTTTAACAAATTTTGGGGGGCTTTGGCAACCATTAAGTTATGCTATTTTAATGCCTACCTGCCTTCTTCATCGCTTTCCCGACGGAAACTGGCGGTGCAGAAGTTGCCGCGCTTGTTCGAGTGCGGCGGCATCCCCTGGATTGGCAATCACATTGTTCATCTCCGCCTCGTCACGGACGTGGTCGTACAGCTCGCTCGCCACCACGCTCCCGGTGTCATAGTCCCTCCATTCGGTGTAGCGCAGCGTGGGGGTGCGTACGCTCACGCCCATCACTTCCGGCTTGCCACGAGGGGTACGGTCTGGATAGGCAGGTCGCGGAAATTGTGTGTAGGCAGCCGCTTTACCCTTGGCCTGCGGGTCGTTCAGCAGTGGCACGAGGCTGACTCCATCCAGCCCCGGCGCTTCCGGCACCTCACACAGGGCGGTGATGGTGGGAAATAGATCCACCATTTCCACCAGCGCCCGCCTGCTGACACCGGCATGTTTTGCCTTCGGCGGTGCTACAATAAGAGGCACGCGGGCGTCGAGTTCAAAGTTCGAAGTCTTGGCCCACAGGCCGTGCTCGCCCAGATGATAACCGTGATCCCCCCAGAACACGATGAGAGTGGAGTCCAGCAGGCCCATCTCTTCCAGGGCGGTGGTCACCTTCCCCAGTTGGGCATCCATGTAGCTGATACAGGCAAAATAGCCATGCCGCATCTCCGCCACCTGCTCTGCATTGGGCTGCTTCTGCAGCTCTGGTGGCCCCAAAATTTCCGTACTCTGGTGAAGGGCGATTTCAGGGGCAGCGGCAGGCCGCGCTGGATTGAAGGCCGGCAGCCGGTCACGCTGGTACAGGTCCCAGTATTTTTTCGGGGCATTGAAAGGGGCGTGCGGCTTCCAAAACCCGACAGCCAGGAAAAAGGGCCGGTCTTTGATCTCACCCAGCACCCGCACTGCCTCGGCTGCTACTCGGCCATCATAATAGGCCTCGTCCGGCACCTCGCGGCATTCGCATAGCGGCACTTTGCCATACGGGCGCAGGGTGCTGGTCAGCGTGGCCAGATTCGGCGGCAGCGGCCCACTGACCTGGGGCAGGTCATCGCCATGGTTTGCATAATGCAAGAATTCAGGCGCACTCCAGGAGCGCGGATCGCCATGCTCCCGCGTATGCCAGTTATGGAAAATCTTACCCACGCAGCGGGTGCTGTAACCATGCTCCTTCATCCACCACGGCAGCGTGGCCGACTCCGGCTTCAGCTCACGAAAATGCGTGCCATTGACGTACAGCCCCAGAGTTCCAGGCCGCAGCCCGGTGAGCATGGAAGAGCGGGAGGGATTGCACACGGCCTGCTGGCAATAGGCTCGCTCGAACAGCACACCGCGCCTAGCCAGCGCATCCAGATGAGGCGTGACCGCCACCGAGCCATAGCAGCCAAGCTCTGGGCGCAGATCATCCGCCATGATAAACAAGACATTCGTGCGCGCGGCAGCGTACAGCGGGAGGGCAGTGAACAGCAACAACACCCCAAAGGCGGCAAAACGACAAATCATAGCCGGGTCATAAACGCCAGGCCGACCAGAATATTGCCAAGGCCCGCCAAAACTCAGCCCTGCTGGCTGCGGTTCCGCATGCTGCGCCACTCTGCACGGTGGTTCTGTGCCCAGTCATTGAGGGCAAACTCAAACCCAATGTCATGACCTTCGCGTTCACTGACGAGCCACTTCAAGCGCTTAATCTCCTCCTGTTCAGCAAGGAATTCTCCGTAGGGGGTCCCGGGGCGCGCAGGCAAGGCAGAACTGGTCATGGTTCACCTGTGAATGCAGTTGCGCGAGAATTCAAGCAGAGCTTCGCTCACTAAATGCCCGCCTGGGCGCCCTGGGTGGGGATGCCCCGCCCCTGCCCCACGTGATTTTTTCGGCCCGCTGAAGAAAGCAAATGACAAGGTCAAGCCACCCCTTATATAATCGCAGACGTAAAGTTAAGTCACACGTTCAAGCCGGAGTAGCTCAGTGGTAGAGCATCGCATTCGTAATGCGAGGGTCGCGGGTTCAAATCCCGCCTTCGGCTCCACCAACGCGTGTTTGCTATGACCCATCCAAGTATTGTTGATAACGATCCACCGCGCCGCAGGCGAGCGCGGCGTCGCGAAACCATGATCAACGCCATCGCCACACTCCTTGGCTGTATGGCGCTGGTGGTCATGATCGCCACGGTCGTTCGTGTCGTCATGGTCAAACTATGGGAATCAGCCCGGGTGAACCCTGATTACGTACAGTCGGTGTATGACAATGATCTTTCGCGCCGCTGGTCCGGCAAGCACAAAGAACAGCCTTCCCTTCTCAACAACGCCTCCGTCGCACAGACACAGAGTGTCATTCCTCGCGCGGCATCTGTCACGGCACCCGCAGTCGCCCCGGTGGCTGATTTGCCCCCGCCACCCAAGACCTCTAGCAGCGCCCCGGTACCCACAGCCACTCCTTTGCAGTCGGTCATTCAGGACATTGAAAGCAAAAGAGCCAAAATTGAGAACTCTTTACGCTGCTTTTTTGAAGCTGCCAGTGTGGACCAGCAACTCGCCTTCGCTCGGGATCCTCAGCGTGTCCGGCCATTGATGGAGGACTATTACAGTGGCCACCCCCGCACCCCCCTCGAGTGGAAAACCCTGGGCTGGGTACTGCCGGTGGAGGAACCCAGGTACCGTCTCGGTTACGCCCAGGCGATCTTTGCCAATGCCGAACCTGTCAGCCTCATCATCGAGGAAATGACGGACGGCACTTTCCGGGTGGACTGGGAAAGCTCAGTTCGATATGGCGAACTCGACTGGGAGGAGTTCATCAAAACTCAGCCGTCCGCCCCCAAGCTCTTTCGCGTAATCGCCTCCAAGCCGCAGAACATTCCGCCGGATGCGCCACCCATGGGTAGCGAGATGCTCGAAATCAAGCACCCAGACGATAATGACGTCATTTATGCCTATTTTGATCGTAAAGACCCCAAGTTCCAATCTCTGCTCCAGCAGTTGCAGACCGGAAATTGGAAAGATGTCCCATTAACCCTACGACTCTGTTATCCAGGCCCCGCCGGCAGCGGCAAAAATGCACGGATCGCAGAAGTCGAAGGCAAGGGATGGCTGATATTGCACGGAACCAGGAGCTAGACTGTGAGTAAACCCAACCGAAACACGAAAAAGGCGGCCCAAGGTAAGGCCAGGCCTGTTGCGCCCAAAGCAAAAAAGACCCAGGTCTCCAAGAAGGTGAAATCTGCGCCAGCCAAGAAAACGCTGCCCCAGAAGAAACCCATCCCTTCCAAGAAACCTGCGCCTAAAAAGCCCGCTCCTAAGAAGGTGACCAAAAAGGCTCCTCCGCCCAAGCCAGCAGTGAAGAAGCCTGCGGCTAAGGCAACCCCGCCTAAAAAAGCGGCCGTTGCGAAACCCGCTCCAGCACCTTCCAAACCTGCCCCCAAGCCGGTGGCTAAGACCGCCAAAACACCGGTGGCGACCAAGCCAACGGCAGCCAAGCCGCCTGCCCCCAAGCCTGCCGCAGCCCCCGCTGTTGCTGCCAAAGCCACGGCAGCCCCTGCCCCAGCTCCAGCCAAACCTGCTGCTGCCAAAGCTACCCCGGCACCAGCCCCCGCCAAACCAGCTCCTGTTCCCGCTGTTTCGGCCGCCAAAAAGCCTGCTACTGCCGCCCCACCGGTGGAAGTGGTGGCAGCGCCTCCGCCGCCCCCTGTTAAACGTGTTCCCGCCCAGCCGCTGCCGCCTCCCGGCCCCACCAAGTCGGGCGCGCTGTTCTACGATTCCCACATGCACACCCCGCTGTGCAAGCATGCCTGGGGTGAGCCGGAAGAGTACGCCCAGCAGGCGGTCAAAGCCGGCCTCAAGGGCATCATCTTCACCTGCCACTGCCCCATGCCCAACGGCTTCTGGCCCACGGTGCGCATGGCAGAGAGTGAGTTCGACACCTACCTCGCGCTCGTGCAGCGCGCCGCGGACGCCTTCAAAGGCAAGCTGGACATCCGCCTCGGCATTGAGAGCGAATACTTCCCAGGTTGTGAGGAATACATCACCGCTCTCCACCAGCGTGCCGACTTCCACTATGTCCTCGGTGCCGTTCACTGGCAGGCTAAGGAGTACCTCAACAAATTCGAAACCGGCACCATCGAGAACTTCCGCCGCACCTACTTCGAGCACCTCGCCAAATCGGCTGAATCTGGTCTCTATGACTGCTTGGCTCACCCCGATCTGGTCAAAAACTACCATCCAGACTCCTGGTGCTTTGCCATTGTCAAAAACACCGTATCCGCCGTTCTCGACCGCATCGCGGCCACCGGCGTGGCCATGGAGTTGAACACCTCCGGCCTCAACAAGAGCTACTCCGAAATGAATCCCGGCCTCGAAATGCTGCGCATGATGGCTGATCGCAAGATCCCTGTCGTCCTCGGCTCTGACTCGCATAAAGCGGTTCGTGTCGGCGAGCATTTCGTCACCGCTCTGAACCATCTCACTGAAGCAGGTTATGAAAACGTCAGCCACTTCCTCAACCGCCAGCGCATCGACCTCAAAATCTCCGACGTGCTCGCCAGTTTGAAGAAAGCCGCCGACCACAACGCCTGATCATCCCCATGGTTCGCACCGGCATCGGTTACGACGTCCACCCCTTTGAAACTGGCCGCCCCCTCGTCCTCGGCGGTGTGACCATTCCGCATTCGCGCGGCCTCAAAGGCCATTCGGATGCGGATGTACTCAGCCACGCCATTGCCGATGCCGTTCTCGGTGCCCTCGGTGAGTCCGACATCGGTCACTGGTTTCCTCCCAGCGACCCCACCATCGAAGGCATCTGCAGTCTCAAGATCCTCGAAAAGTGCGCCCAGATTGCCGCCGGTAAAGGCATGCGCATTGAGAACGTCGATTCCTCCCTCATTGCCGAAGCCCCCAAGGTCAATCCGCACGCAGCCGCGATGAAACAGAATATCGCCGCCGCCTTGGGCATTCAGCCCGATCAGGTCGGCGTCAAAGCCACCACCAACGAACGCCTCGGCTTCGTGGGTCGTGAGGAAGGCATCGCCGCCATGGCCGTCGCCTGCGTCAGTAAAATCTGATTCAACCAACTTTTTTGTCTTCTTGCCAGTAGGTGCGCAAGAGTGGAAAGAACTCGTGCTCCGTTCTCGTGTTCCATTGGCCCGGTTGATGCCTCCTTGTGGCTTCATTCGTCATTCCTCATTCTGATTTCGTCATTCCTCCCTCTCATGTCCGACTCCGCTGCTGCCGCCGCTCTCGTTTCAGGTTACAATAAACTCAAAGCTGCCCTCGGCAGACGCATCGTTGGACAGGAGGCCGTCATTGAGCAGGTCTTCATCGCCATCGCTGCCGGTGGCCACAGCTTGCTCGAAGGTGTTCCCGGCCTCGCGAAGACACTGCTCGTCAAATCACTCTCGGACGCGATGCACCTGAGCTTCCGCCGCATCCAGTTCACGCCCGACTTGATGCCTGCCGACATCACCGGAACCGAAATCATCCAGGAAGATGCTGAGACAGGCCGCCGCAAGCTTGTCTTCCAGCCAGGCCCCATCTTTTCCCAGATCATCCTCGCCGACGAAATCAACCGCACCCCGCCCAAGACCCAGGCCGCTCTGCTGGAGGCCATGCAGGAAAAGCATGTGACCGTCGGCCAAGTCACGCACGAACTACCCAAGCCCTTCTTCGTGCTCGCCACGATGAACCCCATCGAGCAGGAAGGCACCTACCCGCTTCCCGAAGCGCAGAAAGACCGCTTCCTCTTCCTCATCAAAGTCGATTACCCCACGCGCGACGATGAGCGTGAAATCATCGCCCGCACCACCGGTGGCGAGACCCAGGAAATCGAAGCCGTCATCACCGCTGAAGAACTCCAAGCCGCGCAGCAGCTCGCCCGCAAGGTCCCCGTTCCCGATCACGTCATCGACTTCGTCCTCGATCTCGTCCGCTCCACCCGCCCCACAGAACCCGACGCCTCCGATTACGTCAAAAGTATGCTCAGTTGGGGTGCAGGCCCGCGTGCCAGCCAGATGCTCGTCCTCGCCGGCAAAGTCCGCGCCCTTCTTCAGGGTCGCACCCATGTCACTACCGACGACATCGAAGCCCTCGCCGCCCCTGCCCTGCGCCACCGCCTCGTGCCTACCTTCCACGCCGAAGCCGAAGGCATCACGGTCGATCAGATCATCGCCGAACTGGTGAAGAAGACGAAGAAAAGCGAAACGCGAGTGCTCTAATCCACCTATTCAGTGGCCACGCTCTCTGACATCCTTCACGCCGAAGACATCACCAGTCTGCAGTCCCTGCAGCTCTTTGCGCGCACCGTGGTCGAAGGTTTCACCACCGGCCAGCATGCCTCACCGCACAAGGGCTTCAGCGTCGAGTTCCGCCAGCACCGCCCTTACGTGCAGGGCGATGAAATCCGCCGCCTCGACTGGAAGATCTTTGGCCGCACCGACCGCTTCTACATCCGTGAGTTCGATGAAGAAACCAACCTGCGCGCCACCCTCGTGCTTGATGCCAGCGGCAGCATGGGCTACCGCGGCCAAAAGGGCGTTCTGAAGTTCGACTACGCCCGCAAGCTCGCCGCCTCCCTCGCCTACCTGCTCATGAGCCAGCAGGACGCTGTAGGCCTCATCACCTTCGACTCCAAGATACGCGACGTCATCCCCTGCCGCACCAAGATCACGCACCTGCATTTGATGCTCGAAACGATGGTCAAAACCGAGCCCGGCAAGGACACCAGCCTCGCACCGGTGCTCGAATCCCTTGCCCAGCGCCTCAAACGCCGTGGCCTCGTCATCCTCATCAGCGATTTCTTCGACGACCCCGCAGCCATCCTTCGCTCCATCGGCGTCCTGCGCAAAAAAGGCCACGAGATCATCGCCCTCCAGCTCTGGGACCGCGACGAAATCGACTTCCCCTTCGGCAACTGGGCACGCTTCGAAAACCTCGAAAACGACGACGACTTCCTCCTCCTCGACCCCGCCACGATTCGCCAGCGCTACATCGAAGCTCAGCAGAACTTCGCCGCTCAGCTCAAAGACGGCTTCCGCAAACACCAAGTCGATTACCTTTCACTGCCAACAGATGAATCACACTCCGCCGCGCTGCGGAGCTATCTGTCCCTGCGCATGCGTTGAACAATGAACTTTCTCAACATCGCACTGCTGGCTGGCGGCCTGGCATTTCTGATCCCGCTGATCATTCACTTGTTGAACAAGCGGAAGGTCGTCACCGTGCGCTGGGGTGCCATGCACCTGCTGCATGAGGTGATCCGCCAGCGGAAGCGCAAGATGAAGATCGAGCAACTCCTGCTGCTCATCACCCGCATCTCCATTCCCATCGTCCTCGCGCTGTGCCTCGCACGCCCAGTGCTCACTGCCCTGCGTTCGCTCGGTCTCGGCAGTTCTTCGCTCATCGTCATGCTGGACGATTCCTTTTCCATGCGCGCGCCCGCCGCGCAAACCACCCTACCTGGCGGCACCGTCATGCAGCAGGCGCGCCAGGACATGCAGACCATGCTCACCGATCTGCCAAGCGGCTCCAGCGCGCAGGTCATTCTCTCCGGCGGCACGCCACGCAAGCTGCTCGACCAAGCCACCACGGATCTCGATCTCGTGCCCAAAAAACTCAGCGACGTGCCCGCCATGTCTGGCCCCATGGCCGCCAATGATGCCTTTCAGGCTGCCACTTCGGCATTGAAGGACGCGCCCAATGCCGCACGCGAAGTCGTCATTGTCTCCGATTTCCAGGAAGCCGATTGGCGCGCCGTTGCCGACGGCGCTGCCCTGCCCGCACTTGATAGCCTCTCCAAACAAGAACCCAAGCCGCAGATCACCTTCTTCCGCGTCGGCAGTGATCTCGCGGAGAACCTCAGTATCGCCAGTGCCGACATCTCCGCGCTCGTCGCCGCCGAATCCCAGCCCATCGGCCTGCGTGTTCGCATCAAAAATCACGGTAAGCGCGCCTGGCAGGATGTGGCCGTGCATCTCGAAGCCGACGGCGCGCGCCTCCGCACCGCACGCGTTTCGCTCGCCCCCGAAGGCGAGGCAGTCCTCTCTTTCACGCACGCTTTTGAGAAAGTCGGTGACCATTCGCTCTCCGTCCGCCTCGAAGGCGACAGCTTCGCCGATGACAACGCCTTCCACTCCATCGTGCAAGTGCGCAATCAGCTCAACGTCCTGCTCATTGATGGCAGCCCCAGCAATGAACCGCTCAGCGGTGCCGCCGATTTCCTTGAGATCGCCCTCACGCCTCACACCGTCGCTGCCGCCTCACTCAAGGACCTCATCCGCACCAAGAAAATCGATCTGCGCAAAATACGCAATGACGACCTCCGCCAGCAGGAAGTCATCATCATGGCCGATGTACAACGCTTGCAGGGCAACACCCTGAATGACATCGACAAATTCGTCAAAGAAGGTGGCGGCCTGCTCGTCTTCGCCGGGCCTGACTGCGACCTCGACTGGTACAACCGCGAGTTCTACCGCAAAGGCGAAGGTCTCTATCCTTCCGCCATCAAGGGCCAGGCCCGCACCGATGCCGATGCTCCGCCTGCCCGCATCCTGATGCAGCGCTTCACCCATCCCTCCGCGCTCTACTTCAACGATGCCCGCGCCGGACGTTTGCAAGACGCCGAATTCCGCCATTGGTTTGAACTCACCCCACAGGGCGATCAAACGCAGCGCATCTTCAATCTCGACCGCAATGTGCCACTGATGATTGAGAAAAAGCGTGGCCGAGGCCGCGTCATCGCCGCCGCCACCACCGCCAATGCCGAGTGGAGCAATCTCCCGCTGCAGCCTTTCTTCGTGCCGCTCATGCAGCGCCTCACCACCTACCTCGCCACGGTAGGCAGCGCCCCCGCCTGGCAGTTCGTCGGTTCCGCGATCCGCCTGCCGCTTGAAAAAGCTGAACTCGGATCCGAGTTCACCCTGCGCGATCCCACCGGGCAGACGCAGACGCTGAAGTCCGTCAAGGAAGGTGACGCCGTCTTCGTCCAAAGCCCCGTCATCTCCCAGCCCGGCATCTTCCAACTGCAAAAGGTCGGCACAGAAAAGACCACCCTGCTCGCTTTCAACATCGACGGTGCTGAATCCGACCTCAAATCCCTGCCCACCGCCGACATCCAAAAAATCGCCAAACGCCACGACGCCGCCTATGCCGACACCCTGCCCGCCTACCAGGCCCTCGACCGCACCCGCCGCCACGGCAGCGAACTCTGGCAGCCACTCCTGATCGCTCTTCTCGCCCTCTTGTTCTTCGAAGTGCTTCTTCAACAACGCATCGCCAAAGGCTGAGTCTAGGATTAACGACATTGAAACCCTACTCCAGAAATCGTATTAACTGGCATGACCTCTGAACAATCCACCGATACCCTTCTCACACGGATCACCATTAATCCTGAAGTCTGTCATGGAAAGCCAGTCATTCGCGGACTGCGTTATCCGGTGGAGTCTATCTTGGAGTATCTTTCCGCCGGTGACAGTTTCGAAGATGTTCTGTCTGAATTCCCCGATCTCGTTCGCGACGACCTGCGCGCCTGCATTGAATTTGCGAATCAATCCCTCAAGCTCCGCAGTTGGCAGCTCGTCGCAGCATGAAGTTTCTGATTGATGCACATCTACCCCCTGCTCTGCGGCGTGTTTTCGCCGCAGCAGGACATGATGCCATCCACACGATTGATCTGCCGGATCAAAACGCTGCGAAGGACAGCGTGCTCAATTCGGTTTCAATGGCCGAACAGCGTGTGGTCGTCTCAAAGGATACCGACTTCTATTATTCTCACCTGTTGCACGGACGTCCCTGGAAGCTGGTTCTGGTCCGCACCGGCAACATGAGCCTCCGTGACACTTGCGGCATGTTCGAGAAGCATCTTCCCGCAATTTCCTCTGCGTTGCAGTCTCACACGCTCGTTGAACTGGACCGCCAGAATCTCTCCATCATCGCCTGACCATGTCCCCCCAAACCGAAACCTCCCTGCGCTTCACCGGCGGCTATCCGCCGCTCCCGGTGGTCGTGTTTGCGTTTGGTCTCGCGGCGCTGATGTGGTTTCTCTATCGCCGTGAATTGAAGTTTGTTAGCAGCCGCTTCGCGCAAGTTCCCGCGATCCTGCGTTCGCTAGCAGTGTTCATTCTCGTGCTGGCGCTCGCCGGTCCGATCCTGCGCCACGTCACCACCCTTCGACAGTTGGGCCGAGTCGTCGTCGCGGTGGACAGCTCCGCCAGCATGCAGCTCACGGACGAAGCCGCCGGGGCTGCTCCTGTCACGGCCAAAACACGCTTTCTACGTGCGGAGGATCTCCTGCTCAAAGGCACCACACCACTGCTGAAAAAACTCGCCGAGACTCAGGATGTCGAACTCGTCGCTCTGCGCGGCATGAACACGCAGCGCCTCTGGTGGAACCGTCAGGGTGGCAAGGACACCTCCGGCGACATGCCCGCGACGTTTGAACTGCCCGCCAACTCACCCATCACCAATCTCGATCAAACGCTGCGTGCCGCCCTCGGCCCCGCTGCCGCTGGCACCGCGCTGGTGGTACTCACTGACGGCCAGCACAACTCCTCCGGCTCTCCCGAAGAATTCAGCACCGCACTCAAGGCCAGCGGCACCCCCATCTTCACCATCGGCTTCGGGGCTGAAGTTCCACCGGCAGATCTCGCCCTGCTGAGCGTCGCCGCTCCCGAATCCGTCTTCTCCAAGGAAAACTTCCAAGGCCGCCTCACGGTCAACGACAGCATGCCCGCCGGTATTCCCGCCAACGTGCGCATCGAAAGCCAGGGCAAGGTGCTATGGAAAAAGGATTTCACCACCGACGGCAAAGGTGAAAAGGGTTTCGATTTCATCTTCCCGGTCACCGAGTTGCCACCGCCCGCTCCTGGTCAGCGCGACAAAACACTGCGCAGCGTGAACATTCTGATCTCCGCCAACGGCGACCGCGCCGCGCTGGAAAAAACCCGCTCCAACAACGCCCGCGAACTCTCCATTCACCTGCTGGAAAAGAAGCGCAAAGTGCTCATCCTCGATGGCCGTCCGCGCTGGGAGTCCCGCTACATCCACAATCACTTCGACCGCGATGACCGCTGGCAGGCCACCATCATCTTTGATGACATGGCCGAGAACGCCGTCAATGGCAGTCTGCAAAAGAACTTCCCCAAAACCCGCGACGACCTGCCCAGCTACGACCTCATCATCCTCGGCGAAGTCGCTCCAAACCGCCTCAAGCCCGAGAGCCTCGACTGGATCGTCGAGTTCGTTGAAAAACGCGGCGGTGGTTTGATCATGATCGACGGCCAGCGCGGCAAACTGCACGAATGGAGCCAGGGCAAAACCGCACCGCTCATCCCGGTACGGTTTGTGTCATCAAGCATCAAGCATCAAGCATCAAGCATCGAGTTAACCACCGACGGCCAGCGCTTCGATGCCCTGCGCCTGAGCGACAGCCCCAGCGCCAACACCGCGCTCTGGCCCACGCTCTCCAAAGTGAATTGGCACGCGAATGTCGAGGCCCTGCCCGGTGCCATCACACTCGCCAAAGCGCAGCAGCCTGCCATCGTCTTTCGGCAGGTCGGTGCCGGTGCTGTGCTGTACCTGGGTACGGACGAACTCTGGCGCTGGCGCTTCCAAGTCGCCGATTTGTACCATCAGCGTCTGTGGATGCAGCTAGGTGCATGGATCGCCGCGCCACCGTTTCAAATCGACCAAAAGAAACTCTCCGTCGGCACCGACCGCCTGCGTTACTCGCCCGGCGAAGCCTCCGAAATCCGCGTGCGCGTGCGCAATGACAATGGAGAGATCATCACCAATGCGCAGCCCCGCGCCTACCTCCTGCACGACGGTGCTGAAGTGGCCACCCTACAGCTCGAAGCCGATCCCACGCACATAGGAGTCTATCGCGCCCTCACCCCGCCTCTCAAAGCTGGCACCTATGAGATCGCCGTGGCGGAAAGCCCCAGCGCGCCGCGCAGTGAGGCACGCCTTTCCCTCCACGTCTCCGACACCGGCAATCCCGAGTGGGCCACGCTCACCATGAACCGCACGCTGCTCGAAACCATGGCCACCAACAGCGGTGGCCGTTTCCTGCGCGAAGAACAAGCCGCCACCGATCTGCCCGGCCTGCTGCAAAGCATCGACCGCAAGCAGGTCATCACCCAGGAGACTATCCTATGGTCCAGTTGGTGGTGGTTCGGTGCCGCCATCCTGTTGCTCACCGCCGAATGGCTCATGCGCAAGCGCCTGAAACTCGTCTGATCATGGCTGCCTCCAATGACCGCGCCCAGCTCGCCGTTCGTGTGACACCGAATGCGAAGAAATCCGAGTTCGCCGGCTGGACCGCCGATGAAAAAGGCCGCCCCGTGCTGCTGGTAAAGCTGCACGCCCCGCCCGTCGATGGCAAAGCCAACACCGAGCTCATCCGCTTCCTCGCCGAAGCCCTCGACTGCCCCAAAGGCCAGATCACCCTGCTGCGCGGAACTTCGAGCCGACAGAAGACGGTGGAGATGCCTGCTGCGGTGCTTGAGCGGCTGTCGAAGTAAGCGCGTAAGTAGTGTGGGCAATCCTGCCCGCTGGACCTGGCCTTACGGGCAAGATTGCCCGTGCTACTTTGCTCACCCTCTCGCCCGCTCCAGTAAATTCATCATCAGGAACGACAGCAGCAGCGCCAGTTGCTCACCTTCTTCTGCCGGGCCTTCCTGCGTCAATCCAAAGCGGCCTTCGAAAAAAGCGGGCTGCTTGGTCAGGCGCAGCGTGGGAGCCCCGGCTTCACCACGAGTAGCGACGTAGCTCGGGTGCAGCATGTAGCCTGAAAACATCCCCAACACGGGAATGCTGCTCACTAGGCCATCCAGCATTTTCGTCCATGGATTCGCCTCCTGAATCGCAAACGTCGGCGTCTGCGCACCCGGAGCAAAGACATCGTAATGCGCCCGCCACAGTGATTTCAATCCACGCCGGCCCACCGCACCCAGCACCTGCCCCGTGGGCGATTTAAACGTATATCGCGCCGACCAGTCGATGATGCGGTCCGCCTCGATCGTCGCCAGCAGCGTCTGCCTCGTATCATCCGTGAACACCTCCACCTTCTCTTTGAAGCGAAACAGCTTCTGCTTCACGTAGCAGATCGTATTGCCGCCAGCATCTGTCACGTAGATCTGCGGCGACAACGCCAGGAGCTTGAAGCGAAAGGTGAGAGGGTAGTTCATGAGGCAGCCAGTGTGGCGTCAATCATTTGGCTGGCAAGCTCTGAAGCAGCGCCTTGGCACACGCCGCCGCAAACTCCGGCGCATTGATCTCGCACTCCATCTCCACCAGCGGAATACCGGGCCGCAGGTGCTTGCGGATCGAGTCAAACAGCGCCGCATCAGCCTCTGCATCATAGAACGGCTTGCCCGCAGCGCTGATGATGCTGATCGCCTGCAGCGGCAGCAGCACCGTCACAGGGCTAGTGTAAGCATTCACCTTCTCTGCGAGGATGCGGCCCAGCTCCGCGCATTCAACGGCGTTAGTGCGCATCAGCGTGACCTGCGGATTGTGAATGTAGAAATTTCGTCCTTCAAACTTCGCGGGGACACTCGCACGCTCGCCGAAGTTCACCATGTCGATACAACCCGGTGTCACGATGGCCGGAACTCCCACTTTGCCTGCCGCATCAAGCCGTGTTGGGCCTGCACCGAGGATGCCGCCCACGAGTTCATCCGCCCATTCCGTGGTGGTGATGTCGAGCACGCCCGCAAACATCCCGCTTTCGATCAGCGACTCCATGATCTTGCCGCCCGTGCCGGTGGAGTGGAAAACAAGCACCTCATACCCGGCATCTTCCAGCACCTGCTTCGCCCGGTTCACGCACTCGGTGGTGTTACCAAACATCGACGCGGCGATCAGCGGCTTGTCTTCTCCCGCAGGCACCGTGGTTTCCACCATGCCGCAGATCGCCCCCGCCGCACGGGCCAGCAGCACGCGGGAGATGCGGTTGATGCCGCTGACATCGACAATGCTGGGAAACATCACGATGTCCTTCGTGCCGACATACGGTGCCACATTCCCGGCGGCCAGCGTGGACACCATCACCTTCGGAAAACCGACCGGCAGTGCTCGCATCGCCGCCGTGCCGATGGCCGTGCCACCACCACCGCCGAGGGAGATGACGCCCTGCACCTTGCCACTGGCAGCCAAGGCCGATAAAAACGCTGCCGCCGCACCCGCCATGGCCGTCACCGCCTCGCCACGATCCTGACGCGCCATGAGGCCCGCGAGATCCACATTCCCCGCCGCCGCGATCTGCTCACGCGTCACATCCGGCTTCACCTGCGGCACATCCCCGCTGCCGGTATCAATGAGAAGCGTCTGATGCCCGCGTGCGCGGATGATTTCCGCCACGTAAGCGTGTTCGTGACCTTTGGTGTCGAGCGTGCCGAGAACTGCGATGGTTGCCATGGTGGCAGGATAAAAGCCAGTGCCAGAAGAACAACAACCGTTTCACACCACCTCCTATCCGTGCTGCACCCGGCTTGACGGGCCAACTGTGGTCACCTTGACGAAAGCAGACGCGACCGTTATGGTCGCACTCATGAGAACTGAAATTCTCGACCTGCTTGCCACAATGTCTGTGGAGGACATGCGTGAGCTGTATTGGGAATTGGAGTAACGCCTGAGTGCCACCAACTCTTTGGATGTGTCTAAAAACCTGAGGGCAAAGCGGCCATCACAGAGCTGTTGGAAGCGCGGTGGCAGCACTACCTGGAGCACCCTGAAACTGCTGTTCCATGGGAAGACATGCGGCAGCGTCTCCAGAAAAGAATGGCGGAGTGGAAAGCTGCCAGGCAGCCGCAATGAATAAAGTCGTGGTCCTCACGGGCATGAAAGAAGACATCTTGTTTGGAAAGCTGAGAAAATCATTTTTCTCGTTGATCGCTTCCCATCCAATTTTCCTCCCCCTCCGGCATTGAACCCGACGGATTCCTCGCCAAGTCAGGGGGTCCCACCCATGTCCCAAGCCGTCTTCCGCTCCATCCCCCTCCGCGAACTCAACGCCGACCAGCTCCTCGATCTCTCGAAGCGCATGAAGCTCTCGCTCTCACGCGCCGACATGCTCGCCGTGCAGAAGATTTACAACGACGAGGGCCGCGAGCCCACGGACGTCGAAATGGAAGTCATCGCCCAGACCTGGAGCGAGCACTGCAAGCACCGCATCTTTGGCGCGAAGATTCAGCACACGCTCGATGGCAAGGAAGAGATCGTGGACGGTCTGTTCAAGACCTACATCCGCGCCGTGACGGAAGAGATTTGCAAAACCAAGCCCGACTTCGTGCTCGGTGCGTTTGAAGACAATGCAGGCTTCGTCCGCCTGGATGCCGACAAGGCCGTGTGCCTCAAGGTGGAAACGCACAACCACCCCAGCGCCATCGAACCCTATGCAGGTGCCAATACCGGCCTCGGCGGCGTGATCCGCGACATTCTCGGTGCCGGCAAAGGTGCCAAGCCGGTCGCCTCCATCGACGTCTTCTGCTTTGGCCCTCCCAACATCGAGCAGGAAGACATCAAGGCCAAGGACGTCATCCACCCCCTCGGCGTCATGCGTGGCGTGGTGCGCGGCGTGCGCGACTACGGCAACCGCATGGGCATCCCCACCGTCAATGGCGCGATCCAGTTTGACGACACCTTCATTTACAATCCCCTCGTCTTTTGCGGCACCGCCGGCATCATTCCCATCAAGGACATCGCCAAGGAAGTGAAGCCCGGCCACCTGCTCGTGGCTGCAGGTGGCCGCACCGGCAAGGACGGCCTCAAAGGCGCGACCTTCTCTTCCGCATCGCTCACCACCGACTCCCACGAAGAAGACCAGACCGCCGTGCAGATCGGCAACCCCATTGAAGAAAAGAAGGCCGCCGACTTCGTGCTCGCCGCACGTGAGAAAGGCCTCATCCAGTTCGTCACCGACTGCGGTGCCGGTGGCTTCAGCTCGGCCGCAGGCGAAATGCTGCGCGAGACCGGCGGTGAAGTGTGGCTGGAAAACGCCCCGCTCAAAGCCCCCGACCTCGAAAGCTGGCAGGTCTTCATCAGCGAATCCCAGGAGCGCATGGTCATCGCCATCGAGGAAAAAGACCTCGCCGCCATGCACGAGCTCGCCGCCATTTACCAGACTGAGCTCTGCGTGCTGGCCAAAGCCGACGGCTCCCAGCGCCTCAAAGTCTCCCACCACGGCACCATCGTCTGCGATCTCCACGTCACCGCGCTGCACGAGGCCCCGCGCCGCGAGATGAAGGCCAAATGGCGCACCCCGCCGTCCGTCAAGCCTGTCGTGCCTGTGCGTCCAGAATCCTGGACCGCCACGCTCAAGACCCTGCTCGCCGATTTCTCCATCGTCTCCCGTGAGCCGATCATCCGCGAATACGACCACGAAGTACAGGGCAACACCGTCCTCAAGCCCCTCGCCGGTGCTTCAGGCGATGCCCCCCAGGACGGCAGCGTCATCCGCGTGGATGGCAGCCAGCAGCTCGTCGCCCTCGCCTGCGCCTTGCTCCCCGAGTGGGGCAAGACCGACCCGCATCTCATGGGCCGCGCCGTCGTCGATGAGTGCGTGCGCCAACTCGTCGCCATGGGTTCCAATCCCGACCGCATCGCCATCCTCGACAATTTCTGCATGGGCAATCCCGACAACGAGCGCGAGCTCGGTGCCCTCGTGGAATGCACCAAGGGCATGGCCAAAACCGCCATCGCCTACGCCGCCCCCTTCGTCTCCGGCAAGGACAGCTTCTACAACTACTTCATCACCGACGAAGGCCCCGTCTCCATCCCCGTCACACTGCTGCTCAGCGGCTTCGGCGTCGTGGAAGATGCCAAGCACGTCATCGGTGCCTCCCTGCGCCGCGTCGGCAGCAAGATCGCCATCCTCGGCAAAGCCAGCGCCGGTCTGCGCGGCAGCATCGTCGCCAAGTACACCCAAGGCATCGGCATGGACGCCGGCCCCGACTTCTGCGAAGTGGAAAGCCTCGCCGCCTACCGCCGCTACTTTGAACTCGTGAAGCAGGGCGCCGTTCTCAGCGCCCACGACATCGGCGAAGGCGGCCTCGCCGTTGCCCTGGCCGAAATGGCCTTCAGCGGCAAAGGCGGCCTCCGCATCGCCACCGACAAGATGCCCGCCCACGCCGGCCTCACCACCGCCGAACTCCTCTTCGGCGAAACCCCGGGCCGACTCCTCATCGAAATCGCCCCCGAACACGTCGCCGCCGCCACCACCGCCGGTCTCACCATCATCGGCGAATCCACCAGCGACCCCTACCTCAACATCTCCCACAACGGCACCACACTGATCGATTGCCCGATTGATCAGCTCAAGCCTCTATGGAGAGACGGTTTGGTGAAGTATTATTGAGACAGCTCAGTTTGCTTATGACCGCATTCTTCAAAGGGGCCATCATTATTGCAATGCTGGCCACTATCTCCCTGCATGCTGCGGATGTGGCCATGAAGACGGTCAGCATCGACGAGTTTTTTGCAGATCAACTGCAACCTCTGCCGCTTAAGCTCGACGTCCCGAAAGACTATATTCATGCCAAGGGTCTCGAGGTGGGCGAAAGCTACACCTACTGGATGCTGCCGCAGGCGATCAAGCCTGCCGCAGAAACCGGCGATCTCCCCCAGAGAGGTTACGTCTGGGGCAAGATCTCGCAGGATGTGGGCTATTTGGCAGAACAGAAAAAGTTTTCTAACGAGGACGGACTCAAAGCAGAACTGGCCGCGGCTGGTCATGAACTCGTAGCTCAAAAGAAGCGCAATGCAGGCGGCTTTGCCGTGATTGCCTCCACTGTAAAATATAAGCTGGAGGACGGCACTCGACGCCTGATTTACTCGGCCTACATTGCCACCAACATCGAGACCAACTGCATTTTCCTTTCCTACAGTCCGCCCTCGGACTTCTCAAAAGAACAAGCGGAAAAAGTCTGGGACAGGATCATTGATTCAATCTCGAAGAAGTAGGTTTTTTAGAGGATTTGAAGCAATGTCCTCCCCACTCGCCCTCCTGAAATCCGCCGTGCTTATACTCGCGCTGGTCGTGCTGCCGATGGCGCTTTTCGGGCTGTGCTGCACGGTAACGTGGCAGGGCAGGTTGTTCAGTGCGTCCGGCGGCATGCTCGGCCTTGGGCCGTTGCTGTGGTGCATCGGGCATGAGCGAGAGTCGCTGCTCCAGGAGTGGCTGGGAAAAAGCATACTCCTAGCGGGCATCGTGGGATTTGCGGTGGTGGGCTTGCGGGCACCGGATGGCCACACGGCTGAAAGTGCGCGGATTCACGCGCGCTACTCGACCAACAGCGGACGACCCACCCGCTGATCCGTTGGCAGCCTGCTGCCGGAGATCGATCAGATCCATCTGGGCTATGCGGCGGCGGTGGCCTTCGATCCCTTGCTCACTCAGCGGCAACGCACCGACTTGTCGGCGATGACGGATTCTATGTATGCCGAGATGGCCGCTGATGCTGACTTTACCGCCGTCGGTTCCGCTCTGTCGTCGATCTACCGCGAGATCAGCTTCGAGGATTTTCGCGACGGCCATTACTTCCACTACATTCCGGCGAATGTGGATCGCTGCAAGCCAACCCCAGCACTGGTCTTTCTGCACGGCAGCGGCGGCAATTTCAAAGCCTACATCTGGCTACTGACAAAGATGGCCGATGAACTCGGCATCACCGTCATCGCTCCCAGCTTTGGCATGGGAAACTGGGAGAAACGGGGTGGCTATGAGACGATCACGCGCGCCATTGAGGACGCCGGAAAACATGCGGCCATTGATCCTGACCAAATCCACCTCATGGGCCTCTCGAATGGTGGCAAAGGTTTGTGCCTGGCTGAATCAGCCGCCGGGCCGAAGTTCCGTTCACTGATTTTTCTCTCAGCAGTGTGGCATAACCGCATCCGTCCGCGCGAACTGGCCGCCCGTTTCCAGCAGCGCCGTATCCTGATCCTGTCAGGTGGCAGTGACCCGGCCTCACTAAATCCAGTGCAGTGCATGTTTGTCCCCTGCATATTCACAGGAGAGGACGAAATCCTAGACGGCCCGGAGCAAGGAAGTTTTTTCGCATCCCGCCCTTTCTGCGTGGCTGATATTGTTCACGAAGAAGGGGCAGGCACCGCGAAACCAAACGCAATCGCCCTCGCTGGAGACTCGGATGCTGATTTGCTCGCCGCCGGTCCCCCGGTTCCAGGGATCACGGAAAACGATGTGCTGGCCGCGCTTCAACATCTTGACCGGGAAATGGCGTACAGCGAATACATCAAGGTAGGATACTCCATTAAACACCAGTTTGGAGAAGCTGGCCTTGACCTGTTTGACGGGTTCTTTTCCACCAGCACCAAATACGACGCACAAGAAACCGCCAAGTATTGGGAGGGGCTTAATTGCAAGCGGCGCACCATCCGCGCTCTGTTTCGCGATGCACTTAAGGCTGGCTGGGATGGCGTGCTTGAAAGTGGTGACACGTGGCTTCCCAAGGGTGGCACCCTTGCCGTTGCCACACTGGTTCAGCCCGTCCCGCTCTCCGCGTCACTGGCTCCGGTGAAACCATTCGATCCGGCATGGCTCCCGTCACCCTTCCGCCGGTGGGTTGCCGACATCGCCGAGCGCATGCAATGCCCGCCGGAGTTTCCCGCAGTGGCCGCCATGGTTGCACTTTCCAGTGTGGCAGGCAGGCGGTTTTGCATCCAGCCCAAGCAGCATGATGAGGGGTACATCGAGTTCGCTCACCTGTGGGCAATGCTCATTGGCAATCCATCGCTGATGAAGTCTCCCTCCATGCAGGCGGCCATGCGCCCGCTGCGAGCGATGGAGAAGGAAGCGTTCCGGGTGTTTGACGAACTGGAGTACGACCGAAAGGCTGCCGAGATAGAAGCCAAGATCAAACGCAGCACTCTCGAATCAGAGGCGAAGAAGGCAGCCAAGGCGGGTGCCCCCTTCGACTATGCCTCACTGATTGGGGAAGATGGAGAGTCATCACCGTGCCGCCGTTTCATTGTGAACAATGCCAGCATTGAGGCTCTTGGCGAAGTGCTGAAGGTGAATCAAACCGGCACCCTGCTTTATCAGGACGAGCTGGCAGGATTGCTGGCAATGCTGGATAAAGACGGCAATCAAGACTTGCGCACATTCCTGCTCCAAGCATGGAGCGGCAAAGAAGGTTTTACGTTCGACCGCATTGGACGCGGCACCCGACGCATCGAAGCGTGTGCCCTGAGCGTTCTCGGCAGCATCCAGCCCGGCGTCATCGCGCATCACGTTTTGGCTGCCAATGGCACCAGTGCGGGCGCGGACGGGTTCATGCAGCGGTTCTCCCTCATGGTCTGGCCGGACATCAATCCGAGTTGGAAAGACATCGACCGTCCGCTTGACCAGCAAGCGGAGGAAACCGCAGCCGCAACGTTCCGCACGCTCGAAAACATGACACCCGAGGCACTGCTGGACATGGGCGCGAAGTCGGGCCGCGATGGTATCCCCACGTTCCAGTTCGCACAGGATGCGCAGAAGCGATTCAGCGAATGGCGGGAGGTGCTGGAGCATCGCTTGCGCAGTGGCACCATGGCACCGGCCTTTGAAGCTCATTTGGGCAAGTACCGGAAACTCGTTCCCGCCCTCGCTGTGCTCATTCATGTAGCCGAGGGGCAGCCTGGTTCCGTCGCTCTATCCGCACTGGAGCGTGCTCTTTCATTCGCAGACTGTCTGGAGAGCCACGCGGCCCGCCTCTATGGTTCCGGCGTCATGGCCGAGTGTGACGCCGCCAAAGCACTTCTCCAAAAGCTCCGCGCTGGCGACACCGGGCTGCCGGACAAGTTCACCGCACGCGAAGTGAAGCGCAGAGGCTGGACGCACCTCACACGCTCCGAGGAAGTGGAGGCAGCCTGCGAACTGCTGGTGGATCACCATTGGCTCATTGCCACCCCGCAACCAACGACCGGCACCGGAGGCCGCCCGACAATGTTCTACACCCTGAACCCGCTGGCAAAAAAATGAGAAATCCCCTCCCCGTGAACTGCCAAAACTGACGAAACCGGGTTTTGGCAGTTTTGGCAGTGCGTCCCATGCGTGAATCAGAAAAAGCGAAGCATGACCGCTCCCCATCGAACAGACATATACATTTTATACATACCCACCCCCTGCGGAGTTCACGTTCGGGTGAGTCATGCCTTCCCGGCTCTCTTATTGAACCACTTCACGGCCTCTACATCGTCTTGGGGAACGCCGTCGCCAAGCATGTAACAGACTCCCACGCTGGTTTGCGCCTCAGCATGTCCTTGCTCGGCTGCTTTGCGGTACCACTTCACGGCCTCTACGTGATCTTGGGGAACGCCTTTTCCTGCGCCGTAACAGATTCCCAATCTGAATTGTGCCTCAGCAAATCCTTGCCCTGCTGCTTTGAGGTACCACCTCACGGCCTCCACCTCGTTTTGAGGAACACCTTTGCCAAACTCGTAACAGGCTCCCAAGTTATATTGCGCCTGAACAAATCCTTGCCCTGCTGCTATGAGATACCACTTCACGGCCTCCACCTCGTCTTGTGAAACCCCTTCACCATATGCGTACGCGCAGCCCAAGTTATATTGCGCCTCCGCATGTCCTTGCTCGGCTGCTCTGCGGTACCACTTCACGGCCTCTACATCGTCTTGGTGCACGCCTTTTCCTTCGTGGTAACAAAACCCCAATTCAGTTTGTGCTTTTGCAAAACCCTGCACGGCTGCTTCGCGATACCAGTTCACGGCCTCTACATCGCTTTGGGGAACTCTTTCGCCACGCGAGTAGAAGTCCCCCAAAAGATATTGTGACTCCGCACTTCCTAGTGCGGCTGATTTGAGGTGCCACTTCCACGCAGCCTCTAGATCATCAATGTTCCCCATCTGCTCTTCAGGTAGGACTCGGGACTCCGAAGTCTCTGTTTTTAGATGTATTTTTTGGCCGCATTTGCTGCATTGCCATTTAGGGGGATTCGGCCATGGGATTCCACCATAAACGATCAGGCCCGCCTCATGCCTTCGTTCAAGTGTTGGGCATTCAGCAGGGTCGCCATAGAGAATGGTCGCAACAGGACGGTGCCCACATGAAGGGCAGTGGCGGGGTTTCCTGGCGCAAGCCATGATCTTTTTTGGGGCGGATTCTGAACTGTCCATGCCGTGATTTTCCGCAAACCCTGGAGACGCTTTTGAGTGGGCGGCCTGTTCCCTCCACAGATAGAGAAATATCGGCCATATCAGCGCGACACCGCAAAAGAAGCGAATTTTCGAGCCTCGTCTTTGCTCTGGTCCACACGAAATCGAATCCAAAAATGAACTCACTCTCCATTGTATTCGAGCCGCTCGTGAGAGGGCGACCACAGTTCCAGCAACAAAGTAAAGAAGGATCAACGCAGGGATCATTGGGTGATCCTCACATATCGCCTGAACGAAAACAAGCGTGACGCGTAATAGCTCGATTCCTCCGCTCCGGGTGGTCTCATACCCTTCACTTGAACTCATCCGCCCTTCGATGCGCCTCCGCGATCTGCTCAGGCGTCATTTCCTTCTCAATATTTGAGAGCGATTTCACGGAAAGTTCGTCTTGTTGAGCTGCGGCCAAAATAAACCATTTCGCCGCCTCTATAATATCTTTCGGCAGCCCCACGCTATAGCTGTAACAGATGCCCAATCTATATTGCGCCTCGGCATGTCCTTGTTCTGCGGCTTTGCGGAACCAACTCACGGCCTCTACATCGTCTTGGCGCACGCCTTCTCCTTTGTGGTAGCACCAGCCATATCTACTTTGCGCCACTGCAAGTCCTTGTTCTGCGGCTTTGCGGTACCACTTCACGGCTTCTACATCGTCTTTGAGAACGCCTCTTCCATAGTGGTAACAGACTCCCAGGTTATTTTGTGCTTTGGCATCTCCTTGTTCTGCGGCTTTTCGGTACCACTTCATGGCCTCTACCTCGTCTTTAGGAACCCCTGCACCATTACCATAGCGGACTCCCAGCCTATTTTGCGCCTCGGCAAATCCTTGCTCGGCTGCCTTGCGGTACCAACTCGCGGCCTCTACATCGTCTGGGGGTACGCCTTCTCCATTGTGATAGCACCTGCCCAAGTTAAATTGTGCATATGCAAATTTTTGTTCGGCTGCTTTGCGGAACCACTTCACAGCTTCTAGGTCGTCCTTAGCGACAAGCACGCCATCACGGTAACACATTCCCAAGTAGTTTTGTGCAGGGGCTAATCCTTGCTCGGCTGCTTTGTGGTACCACTTCACCGCTTCTGCATAGTCTTGAGAGATGCCTAGGCCATGATCGTAACAGATTGCCAAGGTATTTTGCGCCTCGGCATGTCCTTGTTCTGCGGCTTTGCGGAACCACCTCACGCCCTCTACCTCGTCTTGGAGAACGCCTTCGCCTCTGTGGTAGCAGTGTCCCAAGTTATCTTGTGCTGTGGCATCGCCTTGTTCAGCGGCTTTGCGATACCACCTCACGGCCTCCACATTATCTTGAGGAACGCCTTCGCCACGTTGGTAATGTGCTCCCAAAGTATTCTGTGCTATGGCATGTCCTTGCTCGGCTGCTTTGCGGAACCACTTCACGGCTTCCACGTCGTCTTGAGGAACTCCTTCTCCTTCGTGGTAACAAAACCCCAATTCATTTTGCGCCTCGGCAAGTCCTTGCTCGGCTGCTTTTCGGTACCACCTCACTGCCTCGACTTCGTCCTTGAAAACTCCAAGGCCATCTTGGTAACAGAGTCCCAAGTCAACTTGTGCTACAGCCAATCCTTGCTCGGCTGCTTTGCGATACCACTTCACAGCTTCAACTTTGTCTTGGACCACACCTTCACCTGCATAGTAATGGACTCCCAAATTGTATTGCGCATTGCCATGTCCTTGCCCGGCTGACTCGCGAAACCACTTCACGGCCTCTACATCGTCTTGGCGTACTCCTTCTCCTTTGTGGTAACACATTCCCAAGTAATTTTGTGCAGTGGCTAATCCTTGCTCGGCTGCTTTGCGATACCACTTCACGGCCTCTACATCGTCTTTGGAAACGTCTTTCCCGTCATAGTATGTTTTTCCCAGCCGAAACTGAGCCTCTTTTTCCCCCTGCTCCGCTCGGCTCCTGATCTCTGCAATGGGAGCATTCTCAGCGAGTGCGGCTAAGGGGGCAGGGGTAATGACGTTTAGAGTGTGATAATTCGATCCAGTTTGTGAACCGTGAAGCGGCTTTGCAGTTTGAGCGCTATAAATTCCGAATCCTATCAATCCTGCAATAATCAAACAGAAAACGGCCAATAGAATCATTGAAGATCTATATTCTCGCGCAAAAACATACCCTTCAAGATACTTGTAATTCAAACCGGAAAATCTCACGCCCTTGAGTTCTTCATAAAGCTCTGTGATGATTTTAGCCTGCTGTTTGCCGGATACATATTTGTCGGATATTGCGGCATCTGCGATTCTGAGTGTTTTTACATGTGCGTCATGTAATAAAAGCCAACCATCAAGACGGTACATTGCGTCTTGAACACGCATGTTTAATTGATTCCAAGCCTCGCCCTGGTTGACCAGTGCCTGACATTCAAACCATGCCAGAGATTCGGGCGTATCGTCTTTTACTGCGGCAGCAAGCGGCTGCTTCAAATGACCCGCCCCCCACTCTGAGGGTTGAATTTCACTGCGCAATTTGTTAGCCGCCGTTTGAAACTCTGCCAACGCCTGCGGGAGGGCCTTCGTAAGGGTCTCCATTTCGGCGCGATTCCCGACTTGCACATCTCTTGATGCGGCTGCTTTTTGCTTTGGAACTTCCGCCAGCAAGCCCTCAATTTTGCTCATGTGCTGAGAAATCACGGCCCTCCACGCGCCCAATCGGGCAGCACTATGGGCAAGTGCAGCATCTTTTTCTGCGGCTGCTTGAGCGACCAAAGTGGCAGCGCGTTCGCGGGTGTAAGCTGCTTCTGCCCGCGCCTGATCTCCTTCAGCTTCTGAGAAGCATTTCAACCAGAGTGCTTCATGCCTAAAGCCAGTCTTCTTTTCTTTGGCAAGCAGTTCAAAGGCGGACAATTCGGCAGGCTCCGTGATCCCTAAAAGGGGTGCTGGAGAATTCGGACTGGCACTCGAAGGCAACGGTTTTGAAGCCCGTGTGGAAGGGGCGGCTGATTTAGCCAAAGTCTGAGCGCTGGTGTTTTGAACGCCTGGCGCGGAAGCATTGCTTGTTTGTTCTGTGGCTGAGTCAGAGCCGGTGCGGCGAATTGCCCTCCAGACGGCAAAAAGAATGAAGTAAAAAATCACGTCGGGAATGAAACCCAGCCTAAACCCAGCAGCCCTTACGAGTGACTTGGCTAAAACGCAGACAACAAACAGGGTGAAACAGACGATGAATGCGAGCGCGGTTCGCTTGGTTTTCCGAGTCCTGGCACCTTTTGTGATAGACCAGCCAGCTAACGGATTACCATCTTTCGCCACCAGCCAAAGCGCCGCCGTCACTAGGGAAGCCACAAGCATCTGAATTCCAAGCAATTGGAAATTAACCGTGTTGCTGCTGGAGTTAGTGGTGCCGGGCAAGGTGGCATCCCAGATGCACCTGTAACCCATGTCTTGTGTGAGCGTGCCATTAGTGCGCAGCGTATTGCGCTGGTACGGCGGAATGAGGAACATTACGAGGATGACAGCCGCGTACAGGGAGAGGATGATTTTTTGCAGCTTGTTCATAGGCTCAACTGTTTGTTTTGAAACGCTACCCATGGCCGATGAGGGCACAAGCCCTGATGTGCCGAGGGGTCTCTGAAAATGAGCCGGGTGTACAGCCCCCCCTTTTTTCTCGCCCGCCCAGCATTCCGACAGAGTGCGCAGGGTATCGAAATCCTGACCGCCAGCCAAAGCAAGAAGGAGTCATAATTTTTTGCAGCCCTTCCTTGGCCCCTTTCCCCGTTTACTCTGCTTTGCTCTTTCTTTCCTGCATTGACTGTGAAAATTTCGCCTTAACCCGGTGCATGTGTAAAGTTGGAAAAAGTGAGCGACTGGACGGTGGTTTCTGTTCGTGTCGTCCAGTGCTCAACCTCAATAGCCACCCGAAGGTTTGAAACTTAATAGTGGGTTCAGGATTTTGAGTGAAAAAACTGGTACGGGGCTGTACAGGTGAGGAGAGAATCGCGTTCAAACGCCATAGGCGACCCGCGCCGCCGTCTCTGCCCCTGCTCTCTTGGCTCGCTGTGCCGCTGTGGCGCTCCTATCCCCCGGCACACCGCGACGAGGGCACTGTGACACCACCAGTTTTTTCGTCCGCTTAGAATCCGCTTATTTTAGCGGATTTCGTGCCTCTTGGTGCCGCCCGATGCTTTGTTATGCATTCCACCCTTTGAGGCTGGAACCCTTGATTTACAGGCTTTCCAGCCGTTTCACGATGGAGCCAGCAGTCGGGGTCGAACCGACGACCTGCGGTTTACAAAACCGCTGCATCCCCTTATTTTACAGAGCACAAATGAAACCGTAATGGTTTTGTAATGGTTTTTGTTGCGGTTTCGCGCAGACTCACGCAGGTTGCTGCAAGATGAAAGTCACCATCAAGCCGGTAAAAGGACACCCGCATTACAAGTTCCGCGCCACATTCTCCCAGGGCGGCACCTACCAGCAGAAATATTTCAAGACCAGGGTGGAGGCAAAGAGCTTCGCGGACGCCAAGACCGTCGAACTGGAGAACGTTGGCATTGCCGAGCGCGGCGTGACTCCCGATGAATTCCGCGCCCTGCTCTCCGCCCGCAAGCTCAGTGTGGCACTCAAGGCCGAGCACATCACCGACGAGTTCTCATTCAAGGCAGCCGTCGAATTCTACGCCGCCTTTCTCCGCCAGACGAAATCCAGCGTCACGGTTAAGCATGCCGTGGCAAAGTTTCTCGACTGGAAAGAGCGGAAAAAGCAAAGCGCCGTTCACCTGCGGAATCTCACCAGCCGCGCCCAGGCCTTCGAGGCAGTGCATGGCAAACGCATCTTGGCGACGATCACCAAAGACGATGTGGAGAGCTACCTCGCCAGCATCGACGGCACGGCGCGCACCCAGATCAATCACCGCCTCGTGCTCTCCAATCTGTTCAACTTCGCCGTTGGCAAGAAGTGGATGGCCGCAAACCCCACCGCAGCAGTTGAAATCGAGGCCGACGAGAAACCACCCGGCATCTTGTCACCAGATCAAGTTTCCCAATTCCTTCAAAGCGCCGACGCTCGCATTGTCCCCGCCTATGCCGTCGCCTTTTTCGGTGGCTTGCGTGAGGCAGAGATTGCCCGCCTCGACTGGCAAGACATCAAGCTGGAGCGCGGCCACATTGACCTATCAGCCACCAAGACCAAGACCGGGCAGCGTCGCCTTGTCGCCATCACGCCAAACCTGAAAGCATGGCTGGAACCCCACCGCCAAAAGTCCGGCCTCATGCGTCCTTCGGATCAAGTATTCCGCAAATGCCGCGAAGCCGCATGCCTTGCCGCTGGCATCGAGGCATGGCCGCACAACGCCGCCCGTCACTGCTTTGGCTCCTACCACTACGCCGCGCACCAGAACGCAGCCAAGACAGCCTCAGAGCTAGGTCATAGTGATACCGTGCTCCTGTTCAAGAATTACCGCGAGATTGCCACCAAGGAGGAAGGCGAGGCCTATTTCCAGATCATGCCAGAGAAGGCCATGCCGCCGAACATCATTCCCATGGGAAAGGTGGCATGAAGCCGTAATGGGTGAGATACGCTGACTCATGGCGAAGTGACTGCATCCACTGACCTAGAATTGGGACGTTTTGTGGGACATTTTCTGGCCTTTTTAGTGGTGTGCTTTTCAGCCATCTGTGAAGCGTAGAGCGTGGTATTCCGAGCTTTTGTGCTGTCCCACATATTGTCCCATTTTTTTGAATCCAGCGTTGGGCTTTTGAGATACTATTTATACCCTCCCCCACCGCGTACGAAATGTGCTGCCTCATGGTGAAGCGGCTGCATCCACTAACCTTTTGGCGGAGAAAGTGGCGCAGAATATGGCGCAGAATGTGGCGCATTTTGAAGTGGTTGTTTCACGCATCTACGAAGGGAAGAAGGCGGAATACCAAGGCGTTGAATTGCGCCACGAATTGCGCCAGAAATAGCGCCAGAAACTCCGCCGCATTATCAGGACTCAGGGGCACTGCGCACAGCGCCACCAAGGCCGACGTAATCACTTGCAACTAATCGTTTGACTTTTCCAAGGGAGGTTCACCCTATCTTGTCGATGAAAAACTCGACCCCCTCTCGAAGTGAAGCGAGCCGCCCCATCGCGGCTGAAACCCTCGCCCCCCAAGAACCCTCCGCATCCCCATGGATAGACCGCCATGGCCTCGCGAAGTTCTTCAATGTCTCTGTCCGAACAGTGGACGGCTGGACGGCTCAAAACATCGTACCCTTCCGGCGACTAGGCCGCCGAATCGTTTTCAGCGTGCCACGGGTAGAGGCCTCACTCGCCGCCTTTGATGTGAACTCCAAACATCCCTAACCCCACCAACAACAAACCCGCTTCCAGTGGCGGAAAACGGGCTGCTGTTTACGGAGTTCAAGTACCGCGAAGAGTAGTCAGTTTCAGTCCATTGGCAAGTGAGACAACACTTCTCCCTATGCTTACCATTCAAGAACGCGCTGCTGCCTATCTGGAGCGCATGCCGCCTGCCATCGAAGGCAGTGGCGGACACTCCGCCACATTCAACGCCGCTGCTGCTCTCACTCGTGGCTTTGCCATGACAGAGCAGGACGCCTTGCCCTTGCTCATGGCATGGAATCAAACGCACTGCCAGCCGCCCTGGACGGAATCAGAACTCCGCCACAAGCTCCGCAGTGCAGCCAGTTCCACCCGCCCGCTAGGCTACCTGCTGGATGAAGCAGGGTCGCGGCCAGACAACACCGCGCCCGACTTTGAAAGCGAGGCAGAGAAGAAAGCACGCCAGCGCAAAGCATGGCCGCAATTCAAGCACCTGAAACCCGCTGGCATCAAGACCATTGCCGACCTCCGCCACATGCTACCCGATGCCGTTGACCTTGCCCACCGCTGGGGATTCCTGCGCGGCGCGGAGATCGAAGGCCAGCGCTGCTTCATCATTCACGAAGGCACCTTTGCCCAGGCCCGCCGATTGGACGGCCAGCCCTTCACGCGTAGCGATGGCACAAAGATCAAGGCAAAGAATCTGCCAGGCAGCACCGGCGCATTCATCGGCCAGCACTGGCTTGGAGACACGCAGAACGTCTTGCTCGTGGAGGGTGTCATTGGACTACTTGAAGCCCTCGCCGCCTTCGCGCTGGTGAACATGGCTGGAAGCTGGAGCATCATTGCCGCCACCAGTGCCAGCTCTCGCTTTGCCCGTGATCCTGCATTGCTGGCACGCCTCAAAGGGCGAAGCGTTCGCATCATCCCTGATGCGGATGAAGCCGGAATGGATGCCGCAGCTTCATGGCTGGCAGACCTGGAAGCCGCTGGCGCGACGGTGGATGCGCTGCCGCTCCCCGACGGGTGTAAAGACTTGGGTGCGATCTTCACCAACCCCGCCGCGCATGAAACAACCCTCAATTCCCTTTTCCAATGAACGCCAGTTTTACCGAATCGCTGAGGAAGCGCCCCGCCTGCAAGGCAAGCATCCCCAATGCTCACGGAAACGAAAAGCACGAAAACTACGAAAACTCCCCCCATCCGGCGGCAGACCCTTCGTGCAATTCGTCCTTTTCGTATGGCACGAGCAAACCGCCAGCCCTGCAAGACTCCGCCCTTTACGGCACCGCTGGGGAGATCGTGCGCCGCATCCTGCCTCATACCGAAGCCGACCCCGCCGCGCTCTATGCGCAGTTGCTCGCGGGTCTTGGCAATCTCATAGGCCCGTCCCCTTACTTCGTAGCCGATGGCTCGCGGCATCGCGCCAATCTGTTTGCCATCATCTGCGGACGCACTGCCAAGGCAAGGAAAGGCACCTCTTGGGCACAGGCCAAGAATATCCTTGAAGCCGTTGATCCCGATTGGTTTGCCACTCGTGTAGAGACGGGCATCGTATCCGGCGAAGGCATTACCCAAGTCTTTGACGACGATGGAGACAAACGCCTGCTATTGGTTGAAGGCGAGTTTGCCCAAGTCTTGCAAGTGATGAAGCGCGAAGGCAACACGGTTTCCGTTCTCTTGCGCCAGGCATGGGATGGGCAGCGAATCGCCGTCCTACGCCGAAAAGACCCGATCAAGGTCGAGGGTGCGCATATTAGCATGATTGGTCATATCACCTTGCCAGAGCTTCGCCGCCTGCTCGCCAGCGTGGAAATGAGCAATGGTCTAGCCAATCGCTGCCTTTGGATTCATGCCGACCGCTCCAAACTATTGCCAGAAGGAGGCGGCACGCCAGACACAGCAGAGTTGACTGAATCGCTCCGCGCCGCCGTGAGAGCCGCCCGCGGTCGTGGAGAAGTTCAGCGGGATGTGGAAGCCCGCAACTTGTGGCATGGGATGTACTCACAACTCAGCGAACCGCCACCGGGCCGCATGGGAGAGATTCTTTCCCGCGCTGAAGCCCAGGTCATGCGTATGGCTTTGCTGCTGGCCCTGCTGGATCAAGCCGACTTCATTGGCAAACAGCACCTTGATGCCGCGTTAGCATTCTGGCGCTACTGCGAAGCCAGCGCCGCGCACATCTTTGCTGGCACCTTTGCAGACCCAAAAGCAGCGAAGATATGGGAAGCCCTTGGCAATGGCCCCCTCACCATGACCAAGGTGCATGAGCTTTTCGGCAGGAACGCCCCCAAGCCAGAAATCGAAGCCGCCCTTGCCGAACTGGCCCCCATGATCGTGATCGAAACCAGTGGCCCAGGAGGCGGGAAAATCATTCGCCGCAAGGCCTGACATACAGACCCGTGCTGTCACGGATCAAGCCTTGCCCGCTCGCGGCAGGAGTGGGATTGCCGTTTGACGAGCGGAGATTTGGGGTAGGGTAGCCGTTGCGACTGTTGTCATTTGTAGCGGATGGCAACGCCCGTCGCCCAGCGCTCGAATGTGCCGAAACCTTTCGGAATCATTCCTTGGCTCTGGATGATAACACTCGTCGCTCCAAGGGGAGCGGCCTTAGCGCGAATTGCGTTGTGCATCTTTGCTTCTTGTTTGGCTTGGAAGCCAGAGATGGTGACCGTGCCAAGCTCTGTGTATGGCTTGGTTGGGACGGTCGCTAGAATCTCGACTTGATTCGGATTGGTGGGGGCGAAGTAGCCTGCGCCTGTCTTGGTGATGTCAACGGACGCGCAACCAACGAGGAAGGAGGCGGCGAGGGCGAGGAGGGTGATATATGCTGTGGGTTTCATTGGTTGTATTTGATAGCGGAGCCGACGAGGCGGGAGTATGTGCGCGACATACTATCGCTGTCCGCCCACTCCTCGTTCAAGCTGTAATAGCCGCCAAGCGGTGAAACGATAATCGCATCAGCACCAATCTTGGCTGCGCGCTTCTTCATGGCTTGCGGAGATTCGTTTCGGGATTGGAGGTCAGCGATGACGGTAAAGGGACGGCTGGGTGCTCGAAATAGCAGTTCTACGTTCTTCGGGTCTTTCGCGGCGTATTGTTGCGATGCGTAATAGCGATTGGCTACATCCTGAGCGCATCCGATGAAGACGAGAGAGAAAAATAACGAGAAGAAACGGAGGGAAGTGGTTTTCATTTCGAGAAGCGCGTAGCAACGGCTAACGTTTCGGATCAGGCGACGACGAGCGCAAGACGTTGCTGACACGACAGATAGCCTTCGAGCCGTTGCCTGCATCCGTTTTGTTGAACAAAGCCGCTGTGCGGCGAAGTGGTTCGGGAGTGGTTTGAGCTGAAGGATGCGTGAGCATTTATCGGGCGATTTGTCGGCGGTTTTAGCAGCTTGGGGGCCTATGTTCAACCC
>CAINGK010000175.1 GCA_903848465.1 uncultured Verrucomicrobiota bacterium
CCACCCCTCGCCACCGCTCGCGGCACGCCCCATTGGGGGCTGCTGCGTTCGGCATCGCTACGCTCGCCTCACTCCGCAGCCCCCAATGGGGCGTGCATTGCAAGGCTAAAGCCTTTTACAGAACAGACTTTACACCCCCCCTGCGGATACGCGACAAAGGCGCGCTGCATGTCCTCATGAACCAGTTTTTGCAGATCAATGCCCAGTGCCCGGTAGCTGCGGATGACTTCATCCGTACACACCCCGGTGTCAGCGGGGACATCGCCATTGGGATAGTCCAGGATCACGTAGGCGGGATCATAGCGCACCGTGTGCTGCACCCGCTCAAGCGCCGCCTGCACGAGTCGTTCGGCAAAGGACAACGAACTGGTTTGCGCCTCACAAGCGAAAGCGCAGGCCAAAAGCAGGAAACTGCGGAACAACATTTTATGCATGGGGCGCTTCGACCGCGGCAAAGAAGGTTCGTTGAACTTTCATACGCGGTGTTTTCACAACAACGTCAACGGATTGACGCGTGTCTGCAACGGGAAGGTCACGCGCTGCCCTTTGAGGCGGTGAGATTCAAAGATGGCGCTGACCATCTCGATGGTCTCACGCCCCTGCACCGCATCGATCAGCGGTGCACGATTTTCCCGGATGGCGGCGATCAAATCGAGTCCGGCAGTTTCATGGCTGGCGACCTGACTGCCGAGATTGGGGATGGGTTCAGGCTTATTGACGCCGCCCGTGGTTATGGGCAGCCATTGGCGCGGCTCCTTAAGTGCCGGATTGAAAGGACTGCCAGCACATAGGTGGGCAACAGGTTCCTTGTCGATGCGGAAGTCGATGACACCCTTCGTGCCGATGATTTGCAGGCCAAAGCCAGCTTCTTTGACTCCGGCATTTTGCACCGAGTCGAAGAACAACGGCACGCCGTTTGCCAGTTCAAACCGGGCATGCACTTCGTTGCCCGCAAGCGCACCGATGCCTTCATCCCCCTCCTTCACATCGGCTTTCGTGATCGGCCTGCCATCCTGCATCACGGTGGCGCTGCACGCCTGCGGTGCTCCACCGAAGTAGGTAGCGAGGTTGAACAGATGCGTGCCGAGCACCCACAGATCCAGCGAGCCACCACGCTGATCCTCCTTGCCCCGTCCGCGCATTTCCAGCACACGGCCAATCACGCCTTCCTGGAGAAGCTTGGCGATCACCGGCAGCACCGGATGATAACGATTGCGATGCGCGATGGCGATCTTCGTTCCCGCCTTGTCTGCGGCGGCGATGATTTCATCCGCTTCGGCCGGACTGCGGCAGAACGATTTTTCAATGTAGATGCCGCGCACCCCGGCCTGGATCGCCGCGAGCAACATATCGCGATGCTGGTCGATGTGACGCGGGCCGATGGCAACAATGTCTGGTTTGACCTCCGCGAGCATAGTCTGGTAGTCAGCGAAACCTTTCTCCACCTTCAGCTTCTTCAGCTCGGACTTGAGTCCCTGGTCGTCCGCATCCGCCACAGCTACGATTTCGGAAGCGGGAATTTTGAGCCACATGGTATCTAGACCGTGGCCATAGTTGCCGCGTCCGGTATGGCCAATGACGGCGACACGAAGCTTGGACTCGGCAACGAAGCTGGAAGCGGTGAAAACAACGGGCAGGGAGGCGAGAAGTTGGCGGCGGTTCATGCGGGAACATGAACGACATCAATCTGCCCAAACACTCAAGCAGATGTATTTCCGGCCATTTCGCATGCCTCAGGCAAGTGACACTTTGATCTTCCGAACTCACCTTTTGAGTTTTTTTGCGCCGATTTGTGTCTATGCATCTACCCCCGTCTGCCACCAACTGCGTGCCGGACCTTCCCAACCCCCATGTCAGAGACTCAAGAGCATGCCGCTGGCGACTCCGTGCCGGAGTTGAAGCAGCGTGTTCGTGAACTGGAGGACATGCTGCATGCCTTCCGTCTGCGCCTGCCCAATGCACCGGCGGAGGCCATGCGCGAGCTGGCGGAAAGCGAAGAGCGGTTTGCGCTGGCGGTGCGTGGCACCAATGACGGCATCTGGGACTGGGACATCCGCACCGGCAAGGTGTTCTTCTCCCCGCCGTGGAAGAGCATGATCGGCTACGCCGACGATGAGATCGAAAACGCCTTCTCCACCTTTGAGAAGCTGCTCCACCCCGAGGATCACGACCGCGTGATGGCCGCGCTGAACGACTACCTGGCAGGCCGCACTCCGCGCTATGCCGTGGAGTTTCGCTTCCGACACAAGGACGGCAGTTGGCGCTGGATTCTCGCCCGTGGCCGTGCCCTGCGTGATGAACATGGCACTCCTTACCGCATGGCTGGGTCGCATACGGATGTGACCGAGCGTAAGCATGACGAGGAGGAACTGCGCAAGGCGCGGCAGGCTGCCGAGTCCGCCAACAGCGCCAAGAGCGTCTTTCTGGCCAACATGAGCCATGAAATCCGCACCCCAATGAACGGTGTCATTGGCATGAGCGAACTGCTGCTCGGCACGGAGCTGAATGAAACCCAGCGCGAATACCTGGAAATGCTCAAGCTTTCCGCCGACTCGCTGCTGGAACTGCTCAATGACATCCTCGATTTTTCCAAAATCGAGGCCGGTAGGATGGAACTGGACGCCCACGAGTTTGATCTGAACGAGGTCGTCACTGAGATCGCGCAGGCCATGGGCATCCGAGCGTTTCAAAAGCATCTGGTGCTGCAGCATCACATCAGTCCTGAGGTGCCGACGCGTCTGATCGGCGATGATGGCAGACTGCGGCAGATCCTGGTCAATCTAATTGGCAACGCCATCAAGTTCACCCACCAAGGCAGCGTCACTATCGAGGTCACGTTAGAATCCACCACAGCGGACCTAGTCACGCTGCATTTCAAGATCAACGACACCGGCATCGGCATCGCCAATGACATGCAGGACAGCATCTTTGAGGCCTTCACCCAGGCGGAGTCCTCCACCTCACGGCGCTACGGCGGCACCGGCCTGGGGCTTGCCATCTGTCATGATCTGGTCGCGCTCATGCAGGGTCGCATCTGGGTGGAAAGCCAGGCAGGCAAGGGCAGCACCTTCCACTTCACCGCCGCCTTTGGGCGAACGAGCGGCATTTCGATCAAGCCCAAATCACCACGCATCAAGCCGGTGGTCACCGCCCATTCATCCATGAAGGTGCTCATCGTCGAGGATGGCCATGTCAATCAGCTCGTTGGTGCCCGCATGCTGGAGAAACGCGGTCATGTCGTCACACTGGCCGCCAACGGCAGGCAGGCCATTGAATACTGCGGCAAGGATGCCTTCGACGCCATTTTGATGGACGTTCACATGCCCGGCATCAATGGCTATGAAGCCACCGCCAAAATCCGTCAGATAGAGCAAACCTCCGGCAGCCATGTCCCCATCATCGCGATGACGGCTAATGCCATGAAAGGTGACCGCGAACGCTGCATCGCCGCTGGCATGGACGATTACATCTCCAAACCGCTGCGCTCGGCTGAATTGTTTCAAGTCGTGGAGCAGTTTGCCCGCCGCCCGGCCTTGCCGGAGGCTGCCCCAGCATTTGTAGATTCAGCTCCCCCTCCACCCCGCCCTCAGGTCGAGCCCCCGCCCTTTGACCTTGCCGAGTTCCGTGAATCCACCGGCGATGAAAAGCTCATGCGCAAACTCGTGGCGATCTTCACCGAGGATTCGCAAAAATACCTGCGCAAAGCCGAAAAGGCGCTCGCCGTCAGCAAAGCCACGCCGCTCTATGAGGCTGCACACTCGCTCAAGGGCATGCTGGGTGTTTACTCCTCCAAACAGGCTTTGAAACTCTGCACCGAACTCTGCGAGTACGCCCACGCCGGAGACTTGAAAGGCGCGCAGATCATGCTGGATCAGTTGAAGAAGGAATGCTCCTTGCTTGGCGACGCCCTGAATGCCTCGTTCGGCCCCGGCACTTGAATCAACGATACTCCGTCATGCCATCAAAGCCATGCACGAGATGAATCGGATGACCAACCTCGCGTAAAATCTGGCGAGTGAGATTCAGCTTGGCCTGTAGCGCCGCATCATCGTGATCAGGGTCATGATGCACCACGATCCATTTTTTGGCACCCACCAGCTTGGTCAGAGCACAGGCTGTGGCGAGGTTAGAATGCCCCCAGCCGATGCGTTTCGGATAATCCGTCGGCAAATACTGCGCTTCATGTACCAGCAGGTCCACTCCGTCGAGGAAGGCCAGCATTGGCTCATACGGCACCACCAGATTTGAATCGCGCGTCAGCGAAACGGGGGAACCTGTATAGCCTTGGAGAAATTCATTGTCCGGCACAAAGGCCACGCTCCAGCCTTCATGCGTCACTTTGAAACCCACCGTCGCTCCGGGATGCTGCGTGAATTCACGCGTCACCGTCACGTCACCGATTTTCACCGGTGCATCGTCCAGAAACACAAAGTTGATCTTGGCGCGCAAATCCTCGCGTTGAATTGGGAAATAATCGCGGTCCATCTGACCGCAGAGCAGTGACTCGATGTTTTTGCCAAAACCTCGTTCGCCATAGACCGTGATTTCAAACCCGGGCACATAGATCGGCGTGAAAAACGGGAACCCTTGAATGTGGTCCCAGTGCGTGTGCGTGATGAAGAGGTGAATGTGGCAGGGGCCGCCTGCCAGAAATGACTGCCCAGCATCCCGCAACCCAGAACCCGCATCAAACATGATGCGCTCCTTTCCCGAGTTGTATTCAAAGCAGGTCGTGTTGCCGCCATGCTGGGAATAACGCGCGCCACTGACTGGGATCGAACCACGGGCACCCCATAGTTTTACATGCGGACGCTTGGTATCTAGCACCGGTGCATACTGCTCCGCAGCGACGGGCAGGTGAGAGCGGTGAGTGACCCCCTTCGTCGTGGCTGCATCATGAAAATACTGGCGCAGTTTCTCCAGCAGAAGCTCGGGATCGAACGGCTTGATGAGCACATCCACCGGTCCGGTCTGCTGGATGTGTTTGAGTTCCGTGGAATAATCTTTCGCCGTGCAGACAATCACCGGCATGTGCTGCGTCGATTGCTGCGCCCGCAGATGCCGCAAGACTTCCAGCCCGTTCATTTTCGGCATGATCAAGTCCAGCACCAGCAGGTCCGGCTTGAAAATTTCCATCTGCTCCAGGCACTCCTCCCCGTCCTCTGCCACGCAAACGATGTAGCCATGTGATTCGAGCGCATGCGACAGCCGCATGGACAACGCACGCACATCTTCTGCGAGCAGGATTTTTTTGGGTGGGGTTGGAGTCGCCATGTCTTACCTCTGTATAAACTAGTACGCGCAGGAGTGGTGGTCGGGCTGGCGGGATTCGAACCCACGACCTCTTCGTCCCGAACGAAGCGCGCTACCAGACTGCGCTACAGCCCGCTGTTTGTCATCTCTGACTCTTGCGGTTCCGTCTTCAGCATCGCTGCCGTTAGGCGGTCGGGACAATATTTGTAGCCTTTGCAGGGGACGACGCAAGTTAGAAGATGTCCGGCTCAGGCACGGCAGGCCCATGCTGTAGGAAGTCGAAATCCGCCCCCTGATCGGCCTGCGTGACATGTTCGACATAGAGCTTCGCATAGCCGCGGTGGTATCGTGGCGGCGCAGGCTTCCAGGAAGCTCGGCGCTGCTCCAGCTCTGCGTCACTCACATGCAGGTGAAGCTTGCGGTTCGGCACATCAAGCTCAATCAGATCTCCCGTCTTCACCAGCGCCAGCGGTCCGCCAACCGCGCTCTCGGGGGCGATGTGCAGCACGCAGGCTCCATAGCTGGTGCCGCTCATGCGGCAGTCGCTCAGGCGTACCATATCACGGATGCCCTGCATGATGAGCTTCTTCGGAATCGGTAGCTGACCCCACTCCGGCATACCTGGAGCACCCACCGGCCCCGCATTGCGCAAAATCAAGACACTGTCCTGGGTCACATCGAGTTCCATGTCGTCGATGTTCTTTTTGAGATCCGCGTAGCTGTCAAACACCAGCGCAGGCCCGGTGTGCGTGCAGAGTTCCTTCGTGGCGGCGGCATGTTTGATCACGGCCCCATCCGGGCAAAGATTCCCACGCAGGATCGCCGTGCCGCCATCCGGCTGCAACGCATTCGCCGGGGTGCGGATCACATCCTCATTATGGATGATCGCATCCTCGATGTCTTCACCCAGCGTTTTGCCGGTGATGGTCGGCACATCCGTGTGCAGCAGCTCACGCATGCCATTGAGCAACGCCCGCAGACCGCCCGCCAAAAAGAACTCCTCCATCAAATACTTGCCCGCAGGCCGCATGTTCGCCAGCAGCGGAATTTTGCGGCTGATCTCGTCGAATTTTTCCAGCGGCAGCTTGATGCCCAACCGTCCCGCCATGGCAACCAGATGCACGATGGCATTTGTACTGCCCCCCAGCGCCATGTCCACCGCGATGGCGTTTTCAAATGAGCGCTCGCTGACGATGCCGGACGGTTTGCGGTCCAGCCACACGTTCTCAACAATCTGCCTGCCAGCCGCAGCCGCGATGCGTGTGTGCGCGCTGTCCACCGCAGGGATCGACGACGCGCCGGGAATACAAAGGCCAAGCGTCTCCGCCAAAGCCGTGAGCGTGCTCGCGGTGCCCATCGTCATGCAGTGACCAGGGCTGCGGGCGATGCCGTCCTCGATCTCACACCACTGCTCCCAGCTCAGATTGCCGGCGCGTTTTTCATCCCAGTACTTCCACACGTCGCTGCCGCTGCCCAGTGTATCACCGCGCCAGTTGCCCTTGATCATCGGCCCGCAGGGCATGTAAATGACGGGTATGTCCATGCTGAACGCCCCCATGAGCAGCCCTGGCGTGGATTTGTCACAGCCACCCAGCAACACCGCTCCATCGATGGGATTTGCCCGCAGCATTTCCTCCGTCTCCATGGCGAGGAAGTTGCGGTGAAACATCGCCGTCGGCTTCGTCAGCATCTCTCCAGCCGACATCACCGGGATCTCCATCGGATGCCCTCCCGCTTGAAGGATGCCGCGCTTCACCGCGTCCGCCGTCAGGCGCAGATGCATGTGGCAGGAATTCAGATCACTCCACGTGTTCAGAATCCCGATCACCGGCTTGCCCACGATGTCCTCGCTGCCCCACCCCGCCTGCTTCGCCCGTGAGCGATGGCCAAAGGAGCGCAGTTCATCACGGCCATACCAGCGCCAGGATCGAAGTTGTTCAGGAGTTTTGGGAGTGGGGGTGGTTGGAGAGGCCATTGGGAGAGGAATAACAAGATTCACACGCATTAACAGGCCAGATTTCGCCCGGTCAAATCGTCCTCGCAGTTTCCGACTGCTCTATTTCAAATCCTCTGGAGTCAGCTCCGTTTGATTTAGAATCTTGCGCAGCAATCCGGGGCCGATGATTTCTCCTGCATGCACTGGTACCACGGTCTGCCGCCCCTCGGGATGTTGCATGACATGGTGGCACCCTTGGATTCTCACACAGCAAAGCCATGCACCTTGAGGCACTTGATCAGTTCTTTTCCAGTGAGTCGTGGCAGTCTAGGCATTGCAAGTCAGAAGCATGCAGCACTCGCTGAATCACACAAATCAGAAAGTGCTGAGGTGAGAATTACACCTTGACGCATTGAACACCTACAAACTCTGTCTTCTCCGTCTCCACACCTTCAACGCCAAGACAAACCTCAATGGCCTCCCGAATGCGCTTCATCAGCGTGTCATAGGTCTTGGCCTGTGTGTAGCAGCCGGGAATCTGCGGCACGCTTGCTACAAGCCAGCCGTCCTCGTCTCGTTCGATGACGACATGAAAATCACGGGGCTTCTTTTTCATGGGGTCAGTCTAGGGTGCCTTCTGCCATATGCAAGCCCGCCCCATCCGTCCGATTCCACCCAAACCGTGTCCGACATCGTGCTTGCAGTCGGGACGTTGTTGCTGGTAGAACTTTCCCAACCATGCGCCCGCTGCTTTCCCTTTCTCTGTACCTCCTCGCCATCAACCTCCTTGCCGCAGGCAAAGAGCTCGAAGGCGAACGCGCTGCCGCAACCAGCGTCTGCCCTTCGCCCGAAGAAGCCCGCGCCAAAATGTCCGTGCCCGAGGGCTACGAAGTCCGCTGCTTCGCCCACGAGCCGATGGTGCAAAATCCCGTCGCCATGACCTGGGATCATCGTGGCCGTCTCTGGATCGTGGAAGCCTACGAGTACCCGGAAGGAACTCCCCTGCCAGAAAACCAGCGCCCCTTTGGCGGCGAAGCCAAAGACGACCAGTACCACCCGATGCCGAAGCTGGGCGACAAGATACCGCGTGACCGCGTCATCATCCTCGAAGACACCGACAACGATGGCGAGGCCGACAAGCGCACCGTCTTCGTCGAAGGCCTGAACCTCGCCAGCGCCATCATCTGCGGAGACAACGGCATCTACGTCGGCCAGCAGCCCCACCTCCTCCACTTCCGCGATGACGATGGCGACGACAAACCCGACGCCTGGCGTGTCGTCCTCACCGGCTTTGGTCGCGAGGACACCCATGAGCTCGTCAACAGCTTCACCTGGGGCCCCGACGGGTGGCTCTACATGACCCACGGCGTCTTCACCAACAGCAAAGTCCGCCGCCCCGGCCAGCCCGAAAAAGAAGGCTTCAAATTCGACGCCGGCATCGGCCGTGCCCGCCCGACATCTCACGAAAAAGAAGGTGCTTGGGAATTCGAAGTCTTCGCGGACGGCACCAGCAATCCCTGGGGCTGCGACTACGACGCCGCTGGCAACTTCTTCGTCAGCGCCTGCGTCATCGACCACTTCTTCCACATGGCCCCCGGCGGCATCTACGTGCGTCAGGGCGGAGCGCCTGAGAATCCCTACGCCTACGAGCTCCTGCCCAGCATCGTCAAACACAAACACTTCCGCGCCGCCTATGCCGGCATCCAGATTTACCAAGGCGGCCGCTACCCCGCCGACACCCACGGCCACGCCTTCATCGGCAACATCCACGACAACGCCATCCACGAAGAAGTCCTCACCCCCGTCGGCGCCACCTTCAAATGCGAACCCCGCCGCGACTTCCTCCGCGCCAACAACGGCTGGTTCCGCCCCGTCAGCACCCAGACCGGCCCCGACGGCTTCCTCTGGATCATGGACTGGTGCGACAAATACCCCTGCTACCAAAACGCCAAAGCCAACCCCGAAGGCGTGGACCGCGAACGCGGCCGCATCTGGCGCGTCCTTCATACTGGCACTGAGAAAAACAAGCCCGCGCCTGCACGCGAGAGTCGTGAGATGGATTTGAGTCAAATGTCCAAATCTGACCTGCTGAAACTGTTCGAGCATTCGAACAGTTGGATGCGCCGGATGGCCCGGAGACAACTCATTGCACATCCAGAATTGGATGCGCGAGATTCACTCGTCGAACTCGCCAAAAGTAACGTGGCAACTCCTGTGCGTCTGGAAGCTATCTGGGCATTAACCGCTATCGCCAATCAAGACTATCGTGCCATCGAATGGCTCGCAAAGAACAACTCTGATCCCACCCTGAAGGCGTGGGCAGCGCGGTTATTCGGAGAAGGTCATCACGTCGGGCATTACTGGCTCGATGATCTTGCAGGAAATGCCGACCCAGCCGTGAGACTGGCGGTTTGCGCCGCGTTGCGCCAAAAACGCGAAGTGTTTCTCACAACAGACCGCGAGCTTCCTTCTCTCGACTCCATGCCGAGAATGAACTGGCCGACAGAGCTTGAGACAAGGCTGTTGGTGACCAGTGCCAGCTCTGAAGACAAAGTGCTGCCATTTGCGATCTGGATGGCGATTGAGCCCGCGCTGGCGGGTGCGCCAGATCAATGGCTGAACTGGCTCTCCGAGCTTGCACCAAAATCTCAGCCCCTCTCCCACGTCCTCTCCCTCAAAGCCATGCGTCGCCTGTGCGACACCCGCAAAGCCGAGAACCTCAACCTCGCCGTCGAGTTCTGCGACAAAATCGCCGCCCACGACCTCCTCCTCGCCCAGGCCCTCGAAGGCCTCGTCAAAGGCCAGGAAAGCGGCATCATCAAACCCACAAAAGATGTCTCCGCCACTCTCGCGAAATGGCGCACTCACACCAACGCCGACGTCCGCAAGCACGGCCAGACACTCGCCGTCCTCTGGGGCGATGAAGCCGCCGTGAAGGAAATGATCGTCGCCTTGCATGACACCTCGAAGCCCGAAAAAGAACGCATCGCCATCCTTCAATCATTGCGCAAGGTCCGCACCGACACCGTGAAGGAAGGCCTCAGACCTCTCCTCACACCACAGACCTCCACCGCCCTCGCCGTCGCAACCATCCGTGCCACCGCAGACCTCGGCGGCGATGACTTCATCGCCCCACTCCTCCAGCAGGCCGCCTCCAAAGACTTCAACGTCCGCATCGCCTCACTCGAAGCCCTCAGCAGCCGCACCACCTGGACGCAAGCGATGCTGGAAACCATCGGCGCAGGCAAAGTCCCCGCCACCGGCTTCCCAGCTCCCGTGCGCCGCGCCCTCGCCACCAGCCAGGACAAAACAATCCGCGATCAAGCCTTCAAAGTCCTTGGTGCCTGGAAAGACTCCTCCGATGACGTGAAGTCCCTCATCGCCCAGAAGAAACAGGCTTGCCTCACCGGCGAGCCCGATCTCGCCAACGGCAAACTCATCTTCACCGCCACCTGCATGGTCTGCCATGAATTCCACGGCGGCGGCCAAAAAGTGGGCCCAGACCTCATCGGCAGCGGCCGCAGCAACCTCGACGCCATCCTCGCCAACGTGATCGATCCCAACCAGATCATTGGCAACGGCTACGAAAACTTCACCGTCTCCACCAAAGACGGCCGCACCCTCGCCGGTCGCGTCGTCGAAGACACCCCCAGCCACGTCAAACTCCTCGGTGCCGGTGGCGCAGCGCAGGTCATCCCGCGTGATCAAGTCGCCACACTCACCAACACCAAGCAAAGCCTCATGCCCATGGGCTTCGGCAATCTCCCAGATACCGCCTTCCGCGATCTCGTCTGGTACGTTCTCGCCCCGCCCGAAGAAGGCCCGCTGACCAAGGAGAAAAAAGACCTCCTCATCAAAGGCGTCGAAGACACCAGCGCCAATAAACCGAAAGGCAACAGCACCCGCGCCATCGACTGGGAAAGCGTCAGCCTCTGGAATCCCGAATGGAAAGTCAGCGCCCCCGACTTTGAGCGCACTCCCGTCAAACTCGGCGAATACTACGGCCACAAAAACGTGCTCCTCATGCACCCCTTCCCCGACAAAAAAACACCCGCCAGTTTCGAGCACACCCTCAAGGTCGAGCCCGGCAAGACCAAGCTCAAAGCCACCGTCGCCGCCGATGATCGTGGCGATTGGACCGCTAAAGCCGTGGTCAACGGCGCGGTCGTCAAAGAGATGACCATTGACCACGAAAAGCCCCGCTGGAAAACCTTGGAGATCGACCTCTCCAAATTCGCCGGCCAGGAAGTCACCCTCCGCCTCGAAGCCCACGCCAACGGCTGGAACATGGAATTCGCCTACTGGGGCGGCATCACCCTGGAGTGATCCGCCGCAGGGATTTTCTCCTGTCGCAAGCGCCCGAAATCATGCAGGATGCCACCATGCGTTGCGCCCCCGCACTCCTTTTCCTTCTGGCCGTCAGCGTGAGTCTTCACGCCGCCCCGCCGTCCCCTGCCCCGCCCACGTCTCTACCCGCGGCCGCTCCGGCACCCAAACCCATCACAAAACCAGCCGAGGCAAAACCCGCCCCCAAGGCTGAGTCCAAGACAGATCCCAAAGCACCGGCAGCCCCACCCGTGAAGCCACCGCCGGAGGATGCGTATGTGCAGATGGAAATGCTCACGCGGGCCATGGAAATGGTCCGCCAGAACTACGTGGACGAGTCGAAGATCACATACGCCGAACTCGTCGAGGGCGCGCTCGAAGGCATGCTGCAGAAGCTGGACCCCCATTGCGAATACATGGGCAAGTCACTCTTCGAAGACATGCAGCGTGAGCAGAGCGACACCTCCGAAGGCATCGGCATCACCATCGCCCTGCGCCAGAGCATCCTCACCATCATCACCGTTCGCGAAGACGGCCCGGCCTCGGCGGCGGGCGTGCTTTCTGGAGATCAACTCGTGCGCATCAATGAAGTGCTGACCGACTCCGTGGGCATCGCGGAGGCGATGCAGTTGCTCAAAGGCAAGGCTGGCGATGAAGTGAGCCTCACCGTGCGCCGCCCCGGCACCAAGCAGTTCCTGGAGTTCAAGGTGAAGCACGAAACACTGGCCGAGACTTCCGTGCATGACCCCATGCTGCTCTCCACCAAAATGGCGGGTGTTTACAAAATCGGCTACGCTCGCATCTCACAGTACAACCAGCCCACGGCACGCGAGCTGAGCAAAGCGCTGGACGCTCTCGAAAAGGAAGGCTTGCAAGCCTTTGTGCTCGATCTGCGCAACAACCCAGGCGGCCTGGTTGACAGCTCCGTCGCGGTCTGCGGCGAGTTCCTGCCGGAAGGCACCGTGGTGGTGACCACGGAGGGCCGCGTGGCCTCGCAGAATCCTCCCCCCTTCCGCACACCGTCTCGCAACGGCAAAGAGCCACGCAAATACCCCATCGCCGTGCTGATCAATCAGGGCAGCGCCAGCGCCTCCGAAATCACCGCCGGTGCCCTGCAGGATTTGAAACGCGCCATCATCGTCGGCACCACCAGCTTCGGCAAAGGCAGCGTGCAGACCATCCTGCCCATGAAAAACGGCGCGGCCATGCGCCTGACCACCGCGAAGTACTACACACCTAGCCATCGCACCATCCACGAGGCCGGCGTCGAGCCCAACATCATCTCCGCTCTCACCTCCGAAGAGGAACTGCGCATCGCCAAATGGCGTGCCTCCCACGGCACAGGTGAAGCCGCCGCCCTCGAACTCGCCAACCTCGGCGACAAACAGCTCGAACGCGCCGTGGACTCCCTCAAAGGCGTCCTCGTCTTCGATGCCTTCGTCGCCCCCGCACTCGCCCCCGCCGCAAAGCCCCTGGAAAGCCGCTGAGCCAAAGTATCGAGGTCTCCTGCCCCCGTCAGGAGCTGCCTCCATCTACTCCAACAGACCCCGCGCAATGATCGCATCCACCGGGTTGTGATCATCGGTAAATACGTAGCTGGAGCGCGGCACCGTGCCAGCAGGCACATGAGTACGAATCAAAAGCTCCTGCCAGGAGCCCTGCTTGGCATAGCGGTCCACGATCAGCGGCTTCAAATCCTCACGTGAAGCCATCAAAATGACATTCTGTGTCTCATCACGACGATACCCGACAGCAAACACCTCCACATAAGGAAAGGCCTTCCGCACCGTGGCCAGCATGCCCGCCGTCAGCTCAGCCTTAGGGCCAGTCACCGAAGCGATCAGGTTCATGATGAAAACTCCCTTCGGCTCAAGGTGATCCGCGATCTGCTGGTAAAACTCCTGCGTGGCGAGATGCGGCGGGATCTGCCGGATGCCGTTGTACGCATCCCCAAAGATAAGATCCCACTTCTTGCCGCCATTTTGCAGCAGGTACCGGCGTGCATCCCCCGCATGGGCCGTCACACGCGGGTGCTCATCCAGCTTGAAAAACTTACGTCCTACCTCAATGACCTGCGGATCAATCTCCACGACATCGACCGTGGCCTCAGGAAAATCACGCGACACATTCTCAGGCATGCCAAAGGCACCAGCGCCGATGAACAAAGCGCTTGAGACCTTCGCCGGTTCGCGCAGCAGAGCGAGCTTCCAGTATTGCTGATAGGGCAGGATCAGATCGCCAGTCTTCGCGTCCATGCCGCCTTCCATCGTCGAATCGAGTTGCAGCACACGGCGCGTCACATCGCCGTCTTGCTGCTCACTGACTTCGATGTGATGATAAAACGACTCATGCTCAAAGATGACACCCGGCTTCGGTTTCGGCTCCGTCATCCAGCTCATGCCAAAGGCGAAGATACCGCTCAAAATCACCGGAGCCTGCTGCTTCAGCGTGTTTTTGGCCAGCAGGAATGCCGCCACCGCCAGCACCAGCAGCAAAGCCGCCGTGCCGAAAAAGATGCTCCGCACCCCAAACGTGGAGAGCAGGAAAAAGCCGGAGAGAAAAGTGCCAACGAAACTGCCGAGCGAGCCCAGCATACTGATCGTACCCGCCGCCGCGCCGACGTGCGTGTCCTTGAGCGTGAGACTGTAAAAGCGCACCGCTGCAGGTGAGACAGCCCCTAGAAGGATACCAGGAATCGCAAATAGCAGCAGTGAAATCATCACAGGCCCGGCAATGAGACCATGAGCGCTCAGGCCAACGGCAAAGACCGTATGCAGCGCCGGAATGAAGAAGGTCAGCACTGCTGAACCTGCCAGCAGCCAGCCGAGGAGATCGAGCGCCATCTTGCGATCTGCGAGATGCCCGCCCAGATACCCTCCCGCACTGAACGCGATCAAGATGACTCCAATCAGCGCCGTCCAGGTATAGACGCTGTTGCCAAAAAATGGCGCGAGCAGCCGGTAGGCGCAGATTTCAATGACCATCATGGCGGCTCCGGCGAGGAAGCAGGAAAGCCCCAGAAAGATACGCGTGCTGCGTGTGGCTGCGGCGGTGTTCTCTGCCGGAGTTGCGGGAGTTTTGGAAGGTGTGCGGGACATGCGTTTTTCGCGGGTCAGTCGTTATAAAAAACCAAACTCATGATCTTCCACCCAGTGGATGTTTGAATGAGCGTGAAACAATCGGTGCCGAGAGTGATGTCGGCTCCCTTGGTGAGCTTCCAGCGCACGCTGGCCTGCGCGGTGCGCTCGTCGCGGAGGATTTTCATGTCCGTCGGCACTTCGATCATCGGCACCGTGGTGGTGGCGTGGCTCAGCTTCTGGCCATGCAGAAAGTCGGTCAGCCCCTGGCTCTGTGGCACGCCCTGATGCACGAAGATGATGCGCGCCTGCTCGTGAAAGCAGGCCCCGTAGCCGTCCATGTCCTTCGCAGACCAGGTGGAAAAATAATGAGTGAGAAACTCTCTCACATCAGCGGCGTCGGTTTTTGACTCGGCCTGGCAGCCCTGCAGCGTCAGGGCTAAAACAATGAATGCTAGACGACGAATCACGAATGCCATCGGTTTCAAACGCATGCTTGTTTCGTCATTCGTCATTCGGATTTCATCATGGGCGCACAGCGCCGGTTATTCCTCCGCAAATGCCTCTTCTTTGACTCCGATCACACTGAGGATGCGGTTCAAATCTTCCACGCCGTAGTAGTCGATCTCAATCCGGCCTTTTTTCTCCGCGTGATGAATGCTAACGTTCGTGGTCAGATGCTGAATCAGCTTCTGCTCCACGGCCTCGATGGCACGGATCAGGTCCGTCTCCGTAGGCTTCGGCTTGGGCGGCGGCGGCGGATGCAGGATCGCATCAATCGCTTTTTCCGTGGCGCGCACCGTCAGGCTCTTGGCCACGATCTGCTGCGCCAGACGCTCCTGAGCATCGTGCTGCTTCAGCATGAGCAGCACCTTGGCATGACCGGTCGAAATTTTCGTCGCTATCAGCATGTCGCGGATGCTGACCGGCAGTTCCAGCAGGCGCATCGTGTTGGCCACCGTGGCGCGGTTCTTGCCCACGCGCTGCGCGATGTCTTCCTGGCGCATTTGGAAATCCTTCGCCAGGCGGAAGTAGGCCTGCGCCTCCTCGATGGGGTTCAACCCTTCGCGCTGCAGGTTTTCAATCAGCGCCATCTCCAGCACATCCTTGTCGCTGGCTTCGCGGACAATGACGGGAACTTCCTTGAGCCCAAGCTCGCGTGAGGCACGGAAGCGCCGCTCACCGGCGATCAGTTCCAGCTTGCCGTTCACCCGGCGCACGATCAGCGGCTGGATGATGCCGTGCTCGCGGATGGACTCCATCAGCTCCGTGAGCATCTCAGGCTGGAATTCCTTACGCGGCTGCAGCGGGCTGGGGACGATCTGGTCCAGCGTGACACGATTCACCACATCCCCCGGTGCAGGCTGTGCGAGCGCAGGCAGACGCGACACTCCCGACACCGTGGAGGATGCCGAAATGAGTGCGCCGAGTCCTTTGCCGAGTGCCGCTTTTGCCATATGGGAGGTCGAGAATAGGGAGTACCCGGGATGATGCAAATTGGAATCGCGGTGAATCTGCGACGGCCCCATTCCAAAGCTTTACCAAAGTCAAATCTCGCTCCATCTGATGGCCATGAAAAGCATGACAGGATTTGGCCGGGGCGAAGCTCAGCGCTCCGGCGTGACGTGGAGCGTGGAATGCAGTTCCGTGAACCGCAAGCAGCTCGAAGTGGCGGTCAATTTGCCTCGTGAACTTGCCGAGCTGGAAAACGTGGTCCGCGCCGAGGTTTCCACCTCGGTTTCACGCGGACGCGTGAATGTGGCCGTACGCAAGGAATCCGCAGCGGGCGGCACCGATGCGATACACGTCAATCAGGAGCTGGCGGCGCATTATTATCACAGCATGCACGCTCTGGCGCTGAAACTGGACATTCCGCCGGAGATTTCACTGACCGACATCACCCGCATGCCCGGAGTGATCACTCAGGCGCAGACAGAAACTGCCACTGAAGACGCCTGGCCCTCCATTCAGGAGGCTCTGGCTGGCGCACTGAAGCAAATGAACACCATGCGCATTGCTGAAGGCGCGAGCCTGCGCAGCGACATCGAAGCACGCCTCGCGATGATCGAATCCCTCCTGGAATCCATTCGCGCCAAAGCCGCCACCGTCCCTGAGCATCAGCGCAAAGTGCTGCGCCAGCGGCTCGAAGATGCCGGGCTGCCGCTGCCCCTGGATGATGAGCGCCTGGTCAAAGAAATCGCCCTCTTCGCAGACCGCACGGACATCTCCGAAGAGCTCACCCGCGCCGCCAGCCATGTGCAGCAGTTCCGCTCCTACCTTGCCAGTGACACCCCTGCCGGACGCAGCCTCGATTTCCTGCTCCAGGAGTTCTTCCGCGAGTTCAACACCATGGGCTCAAAATGCAACAACGCCGAAATCGCCCACCACGTCGTCACCGCCAAGACCGAGCTGGAGAAAATCCGCGAGCAGGTGCAGAACGCGGAATAGAAACCAGACAAGAATAGCTCTTGTAGCATCTCGAAAAACTCATTTCCCTTGAGCAAATCATGTCACCGGTCCTCCAAGGAGATGAGCCTTAAAATTCCTTTGATGACTGATGCAATCTGCCACCACTTGGCTCCGCCACGCACCAGCTCCAACGGAGCTGCGTATTATAGCCCAGGGATGCCGAGCCTTGGCGAGTGCTTCCCTGGGTATCCGCCCGCAAACGGAAAGCAAACCCATCGCCCCGCAACACACAACGGCAACCAGCAGCGTCCACAACCAACTCCGCCTCGCATTGGCTCCGCGATCAGACAGCGCTAATCCCTTCCACAGAGCACCGAACCTCACGAAGCCCCCGGCTTCGGCAACCCCTTCGGCACCGACTTGGGGACCGCCGGTTTGGCTTTGCCATCCTCCGGCAGCCAGGCCTCAGGAGCACCGGCTTTGACCATGACCTCACGCAGCGTCACGCGGCCGCCATCGCGGTGCTTGCTCTCCTCGGCGGCGGCCATGAACGCGTAGATTTCCAGCGTCTGCTTCGGCGAGACCGGCGGCTGCTTCGTCTGGAAAAATTTGACGATTTCGCGCAGCATCGGGGTGTAGTCGCCCTCAGATTTCTGTTCCGTGATCTGCTTGTCGCCAAAACGGATCAGCTTGTAGCCCATCGCCCCTTCATGAATGGCCTGCAGCGTGCCCGTGCGCCCCTCGGTCCAAAGTCCCGTGACGATGGATTCAGACGGCGTGGTCGTGCGGATCACAGAGAGGCAGCCGGAACCCATCACAGTAAACAGCGCCTCCGTGGGATGAATACCGTAGAAAAACAGGTCAGGGTGGTGTGGAAGCACATGCGCAGGACCGTACGAAATGACACTGCGTGCGGGAGTCGGCTCCGCATTGGCAACTTCGAGCACACCGGGATACCAGCGCACAGCGGAGGCGCTGAACAAGGGGACCTGAGCGACGCCGGCCAGCTTGTAAATTTCCACCGCATCCTTGAGCGAAACGGCCACCGGCTTGTCCATGAAGACCGGTTTGCCAGCGGCAATGATCTGCCTCATCTGCTCCAGCCGCGGCCTTCCTTCCAGGCTGAGCAGCAGCACGGCATCCACATCTTTGCAGGCCTCCGCCACGCTGCCCACGATGCGCACACCAAACTTGTCGCGCACCGTTGCCGTGAAGCCCTCGATGCGCGTCTTGCTCTCTTCAATGTCAGGACTCCCTCCGGGGAAGGCTACCACCACCCGCGCACCTGGAATATGGTTGGGGTTCGCGGGATCGTTCAGTCGCAGCGTGAACTGTTCTGAATGCGAAGTGTCGAGGCCGATGATGCCAATGCGAAGATCGTCTGCCATGAGGGTGGTGCTGAGCAGCGCCGCCAGACATCCCATGACTGGGACAAACAGGTCTCGAAGACGGCGGGGTGGACGCATGCCGGTAAATTGCAGGCTGGGGCATGAAAGCGCAACTGTTGAGTCGCTTGACCGTCTCGCCCGCCCCGCTAGTCTCGCGCCATGGAAACCGTCAGAATTGGCATCGTTGGGCTTGGAAACATGGGCAAGGCACACCTTGCAAACATTCGCGCAGGCAAAGTTCCCGGACTGCGTGTCACCGCGCTGTGTGAGAGCGTCGGCACCGTGCCGGGCCTGATCGACGGCGAAAAAGCCTTCACCGATGTGAATCTGATGATCCGCAGCGGCGACATCGATGCCATCCTCATCTGCACCCCCCATTTCAGCCACACCACCATCGGCATCGAAGCGCTCAAGGCCGGCCTCCATGTGCTGGTGGAAAAGCCCATCTCCGTCCACAAAGCCGACTGCGAACGCCTCATCGCCGCGCATACGGACAAGAGCAAAATTTTCGCCGCCATGTTCAACATGCGCACCAATGCCTGCTTCAAGAAGGTCAAAGACCTCATCGACAGCGGCGAACTCGGTGCCGTGCGCCGCGTACACTGGGAAGTCACCAACTGGTTCCGCACCAACTATTACTATACCACCGGCGGCTGGCGCGGCACCTGGAAAGGCGAAGGCGGCGGCGTCCTCATGAATCAGTGCCCGCACAATCTCGACCTCTTCCAGTGGCTCTTCGGCATGCCCCAGAAAATACGCGGCTTCTGCCAGTTCGGCCGCTTCCACGAGATCGAAGTCGAGGACAATGTCACCGCCTTCATGCAATACGACAACGGCACCACCGCCACCTTCATCACCAGCACCGGTGAAGCCCCCGGCATCAACAAGCTCGAAATCTCCGCCGAGCAGGGCCGCCTCACCGTCACCGACGGCACCAAGATTCACTTCCAGCGCAACCGCCAGCAGATGAGCAAATTCTGCATGGAAGCCGATGCCGCCTTCGCCATGCCGGAAAGCTGGCACATGGACATTACCATTGATCAAGCCGGTGGCCAGCATGTGGAGATCATGCAAAACTTCACCAACGCCATCCTGAAGGGTGAAACACTGCTCTCTCCCGCCGCAGAAGGGCTCCGCAGCGTCGAACTCGCCAACGCCATCCTCCTCTCCACCTGGCAGGACAAAACCATCGAGCTCCCCATGTCCTCCGCCGACTACGAACGCATCCTCATCGAAAAAGGCGAGCAATCCACCTTCCAAAAAACCAAGGTCGTCGCTAAAGCCACCTCGGATGATTTCGCGAAGAGCTTCCGCTAAAAGCTCAGTCAAAAATCACGCAAAAAACGCCGCCCGGGAAACCGTGCGGCGTTTTTTTGTGCGCAGCTTCCAGTCCGCCGATAACCATTCAAATCCTCCTCTTCTTCCCGGTTCCGGCCTCCGTGTCTGCGGATTGCACCCCTGGGAGCGCGGCATTCCAATGCAGCTCCTTTCCCAACTCACCCGGATCAGCCCACCAAGCGCATAGGCCCTATTCGTCGTATCGGATCTATTCCGGCACTTCGTCGCAGCTCACGCTTCAAGCTTCCTCCCACTCCTCCGCAAGACCGGCACAGCGATTGCTTGAAACCATTGAATAGATGCCAACGTACTAGCATCTAATACTGCACATGCTCACCCGCCTCACAGCCCTGATCCTCACCCTCTGCATCGGCCTCCCGATGTGCTGGTGCTGCATCGCGGCCCCGCAGCGGGAAGAAGTGGCCAGTTGCTGCGCCAAGAGGCAGCATGCAGCCTCTGATCAGTCTCCGACTCATTCCCAGGAGCCGAACTGCCCCTGCGCCAAACACGAAAACAAGCGCGATGTCGCCGCCACTTTCGTCGAGGCTCCCGCCCCATCCCTGCACCTGCTCATCGAACTCACCTGGGGTGCCCCCTCGCCAGCCAGTCTGGCTCCACCAGTTTCTGCATTCTCTGCTCCCCGTCACGACCACGGGCCGCCATTGCACGCGCCGCCGCTCTACGCACGGCATTGTGCCATGTTGATTTGAAGCCCTGCGCCAAGCGTCTGGAAGCCAGACGCTCCGGGCAATGACTCGTTTCCGCGCGGCCACCCATTGCGCCGCCACTTAGACCGACTACCCGGTCGTCTGGCCTCACCGCCAGTTTAACTGCCACTCCATGGCAAACCGGAATGCGCACGCCTGCGCCGCACGCCGGAATCTTACAAGCGGGCACTTCACACCACACCACATCCAACACCATGAAAACCATCCTCACCCTCATCGCCGTCGCCTCCGTCGCCGCTCTGTCCGTCACCGCCCACGCCGCTGAAAAGTGCGCGAACTGCGGTGCATGCTGCAAGGCCGCGACCAAGACCTGCACCAAGGACTGCTGCAAAGGCAAGTAAGGCCAGGTAATCCCTCGCCAAAAACAACGCCGCCACCCGTTTCTGGGTGGCGGCTTTTTGTTGAAATGTTGCGTCGAAAACGGCCGGTTTATACCATCATCAGTTGAAAAGAGGTCTTGTTCGATTTCGAGTGCCGAGCGGCTTGGCACGCTGTCTGATCAGCAAGGGAATGGTGAGCAAAGGAATGCACTGATTTTTCAATCATGATTCAGACGCCCATGGTTTCAGAAGATCGGCATTCCCTTGCTCTCCATTCCTTTGCCTAAATTGAAAAGCACCGCTGTTTCTGTGACGAAATTCGGGGACAAGACAGGCCTGCTTTCAATGGATTGTGGTTTTACTCGTCCGCCTTCATCTTGTTAAACACATAGGCAGCCGCCCCGCCTCCGGCGATGCAAAACACCCAGTAGGCCCAGAGCTGGCTGCCTTTGATCATGTTCATGGCCACCGCCGCCGTCGCGACCGCAGGATTGAAGGCTGCACCGGAAAGACTGCCCACGGCACACGCACCCGCCGTCACCGTCACCCCGATCGCCGCACCATAAAAGCTGTTGTTCACATTCGCCTTCGTCGTGGCGACGTTCAACACCACCCAGGCCAGCGCAAAGGTGCCGAGGGTCTCGGCCACGATCAGTTTGCTGAGTTCAAAATCTCCCGGAGCCGCTGCCTTACCGCGCATCCAGCTCACCGCCACTGCCCCCAGCACCGCTCCCACGACCTGGCAGAGAATATACGGCACGACATCCTTCGTGTCACACTTGCCGCGCAGCCATACGGCCACGGTGACTGCGGGATTGAAGTGACCCCCCTGAGAGATGACCACAGGCATAGATCATGGCCGCAAGGACCAGACCGATGCCAATGGGTGCGAGCGGATTGCCACCAATCACAGTGTGACCAATGGTATAGACGAGAAAGAACGTCCCGATAAGTTCAGCGATATATTTCTTCATGGCGGCAGCATGAGACGAAATACGCGAGGGCTTGGCAAGAAAAACCCTGCAAATCCCTCATCCTCTTGGCCAAACCATCATCTGGCAGCCGCCTCTTTGAACGCTTTTATCGACGGTGCGGCCTTCAGTTTCGCCAGCTCCGCAGCCACAATCTCCGCCCGCCGTGCCGCCTCCAGCCGGTCCTTGGCCTTTGCCTGCACCGCCGCATTCTGCTCAAGCTTTTCCATCACCTCGTGAATTTCCTCCGGCGTCGCTTCGGCACCGACGCCACTGGATGTGCCGCTCCGGGACGAAGGCCAGAAAATCAGCCCCAGCAATCCTACGACCACCACAGCAACCACTGCCACGACGAGCATGAGCTGCTGCTGTTGCGTCAATGGAGCGGCGGCTTTTGCGGCAGGGGCAGGCTTGCGCTTTTCGACCACCGCTGGGGCTTCCGCCTCCGCCGCTTGCTTCATCGCCATGTTGATGTGCGCACGAAACTCGCCCGCATCCTGGTAGCGCTTCTCCGGATCAGGATGCGTCGCTTTGTTGATGATCTCATCCCACCGCGCCGGGATTTTGGCAAACTCCGTGACCGAGCGGCGCGGATTCCCCGGCACCGTGCCAGTAAGCATCTCATAGAGCACCACGCCCACAGCGAAAATATCCACCCGATGGTCCACCACGCTGCCACCACAAATCTCCGGTGCCGCGTAGTCCGGCGTGCCAAAGGGATTCTCCTCTTCTGCTTCGCCGGTGTTTGGCCGCGCTAGCCCAAAGTCAGCCACCTTCACATGATCAGCGTCATTGACCATGATGTTCCCCGGCTTGATGTCGCGATGAATGATCTGGTGCTCATGCGCGAAGGTCAACGCCTCGCACAACTGCATGGCCAGGTTCGTCGCTTTGCGCAGTGACAGGCTCCCCTTGTGGATCAGATCGTGCAGCGACCGACCTTCGATCCATTCCATGACCAGATAAAGATGTCCGCCACCTGTGATGCCAAAGTCATACACGCCCACAATGTTGGTGTGATTGAGCTTCGCCATCGCCCGCGCCTCGACCTTGAAACGGTCGGTAAATTCCTTCTCAGCCCCAAACTCGGGCGGCAGGATTTTGACCGCCACTCTGCGATCAAGACTCTCCTGGTAGGCTTTGTACACCGCCCCCATGCCGCCGCATGCCGCCAATTTCTCAAACCGAAACTGCGGCAGATAGGCGCTCATCGCCTCAATGCTCGGGACATCAAATGAGGGCAGCTCTTTGGGAGGGGTTTCTTCGGGCATCCTCAGCCATACCCGCCCACACCTCCTGCTGCGAGAAAAAAATCTTAGCAGTTCACCTCGTAATGAGAATTCAGCGGCTGCGGTCCGCAGCCATGCCCGCCGCGTTTGCCACGCTTTGTTGCAATGCCTTCAGCGAAGGAGCCGTCGTGAGTTTCGCCAGTTCCCCCGCCACAGCTTCCGCACGCTTGGCCGCCTCCACCTTGCCTGCTGCTGCACGTTCACGCGCCTTTTGCAATACCAGCTCGCACTGGGATGCACGCATTTTCTGCGCCGTCTTGTCCGCCTGGGCTTGAATCGTCCCTCGCTGTGCCTCGTAGGTTCTGCGCAGATTCTTGAGCACCGCCGGCCAGAGCAGGTCGGGGTCGGTCAATGGCTCATGGTTTGCCACATGGGAGATTTCGCTGAGCACAAAATCACGCTGCTGCAGCACCACACCGCTCAGGCTGCGTTGCAGCGCCGGGATGTATTTGTCAGCCAGCTCCTGCATTTCCGACTCCACTCCAATATCCAGATTGGTTGACCATTCCGCACCGAAATCTTTGACCATCTGCGCCAGTTCAGGATCACGCTCTTCAAGCCGCTGAATCGTCTCCCGCAGTGTTTCCGCTGCCGTTGGTTGCACCAGCATTACGGGAGGCGTGACCACCGGCATCGTAGGTGGAGGCGGCGTAGGCGCAGGTGCCACGGCGGTCATATTTTTGACCGGCGGTGCAGGTTCCTCTTTTTTCATTTCAGGTTCGACGGCGGGCACCACCACGACCGGCTCCGCCTTCTTGACTGGCTCTGGCTCTTTCGTCTTCTCAGGCTTGGGTTCAACTTTGTCAGCCTTGGGAGGGGCAGAGTCAGTGACCTGCTTCGGCGGTGTCTCCGCTACTGGGGCGGCTTTGAACATCCCGCTGAGAATGACGCCGATGACGATCACTGCCGCGCCAATCAACACCAGATGCAGCGGCTTGAGGGTGATTTTGACCTTGGGCGCATCTTCGGCCACCGCCACAACGTTCACGGCCTGCGCCCCCTCGTTGATCAGCTTGGCAATATGCGCCCGAAACTCGGCCACATCCTGAAAGCGCTTGGCAGGATCAGCATGCGTGGCCTTGTCGATCAACTCATCCCAGCGCGCAGACAACGGCGCAAACTCTTTGACCGAACGGCGTGGCTGCTGCGGCACCCGCCCTGTCAGCATTTCGTACAGCACCACACCCGCAGCAAATATGTCCGCCCGCTGGTCCACCGCCCCCTTGCCAAGAATTTCCGGGGCCGCATAATCCGGCGTGCCAAAGGGATTTTCCTCCGCTTCACCCGTGATCGGTCGCGCAAGCCCAAAGTCCGCCACCTTCACCTGATCATCCTCGCTGATCATGATGTTGCCCGGCTTGATGTCGCGGTGCAGGATTTTGTGATGATGCGCAAAGGCCAGCGCCTCACAAAGCTGCATCGCCAGATTCGCAGCCTTGCGCACCGGAATGCTGCCTTTTTGGATCAGCGTGTGCAGCGTCTGCCCCTCCACCCATTCCATCACCAGGTACAGATGCCCTTCCTTGGTGATGCCAAAGTCATATACCCCCACAATGTGCGTGTGGTTCAGCTTCGCCATGGCTCGTGCCTCGGATTTGAATCGTTCGGCGAAGTCCTCCTGCTGCCCAAATTCCGGCGGTAAAATTTTGATCGCCACCGGCCGGTCCAGGCTCACCTGCCGTCCTTTGTAAACCGCCCCCATGCCGCCAAACGCCGCCAGATTTTCAAACGCATACTGTGGCAGCAACGCAGCCATCTCCTCGACGCTGGGAACGTCAAACGGGGGTTGCTGCTGAGCTGTGGATTCCTGAGAGCCTGTCCGGCAAATGTGGCAAGAGTTAGAAAATCTGTAAAGTGGGAGGATGGCACGCGACTATCCGACCGACCTGAGTGATGAAGAATGGGAACTGCTCAAAGCTGAACTGTGCGGTGAAGGCCAGCGACGAAA
>CAINGK010000176.1 GCA_903848465.1 uncultured Verrucomicrobiota bacterium
CGTTGTTGTCTGTCAGGTTCTTTTTCGTTGCTCTCCACCCCGCCTCACGGCGACGCAGTTACTACAAGTTCTCACCCGGAACACGGTTCCAGATGGCCGGGGTCTCTCACCCCGGAGGATCGTGACGCTTCACAGCGCACTAATCCGCACTCTCCGAGTGCGGTTCCGCATTTGCCTTGCCCCCAGCCCCAATTTACGATTCACTCTCCCCCATGCCCGCCCCTGCTTCGCCGTCTGATCTCCGCCGCTGGTTGAACCGCGCGACTTTTGGTGTCACTCCCACATTGCTCGAAGAAGTTCAGACCCTGGGCTGGGAGCGCTGGGTGGCTGCCCAATTGGCACCGGACGACAAGGCAGACATTGATTGTCAAAAGCGCCTGAAAAGCCTCCGGCTGCACATTGAGTATGAAGTGCAGCCAATGGCACCTGCGGCTGCTGGCACCAAGGCGATGATGACCACTCAGGCCGCGAAGAAGGTGAATGAAAACCGCCCTCTGCGGCTGCTCGATCAGCCCCTGGAACAGACCTTCCCGATGTATGGTAAGGACGAAGTGAACTACGAGGAGAAAAGCCTGGCCATGCAGGAGGTGATGATGGCCACGCTGCTGCGTGCCGTCCACAGCCAATGGCAGGTGCGAGAGATGCTGGCGGAGTTCTGGCACAACCACTTCAGCGTGAACGCAGATAAGGACGAATCGGTCATGCTTGCCTTGCCGACGTATGATCGCGTTGTAATCCGTGCCAATGCGCTGGGAAGCTTTCGCACGATGCTGCAGGGCGTTGCGCAAAGTGCGGCGATGCTGTACTACCTCGACGGCGTAGAAAGCAAGGCCAGCCCGGCCAATGAAAACTTTGCACGAGAACTCTTCGAGCTTCACACCTTCGGCGCGCGAAGCTATCTCAATCATCGCTTTACCAAATGGCGCGATGTTCCCGGCGCACTCGAAGGCAAGCCGGAAGGCTACATTGACCAGGATGTGTATGAGGCTGCACGCGCCTTCACCGGCTGGACCGTGGAAAATGGCAATGAAGACGACGACGGTGCCAAGCGGCCCAATACCGGCAGATTCATGGTGCGCGAGGCCTGGCATGATCCCTATCAGAAGCGTGTGCTCGGCACCGAGTTTGATTCACAGCGCCCCGCGCTGGAGGACGGCCTGCGCGTGATCGATCTCGTGGCGCGGCATCCGGCCACGGCACGCTTCATTGCCGAAAAACTCTGCCGCCGCTTCGTGAGCGACGATCCACCTGAGGCGCTTATCAAGCAGGCCGCTGCCGAGTTCACCGCCGCGTTCGATGCCCCAGATCAAATCGCCCGCGTCATGAAGGTGATCCTGCTCAGCGCGGAGTTCCGCAGCGCACCGGCCACGAAGTTCAAGCGCCCGCTGGAATTCCTCGCCAGCTACCTGCGTGCGACGGGGGCGGACTTCGCCCCGCGCATGGATGTGGTCTATCAACTCGATGAAATGGGTCAGCGCTTGTTTCGCTGGCCCACACCAACGGGGCATCCCGATGCCAGTGGCTACTGGCAAAGCGGCACGTTTTTGCTGCGTCGCTGGAATCTGCCGCTCGTGCTGCGTGACGACGGTTGGAAGGGCGTCGCCTCTTTCCATTTTCTCACGCTTACTCCCGCAGACTGCAGGACCGCAGGGCGGGTGCTGTCCTACTGGAGCCAGCGCCTGCTGGGCCAGGAGGTGGCGGAAAAAAGCCGTGCCGTGTTGCTGCAAGTACTCACCGATGACGACGCAGCGAATACCGGCTCCGAATTCAGCGGCGATGACAAAGATCGTGACATCCGCATCGCCTCCTGCGTGGCGTTGCTCGCAGCCTCGCCTGAATTTCAGTATCGTTGATGCAATCGCTTACCTCCAATCCAATGAACACGACGACTTCTTCACTCACCCGCCGTTCGCTGCTGCGCCGCGCCCTCGGTGCCTCGGGGCTCACACTCGGAGGTGGCGGTATTCAGCGGCTCGCCTTTGCCGAAGACAGCGCGGCGGCAGCGGGTCGTGATCTCCTGGTCACGATTTTCCTGCGCGGCGGTTGCGATGGACTCGGCGTGCTCGCCCCCGTGGATGATCCCCATTACCGCGCGGCACGGCAGGCCTCGCTGCGGATCGTGGAAAAAGGCGAGCGCCCCGGCCTGGCCATCAAGAATGGTTACGCAGGCCACGACTGGCGGCTGCACCCAGACGCTGCACCGTTGCAGGAACTGTATGCGCACGGCGACCTCGCCATGATCCACGCCTGCGGCTTGAAAAACGGTACGCGGAGCCATTTCGACGCGCAGGACATGATGGAGCGCGGCATCAATGAGCAGAAAAATCTCGGCCTCGGCAGCGGCTGGCTCACGCGCTTGCTCGACTCACTTCCTGGCACCGGACTGCTGCCCGGACTGAGTGCTGAGGGGGCCATGCCAGCCTCGCTGCTCGGCTGCACGCGCGCAGCAGCCATCGCGAACTTGCAGGACTTCAGCTACTATGGCGACGACCGCCAAATGAAGGCGCTGCGCCTCATGCACGCCCAGAGCGGCGCACTCGGCGCTGGCGGAAACCGCATGCTGACCCTGCTACAGGAAGTGACCAAGAAGCTGCCGAAGAAACCCGACGGTGGCATCGCCGAGTATCTGCCCGCGAAAGGTGTGAACTATCCTGAGCACGATTTCTCGAATACGCTCAAAACCGTGGCGCAACTCTCAAAGATGGAGATCGGTCTGCAAGTCGCCGCCATTAACTACGGCGACTGGGACACGCACACCGGCCAGGACTACCGCCTGAATGATCTGGTGGCCAATCTTGCCAAGCCGCTGCACGCCTTCTACGCTGACCTCGCCGCCCAGCGGCAGCGCACCACCATCGTCATCATGAGCGAGTTTGGCCGCCGCTTGAAGGCCAACGAAAGCGGCGGCACCGACCATGGCCATGGCAATCTCATGTGGGTGCTCGGCGGCGGCATCAAAGGCGGGCGTTGCCTGGGAAGCTGGCCCGGATTGGCAAACGACAAGCTCGATGAACACGCAGATCTCGCCATCACCACGGACTACCGCCAAGTGCTGAGCGAAGTGCTGATGGCCCGGATGCGCGGCGCGGAGGTGGCGACTGTGTTTCCGGGATTCACGCCGGGCTCGCCGCTGGGGGTGGTGTAGGCTTCTGGCTGAAATCACGCAACTTTGTTCGTGCGTTCGCAAACCTTCCCGCTAACCTCGCGACCTCGCTTCCCAAACCAAGCAATCACCATGAGCTACTCCTCACCCAAACTTCACAATGCAATGTGGCCCGGACTCGTCGGCAAAGGCGACGGCGAAGGCCAGGAACCACCGATCAGTCTCGAAAAGATGCTCGACCTCACCGCCGCAGCGAATGTGAACGGCCAGAAGTTTGAAGGCATCGACTACTTCCTCTTCCTCCCGCACACCAATCCTGAGGCTAGCGACGACGAGATCAAGAAGATCGCCGATCTCATTGCCGGCAAGGGTTTCAGCGTCGGTTCCCTCGTGGCTCCTGTGTGGCCCGGCACCGTCGGTGACTCCGCCATGGGCGACGACGCGCAGCAGGAGAAATTCCTCAGCGCGGTGAAGATGGCCTGCCGCATCGCCAAGGTCTTCAATGCCCACGGCGTCCGCAAATACGGCGTCATCCGCATCGACTCTGCCGAATTCGGCATCGCCAAGTGGCGTGACAACCCCAAGGCCAACACCGCCCGCATCGTGGACACCTTCAAGAAGGCCGCCCAGATCGCCGCAGACAGCGGTGAGCGTCTCGCCGCCGAAGGCGAAATCTGCTGGGCTGGCATGCACTCTTGGAAAGACATGCTCGATGTCCTCGAAGGCGTCGGCATGCCAAACGCCCTCGGCTTCCAGGCTGACCTCGCGCACACCTATCTCTATACCCTCGGTTACAACGCTCCTGAGCATGCCCTTCTCAAGGAAGGCTACAGCGAAGCCGAGTTCTGGGCTGGCTATGAGAAGATGACGGACGCTCTGCGCCCCTGGACCATCGACTTCCACGTCGCGCAAAACGACGGTACCGTCCACGGCGCTGGCGCTCACGACAAGACCGGCAAGCACTGCCGCGCTGACGATCCAAACGGCAAGCTCGACATCACCAAGGCTTCTGGCTACTGGCTCAAAGACGCTGCCGCCCGTGGCATCCAGCACATCTGCTGGGATGGTTGCATGTTCCCGAACGCCGTGCTCGAAACACCGGATACCTGGAACAACATCCTCGCTGCGATGATCAAAGTCCGCGACGCCCACGGCTGGTAAAATAGTGGTCCGCACAGTCCGCTGTGCGGTGCCCCATGACTCCCTTCAGCGCCGCAGAGGAAACTCTGCGGCGCTTTTATTTCCACCCGTTGCGCATGCATCGTCTGCTTGTCTTGTTCCTCACGCTCGCCTCCTGTACGCGCATGACTGTGCCTGTGCAGATGCCAACTGAAATCAGCGCTGTGCTGCCGTACAACTGCCGGCAGGTGCTCCATGTGACTGCAGTCAATGATCGAACTTCAGTGGCGGAACTCCGAATGCTCGAACGCACCCCGGCGAATGCTTGGCAGGCTATCAGCGTTGCTATTCCGGTCCGCATCGGTCGCAACGGACTGGCATGGGGCCATGGTGAGTTTGCGCTGCCTGCACCGGCGGGCTGGCGCATCAAAACAGAAGGGGATGGTTGTGCCCCGGCGGGAGTCTTTCGCATCACTCAGTCCTTCGGTGATGAACCTCGCCCAGGCTGGATCAAGCTGCCGCACATCCATTGCACCGCAAATCATTGGGGCATCGACGATGTGCGCTCACGCCACTACAACCAGATTGTGGATGATCGCACGGTGGTCTGTGATTGGACGGGTCCAGAAACCATGGTCCCTAGCAGTGGCTGCTACAAGCTGGGGGCCGTCATCGCACACAATCCGCAGCATCAACCGGGCCTCGGCTCCTGCATCTTTATGCACCTCTGGCTGGGCGAGGACGTGCCCACTGCCGGATGCACGGCCATGTCCGAGCCGCATCTGCGCCAAGTCCTCACTTGGCTGAATCCTGCGACAAATCCATGCCTCGTCCAGCTTGTGCAGCCCTGACGAGTCAACGATGCTCGATCACATCATTGTTCTTGAAGCGCACCTTGGGCAGGGTCGCATAGCGGTCATCTGCGTGGCGATAACCCGCCGGGCAAAGCACGGCGGTGGTGAACCCTTGGGCTTCAAGGCCGAGCACCGCGTCGTATTTTTCGGGCACAAAGCCTTCCATCGGGCAGGTATCGACGCCCAGCAGCGCGGCGGCCGCCATGAACTGACCGAGGGCGATGTAGGCCTGCATCTTCGCCCACTCCGTAGTCATGTATCCCTGCTGCAGCGTACCGGTGAGCATCTTGCGGAAGCCTGCCAGGGAATCCGGCGTACCTCCACGCACCTCGGCGATGCGCATGAGGTTGGCGTCGATCTCAACTTCGGACATCGTACGCTTCGTGGCCATGACGACAAGGTGCGAGCAGTCCACCACCTGGCGCTGACGCCAGGAATGCCCGCTCAACTCCTCACGCAGATCCTTGTCCTGAATGATGATAAACTTCCACGGCTGCAGGCCGTAGCTGGACGGCGTGAGAACGAGGGACTCTTCCAATGCGGCCCAGGTGTCGTTAGGAATTTTCTTCGTGGCATCGAAGACCTTGGTGGCGTAGCGCCAGTTCAGGGCGGTGAGGAGTTCAGCAGTGGTCATGCGCTGCTGACTTGGCACGGCGCTCCCGGTACTGCAATCAAAGAACGGTCATTCCTACTCTGGCGGCACATCGCCATAAATTCAAGACTGGCAAAAGACGGGGAAGTCCTGGCCAGCATGGCTTGATGATAAAAAACTTACAATACATCTTGGTGTGATTATTGCATAATACCCGTGCTCCGATCTATTCTAGAACCGTTCGATTCCTACTGATTCGTGCATGCCGCCTATTACATTGCCAAAGGCCAGAAGACACTGGGACCGTGTTCCAAGGATGATCTGCGCAACTTTCTCGCGTATGGCTCGATCCGCGACAGTGATCTGGTGAAGCGTGAGGACGAGGAGCAGTGGCGTCCCGTTTCGACCCTGCTGGAGTTGCATGCCGAAGGGCAGGTCGTGGCTGACGGCCTCACCGTGCTGCCCACCCGCCGCCGCGTGGCACGCTATCGCGACTACAACCGCGTGCCCTACAATCAACGTGGTGGCGCGGTCCTGCGGCGCATGATCCTGGGCTTTCTGTTTCTCCCGCCGTTGTTATGGTGGGCGGCGGTTGCCTTGTATTCAGACCACATTTTTCGCCAGAAGAAGGATGAAAACGGCTACCTCGTGGTCTGGGGCCGCTGGGTGGAGGTGCTGGTGACGATCATGATCATCGTGAACGCCCTCTCTTGGTGGATGGCCATCAGCTACGCCTCCTGGCTTCTCGGACCGGGCCTTGCCGAACTCATGAAGGGCATGGGAGAGGCGACGGATGTGGTCAAAGGAATGATCAATGACATGTCTGCGAAGTGACCAACGAAAATCGCCCGACAGAAATCTGCCGGGCGATTAGTGGGCGGTTCGCTAAAGCGAAACCGGTTTAGACTTTCGCAGCGCTGTAATCCCAGCCCTGGCGGTACGCCGCACGGGTGATGAGCTTGTTGGCTTCAGCGTTGTCGGACTCCTGCTTGGACGCGTCCCAGTTGATGACTTTGCCGGGATTGGCGATGGCGAGGTTGCCGAGGAGACAGAACTTGGTCAGCGGCACGGAGTAGTCGAAGTTGCTGCCGCAGATCTTGTCCTGCTCGATGGCGCGGATGAGTTCGAGCTGCGGTTCGCCTTCGGCCAGCGCGCCTTCGAGCTTCAGCTCGGGCTTTTTGCCACCGAGGAAATCGGTCATCTTGGTGCCTGGGATGAGGCGTGGGCTGCCGCAATAGTCGTCAGTGTTCAGGATCACGCCGGCATCGCCACGGAGGAGGAAGCCGCCCTTGATCTTGTCCCAGTCGCGGTCGGCTTCCAGTTCAGCCGGACGCTCAGGCTTCAGGCTGCCTTCATACCAGTGCAGTTTGATCTCGCCGTATTTCTCCGTCTTGAAGTAGAAGACGACGTGGGAGGACTTCGGCCAGCTCACGTCGGTGAGTTCCTGGCACTCGGCTTCCATCTTGTAGGGTTCGCCGAGGCCGCAGGCCCAGAAGGGACCGTCCAGCAAATGGCAGCCCATGTCGCCCATGGCACCTGCGCCGTATTCGCGGTGGCCGCGCCAGGCGAAGGGATGCAGACCTTCGGTGAAGGGGACGGAAGGGCAGGCCGCCAGCCAGTTTTCCCAGCTAAACAAGTCCTCAGTAGTCTCGATGGTGATGTCTTTGCCGTCCGGGCCTTTGGTCTTCTGTTTGAGCTTTGGCACCGTGCCGTTCACGTACTTGGCCTTGGCGTCATTGCCCTGGGGCCAGATGGGGCGGTTGGTCCAGACGTGGATTTCTTTGACGTTGCCCACGATGCCTTCGCTGACCCACTGCTTCAGGAAGCGGATGCCTTTGCCGGTGTGGCCCTGGTTGCCCATGTTGGTCTTCACGCCCTTTTTCTTGGCGGCTTCATGGAGCTGATTGGCTTCCCAGATGCGGTTCACCAGGGGCTTCTGCACGCAGACGTGCTTGCCGCGCTTGATGGCCTCCATCGCCGCCGGGTAATGGGCGTGGTCAGGGGTGGACACAGTGACCATGTCGATCTTGTCGCCCATTGTTTCGAACATCTCGCGGAAGCTCTCAAACATCTTTGCGTCTGGATACTTTGCCTGGGCCTCCTTGAGGCGGGAACGGTCCACGTCGCAGATGGCCACGATGTTGGCCCCCTTGGCGGAGATGCCCACGTCAGAGGCACCCTTGCCACCTGCGCCACCGATGCCAGCGACATTGATTTTTTTGACCACGCCTTCCTGGCCAATCAGCAGATTGGGAAGAAAGATGCTGCCGGCGGTTGCGGCGGTGTTGCGGAGGAAAGTACGGCGATTGGGGAAGAGCGAGGGCTTCATTGTGGGTGGATTGGGCCGCGAAGATAGCGTATTGGCACAGAAATACGCAATGGGAATGTCACCTTGCGAAAAAATCGTGCCGCGCAGCAGAGAAACAGAGAAGAGCACCGTTCGTGCTCCTCCCGTTTCGCCGGTGCCTGCCCCGAGCCTCATCCAGCAGGTCTGACTCCAGGGCAGTGAAAAAGTCTGCCGTCCCACTTGCAAGAACGGCGGTCGCCTCTATTCTCTCCGCCCGCCACTCACTGCCTCATGGTGTAATGGTAACACAGCAGATTCTGAATCTGTTATTCAAGGTTCGAATCCTTGTGAGGCAACCACTCCTCAATGGTTCTTTCCACTATGACCGCAACTCAAGTCATCGCTGAAATCGAAAGACTGCCCCCACAGGAGCGGGAACTTGTGTTTCTTCGCGTCCATGAAATCGAGGAGGCCACGATTCCTGATTCCTTTCTGCAAGGAATGGAAGAAGCCAAGCGCGGAGATTTGCTGGACATCGAAGACGCACACTTCCAGCTTCCGCCGGTCTAATGGCCTACCGCTACCGCGCTACGCCGCAGTTTTGGCGTTCTTATGCCAAACTCACTGAAAGCCAGCAAGCCTCCGCTCGGCGTGTGTGGCCCATCTTCAAGGAGAATCCGTTCGATCCTCGCTTGAGGACTCACAAGATCGCCAGCCTCTCCGCCCGGTTTGGCTGCACTATCCATTCCGTTGGGATCGAGGGAAATTTACGGGCTGTATTTTATTTGGACGGTTCTGACTGCATCAGCGTGGACATCGGCACGCATGCCATTTACCGCTGATTGTTCACTTCAAACTCGTCCTCGCTGAGAACGGATGAGCAAACGCAAAGGTCTCAAGGTTCGATTCCCTGTGAGGCAACCACTCCTGCTACAGGAGGTAGCAAGCAAAACGGCACGTCGATGCTCCAGTCCTCGATGCCCTTGTGGAAATACGGCAGCGCCTCCCGCGCCTGATAAACACCCGCTGCTTCGACGACTCGGCGCACCCAAGACTTGACCTCGGGCGAGTTTTTCCTTTCAATCGGCATATTCATCAAAACCCCTTACTTTTCGTGAACGGCTCCCTGTTACCGCATCCCAACCCGGTTAATCCACAAAAAACTGTGGACGAATCGGATTCGCCCACAGTTAAGTGTGGCTAAACAACGTTCGCCTAACCACAAAGCCCAATGCAGAAACTCACATCCTTTCTCGCTTCGAAAGCCACTGACGAACGGCGGGGGCTTCAGACGCTCCTAGAGGCAGAGGGACCAGCCCCCAAGCATTTCGTAACAGCATTGCTCTGGAACTCAACGAGCCTACTCCAGTATGTTTTTACTGATGGCCCAACATACTATCAGATCGTGCAGTCCGTAGCTCGCAGACTCAAGATCAGAGCAGACGACGGTGATTCCGTGGAGCATTTGGAGTGCGAGATTTCGCAGCATCTTTTCAAGACGATGTGGGAGAAGATGACACCTGAGCAACGCGAGGAACTGACGAATAAGCTCAAGGAAGCGATGGGTAGCGACAAGTTCAGTGCCGCATTCACAACCGGAGCCAGCCTCTATGCTTCATTGATGGCCGCAAACCTCTCTGGATTCGGGGTTTATATGCTTGCCACGACGGTTCTCAGTGCGCTCACGTCCACACTTAGAGCCTGTCCGGCAAATGTGGCAAGAGTTAGAAAATCTGTAAAGTGGGAGGATGGCACGCGACTATCCGACCGACCTGAGTGATGAAGAATGGGAACTGCTCAAAGCTGAACTGTGCGGTGAAGGCCAGCGACGAA
>CAINGK010000177.1 GCA_903848465.1 uncultured Verrucomicrobiota bacterium
GAAGACGCAAGGGTGGAGGCTAAAGGTACGGCTGCACGCAACCGGCGACGGGAGGAATGAGGGTTGAACATAGGCCCCCAAGCTGCTAAAACCGCCGACAAATCGCCCGATAAATGCTCACGCATCCTTCAGCTCAAACCATTCCCGAACCACTTCGCCGCACAGCGGCTTTGTTCAACAAAACGGATGCAGGCAACGGCTCGAAGGCTATCTGTCGTGTCATCGACGCTTCCCGCTCGCCGTCGCCTGATCCGAAGCGTTCGGCATCATCGCGCCATGACACGGACACTACCCAATTGTTTTCCGACTGATTTGAACACGATGAAAGCCATGATTGACCACGAGCAACTCCACCGAGACGGCTATGCCCTGCTTCGCGGAGCGATCCCGGCCCAATGGCTGGATGATCTGCGCGCCGCGTTTGATGCGGGCGTCAAGCCGTCGGACCGATTTCCCGTGCCGCGCGGGGCTGATTGGCGCCATTCGCTGCTGGACCTCGACCCCCACGTGCAGGCGGTCTGCCGCCTGCCGGAGATGCTGGCCGTAGCTGGCGAACTGATTGGCGAACGGTTCTTCCTTTCGCAGGTCGAGGGCCGTGAGCCGCTGGCGGGCGGCGGCCAGCAGATGCTGCACCGCGACCTTTCCGCCCAGCGGCCAGGCGATACGGTGATCGCCCTGGCCTATTTCGACGACTATGGCCCCGGGAACGGCGCGACCCGGATCGTCCCCGGCAGTCATCGCCCAGCGCCAGGTGAGCCGCCGTTCGACTTCACCGACGAATCGAGGTCGGTGCAACTCTCAGGCTCCGCCGGCGATATTCTGGTTTTCGATGCGGATCTGGTGCATGCGGGCAGCCTGAACCCGACCGGCGCACGCCGTCGCTCCATCCTGATCTGCTATTTCGCCGAGACGCTTCACGGCGCGCATCTCGAAACGGTGAATCTGCGCGGCATCCGGATGGACACGGCGGACCGGTTCGATCCGGCGGAACCTACCACGGGTGTGGTATGACCGTGATGTTCAACCATGGCGCTGCTGGACAACGGGAGGGGCGCTTGTTGTACGTTGCAGTAGGGACTCCCAGAATAAGACTGCCTGCCGCAGGCAAAGACATCACCAAGCAAAACGGCACGGACATCGCAAAGGACGCACCGTGCCGGTTTGTGAAAACTACCGAGGATCAACTCAGATCTTGGCCTGGGCGGCAGCAAGGATCGCTGAATCCAAGCGTGCCAGACGATGGGCGCTGGAGGCCGACTCAATGCCTTCGAGGGCGCGATAGGTCTTGCCCACTTTCTTCACCAGACCGCAGTTGGTCAGCTTGAGGATCTTCTCATACGAGCGCAGGCGCAGCATCTCTTCGCCACCACTGACCGCGTTCTTCAATTTCAATCCTTCAAAAACTTTTGAAAACAGGGCTTTAAACTCAAACGTTTCTCCTGATGATAGAACGTTCACCAGTTCATCGGTGACGTGATCAACTACCCGGCGGGAGAAAGGCGCTTTTTTCGTGACTGCTTTTGTGGTGACCATCTATCCCTGTACCACAAGAATGGCTCTCTGTCTCAGAAACCCTTCGCAAATGTCACATTTCTCCTGCGTAAAGCCTCCTCAAGCCGCCAGAAGCGCGTCTTTGGCAGATCGGGTAAGTTTTTTGAAAGAAAATTCAGCTCTTAAGGCTGCCGATTTGCTCTTTTGCGGCCAGGAGCGCAGCAGGGTCAGCGGCCCCCGGCCCCGCGTGTAGCGTGCGCCTTTGCCAGCGCTATGCTGGGCGAATCGCCGCTCCAGATCGTTGGTGATGCCGCAGTAGAGCGTCCCGTCTTTGCACAGCAGGACATACAGATGCCACTTTTTGGCTCGTTTGGCTTTGACTGCGGGCGTTTTCTTTTTCTTCGGCACGGCCCATCATACCGCTAGCTGCCGGAAATCAAAACAGCTCGCTGATGGTCGATCCTTCTGTCAGTGCGATCGGGCGGCCATCCGCCGAGGTGTAGCTGATCTCGCGGTAATCGTAGCCCAGGGCCGAGTAGATGCTGGCATGGATGTCCGCAGGCGTGACGGGGCGGTCTTTGGGAAAGGCTCCGCTGGCATCTGAACTGCCGATGACCTGGCCGCCGCGCACGCCGCCTCCGGCGAGCACGACGGTGTAGCAGCCTGGCCAGTGATCCCGACCCGCGTCCGTGTTGATCTTGGGCGTGCGTCCAAACTCGCCCATCCAGACGACCAGCGTGGTGTCCAGCAGGCCGCGTTCTTCGAGATCATCGAGCAGGGCGGAGTAGGCCTGCTCCATCGGTGGGACGAGGCGGTTTTTGAGGCCGTTGAAGTTGTCCTTGTGCGTGTCCCAGGTGATGGACGGGCCGTTCACCGTGGTGACAAAGCGTGTGCCTGCTTCGACCAAACGGCGCGCCAGCAGGTGCGACTGGCCCCAGCTATGCCGACCATAGCGCTCGCGCACTTTGTCCGGCTCCTTGGTCAGATCGAAGGCGTTGGCGGCTTTACCAGATTGCAGCATGGCGGTGGCCTGCTCATTGAAAATGTCCATCTGGGCCGTCTGCGTGGTGGCGATGGGACGTGCGGCGGCACCTATTTGATTCAGCAGGGCGAGGCGCTCTTGAAAACGTGCCGGTGTGAGGCTGGCATCCAGTCCCATATTCCGCACACGAAAGGCGGCGGCGTTCGGATCATCATCGAGCACATAGGGATCGAAGCGCGTGCCCAGGCAGCCGCCAAACTGCCCCGGCGTCAGATAGACCTTGCTGTCGCAGTGCGGGAATGGCGTGATGACATACGGTGGCACTCCTTTGCTGAAGCCGTCGCGCTGCGCGAGCCAGCCGACGAGTGTTCCCACTCCAGGAAGATCGGTCGGGCTCGGGGTGATGAGTGTGCTGTCCACGCGATACGGCCGCCCGGTGGTCGCCCAATGCATGCCGCCATTGTGACTGCTGTGCCCGTGACTCACCGAGCGGATGAGCGCGAGCTTGTCCATGCGCTTGGCCATCTGTGGTAGCAACTCCGTCACGTGAATGCCGGGAACGTTGGTGCGGATCGTTTTGAATTCGCCACGAATCTCCACGGGACCGTCCGGCTTCGGGTCCCACAGGTCAATGTGGCTCGGCGCGCCGCCATTGAAGATCAGGATGACGGACTTGGCCTTGCCGAGTCCGATGCTGGTCTTGTTGGATGAAGCACCCAGCGCCGCGAGTTGATTCAACCCCAAGCCCAGCATCCCCATGCCACCGGCATGCAGCAGGCTGCGTCGCGAAAGACGAATCTCTGGAACAGAAGGGCGCACGATAGCAAAACCTACGGTGACGAGGTGGCGATCTTGCGAGTGCGCAGTGGATTTGGTCTCGTGGGGGGCGGGAGACCCACACACCTTGGTATGGCTTTATGCCAGCATCTGCTTGATCACATGACCCTCCACATTCGTGAGGCGACGCTGGACGCCGTTGTGCTCGAAGGTGAGGCGCTCGTGATCGAGGCCGAGGAGGTGGAGGATGGTGGCGTTGAAGTCGTAGAGGGGGTGGATGTCCTTGACGGCTTTCTGGCCGAGTTCGTCCGTCTCGCCACAGCTCACGCCGGGTTTCACGCCGGCACCGGTCATCCAGCAGGTGAAGCCGTCGGGATTGTGATCGCGGCCTTTGGCCCCTTTTTGGAAGAAGGGCATGCGGCCAAATTCGGTACACCAGACGACGAGGGTGTCTTCGAGCAGGCCGCGTTCTTTGAGATCGCGAATGAGCGCGGCTGCAGGTTGATCGAGGATGGGTGCATGGACGTCGTACTGTTCGCGGAGCGCGTTGTGGCCGTCCCAGTTGAGCTTGCCGCCGCTGGCATAGGCACCGTTGAAGAGCTGCACGAAGCGCACGCCTTTTTCAATGAGGCGACGCGCGAGGATGCAGTTCTTGGCGAAGGCCGCCTTGTCGGCGTTTTGCGTGTCGTCGGCACCGTAGAGTTTCAGGATGTGCGCAGGCTCGGTGCTGAGATCGCTGATCTCCGGGACGCTGAGCTGCATGCGTGCGGCGAGCTCGTAGCTGGCGATGCGTGCGGCGAGTTTGCCATCGCCTGGGTGGGCTTCCAGATGGCGGGCGTTCATGCGCTGGAGGAGGGTGCGCGCGGCTTGATCCGTGGCGGGAGAGACGCCCGGGGCGGCGAGGTGACGCACGGGGGCTTTGGAACTCATGGTGGTGCCTTGGAATGCGGCGGGGAGGAAGCCGGGGCCCCAGTTGTTCGCGCCGTTTTGGGGCACGCCGCGTGGATCGGGAATGGCGACGTAGGAGGGGAGATCCTGGTTCTCGCTGCCGAGGGCGTAGGTCGTCCATGCGCCGAGGGAGGGGAAGCCGTCGAGATTGAAACCGGTGGAAAGGAAGTTCTCGGCAGGGCCGTGGGTGTTGGACTTGCTGGTGAGCGAGTGAACGAAGGCGAAGTCGTCTGTCAGTTCCGCGAGATGCGGGATCATGTCGCTCACCCACTTGCCGGTCTGGCCGCGCTGGCGGAAGGCATACTGCGGGCGGGCGAGATTGCCTGCGGGCCCTTGGAAGGTGACGGCAGGGCCGCCGGGCAGAGGCTTGTCGTCCCACTTGATGAGTTCGGGTTTGTAGTCCCAGGTTTCAAGCTGGCTGACCGCACCTGCGCAGAAGATGACGACGACGTTTTTCGCCTTGCCGGGGAAATGCGGCTGGCGTGGGGCGTAGGGGCGTGCGGGGTCGATGATGGGGCCATTTGCCTGAGCTGCCAGCAGGCCATCGAGGCCGAGGAGATTCGTCAGCGCGATGGAACCGAGAGCCGTGCTGCTGCTGGAGAGGAAGCGGCGGCGGTCGAGGAGTGCGTGGCCTGCGGGGGAGAGGTGTTCGGAGGGGAGGGGCATCGGCTCAAATGAGAAGGTTCATTTGGTACTCTCCACAACGAGGCGAGGTTTAACGAAATAGCGTCTCACAAAGCTCATTTCTGGATCGGGGCTTTGGGCGGGGAGGGAGTCAGCGGGCATTTGAATGCGCTGGTGGACGGGCGGGCTGTCGCCCTGGTCTTTATACACATCTTGAGTCAAAAAAAGCTGAAGTTTCCTCTGTACTTTTGAATTTGATGTTAATAAGTGGGAGGGCCGCTTTGCGAAGTTGGCTCTCATGGCAGAAGCAATAACA
>CAINGK010000178.1 GCA_903848465.1 uncultured Verrucomicrobiota bacterium
AATTGGATCGGTGGGACTTGAACCCACGTTGACTCCGGCTTCACCGGCGCACGCCGTAACCATGCAGTGGAGTACAAAGATCGCGACAGCGTCTTGGAGTGCGTGCGGCAAGCCTTGGCGCGACGCCGCTTTCGCAGGCTGTAGGGTGGGCTGGAGTCGCAGAGTATTCTACACCGCATGAAAGTGCTACTGCTTCAGCAGGCCGGACGGAGTGCTGCGGCCAAAGCATATCCTTTACCCCGCGAAAGCGGTGTCGCCGATGCAGGCTTGCGCCGTGCATCTGTGCCACCGCACTCCAAGACGCTGTCGCGCTCTTTCATGCCCTACTGCACGGTTACGGTTTAGTGCGCCCCTCGTTATCCGTCGTCTTGGGGTGCTTGCGAGCGCGCTGATCGACAGACAGGAGCGTCTATCGTACTAATTCAAGAATCGAAACTCCGGCGTGGACCACAGCGTCTGGATGAACCGCGCCCAAAGGTCGCGCACATCCTCAGCGGTGGCGTTGCCGGAAAGGCTGGTATCGAGGTAATCTCGCACCTGAGCCTGCTCCTTCGCAGTGGGCTTGCGCTGCAAGGAATTTTGAAAGGCGTTCTCGATGCGCTTATCGATCTCAGGGGAGGACTTGAGCACGAGATCAGCCGCGCTGCGGGCCTGCTCGATGACTTTGGGGGAGTTCATCAAAAAGAGGGCCTGTGTGGCCACGGTGCTGGTGGTACGCTGGGCGATGGGCTGGTTGATGTCGGCGAAATCGAAGACCTCAAACAGCGGGTGGCGCACGTTACGGAATGCGGCGGTGTAGAGGCTGCGGCGGGTATCGAGGAACTGGTAGCCGTATTCGATGTTCTGAATCTTCTGGTCATTGGCATCCACCGCTTTGACCTCACTGACTCCAGGGCCGTAGAGGGCGCGATCCAGAGTGCCTGCGGCGGCGAGCATGGCATCGCGCAGACACTCGGCATCCAGGCGCTTGCGGTTCATGTGGCTGAGCAGGCGGTTATCAGGGTCCATCGCGTGCTGAGCGGCGGAGGCCGTGCTGGTTGAATCCATGCGATAGGTATGGCTCATGACCATCTGCTTGATCAGATGCTTCAGACTCCAACCGTCCTCGATGAACTTGAGGGCGAGATGATCAAGCAGTTCGGGATGGCTTGGCGCTTCCCCCGTAGAGCCGAAGTTGTCTGTGGTGCGGACAATGCCCGCGCCATAGAGCCAGTGCCAGATGCGATTAACCATGATGCGTGCAGTGAGCGGATTGTCGCGGGAAGTGATCCATTGCGCCAGTTGCAGGCGTCCACTGGCATCTGCGGGAACTGCTGGCGCATCACCGCGCAGGGCAGCCTGGATAAAACCACGCGGCACCAAGGCTCCCAAATTGCGGGTGCTGCCGCGAATGTGAATCTTGGCGTCTTCGGGCGCGGTATCATCCGCCACAGACATGGCCTCGGGGCGGTCAGTCTGGCCTTTTTGCAGAGCCTTGAGTTCTTTCTCCACTTCGGCGAGCCGCTGCTTGAGTTTGACCGCAGCGGGAGATTCTTTTTTAACCTTCGGCTCAGCGAGCACTTCATCCGCAGGCAGAAACTGCACAGCATCGACCGTGACAAACCCTTGTGAAGCTGCGTTGGAAATGAGCACAAAGCCCTGGCCATTAGCCTCAAAGCGATAGGTGCCCAGGGAGGCAAACTGCAAGCCCGTGATGGCGTCCGTGACCATCTTGACACCTTTCAATTCCTCACCATCCGCATGCAGGATGGTGACGGTGACACTCTCGGCCCGAGTGGGACCCGCATTGAAAGCCAAGCGCACCTCATAGCGAGCGGTCTTGGGAATCTTAGGCGTGAAGGTGACGGTCTTCTCGCCTTTGCCGTCATTGTTGTCTGTGAGGTAACCGCTGCCAATGTAAGGCGGGCAGACGGTGGACCTCTTCCACACACCGACAATCTGCGCAGCGCTGTCATCGACCACGATGCCGGGGAGATCACTGACGGCGAGGTTTTTGCCCCCTCGTAGATCGGCGCTGCCAGCATCCCGCAGGCTATCCTTCAGCTTAGCGATTTGAGTTTTGAGAGCATTGGCCTGCTGCTCGTACTTCTGCATCGCAGTTTCGGCGGCACCATCCAGTGGCAGGGGCGTGTCGATCCAATGCGCGACGTTGTCGGTGTAATTTTTGAGCGTCTTGGTGCTGCGGAGAATACCGGCGAGCGCGTAGTAATCGCGTGCGGAGATGGGATCAAACTTGTGGTCGTGGCAACGGGCGCAGCCGAGGGTGAGTCCGAGGAAGGCGCGGCCCATGGTGTCGAGTTGCTCATCGACGATGTCCATGCGCAGCATGCCCTTGTCCTGCTCCTCATAATTCGTGGGACCAAGCGCGAGGAAACCGGTGGCCGTCACCTGCCTGCGGCGAGCGGCAGCATCTGTAGCTGGCAGGAGATCACCCGCCAAATGCTCGGTGATCATGCGATCAATCGGCACGTTATCGCGAATGGACTCGATGACGTAATCACGGAAACGCCACGCATCTTTGAATGGCAGCGAGCGCCCACCGCCGGAGGATTCGGCGAAGCGCGTGATGTCCAGCCAATGCGAGGCAAAGCGCTCGGCAAAAGCAGCGGAGGCGAGCAACTCGTCCACGCGCTTCTCATACGCCGCTGGCGTGAGCGCTGCCGGCTGAGAGAGGTCTGGCGGCAGCCCGGTGAGGTCAAAGGCCAGCCTGCGCTGTAGGATGGTGGGACTGGCATCTGGCGCTGGCGTGAGCTGATTGGCCTCCAGCTTGGCGAGGATGAAACGGTCAATGTCGTTCGCGGGCCAAGCCGTGTTTTTCACCACCGGCGGTGGCGTGGCCTTGGGTGGTTGGAAGGACCAGAAGCTGGCATCCGCACGGGAGGATTTGACTTTACCTCCAGCGTTGGCGACTTCATCGCGCGGATCAGGCGCGCCGGATTCGATCCACAGCTTGAGATCAGCGACTTCGCTCTCCTTGAGCTTGCGCTTGGGCGGCATTTTCAAATCGCGGTCGGTGTAGCAAACCGCCTGCCAGAGCTTGCTCTCGGCGATCTTACCGGGGACCAACGCAGGGCCGGAGTCACCGCCGGTCTGCCAGCCTGCACGGGAATCGAGACGCAGGCCACCCTTCTGCTTATCGGGGCCGTGGCAGTCAATGCAGTTCGCGATGAGCAGCGGCCGGATGCGTTGCTCAAAATGCGTCAGGTCCGCAGCACTGGCGGCAGCGGAGAGAAAAGCGAGAAAGAGGGCGCGTCGGATCATCAGGTGGTACGAAGGCAAACGAGGCGCGTTTGGAACCTCTTTCAGACCGTGAACCGCAGAATGCAATGCTGCTGGTACTGGCCGATGATCTCCGGCTCTGACAGCGCCGCCTGCTTCGCCATCTGCTTGAGATCGGCCAGGGTCTCGGGGAAGTCGTACGCAGCGACATGCGCGCAGGCTTCTTCAAGCTGCTCGGGGACGACCTCGGTCCACTGCGTGCGCATGAAATTTAGGTAGCCGTCGAGGTATTGCTCACGCGTCTGGCCCTCCTCACGCACGACATCGACCAGGATGAACTGCCCCCCAGGCACGAGGCGCTCGGCGCAGGCGGAAAACAGGCGCTGTTTGCCCGCCGCATCCAGATGATGCACAGCAAAGCCGCTAAAGATGAGGTCAAAGGCCGAATCCGTGTCTTCCACAGTCTGGAGCATGTCCTTGTGGTGCAGCGCCGTATTGGCGAGGCCATTCAAATGCGTGCGCGCTTCATCGAGCGCGGAGGCAGACAGGTCCACGCCGTCGTAGCTGGCTGGCGGGGCGGCACGCAAGCAGGGTGCCAGAAAGCGTGCATTGCCACAGCCAAGATCTAGGAGGTGATACTGCCCCTGCGCGTGGCGCTGCTGCAACAAGCCAGTGACGTGGCCATAGATCTCACGATGGAACATGTAGTTCTTCTCGGAGATGGTGTCGTAGAGCGTCCAGGCTTTGCGAAAAAGGGCGGTGTTGTCGTCTTGAGAGAGGGAGGAAAGGCTCATGTTTTGCGAGATACGGGACCGGTGCGGCAGAAGAGAACCGCCACCGCGCTGAGGGCGACCATGGCGGCGACGCCATTGAGCGCCATGCTCATGTCATAGCGATTTTTCAGCCACGCCACCATTTCAGGACTGACGTAGCCAGCGAGGTTGCCGAGGGAATTGATCAGCGCGATGCCAGCCGCAGCCGCAGTGCCGGACAGAATGGCCGTGGGCAGCGCCCAGAAACAGGCAGCGGCGGACATGACGCCGGTAATGGCAATCGCCAGCGCCACCATCACCCCGACCGGAGGCACTCCTGGCAGGCCGCTGATGACAAAGGCCGCAGCGGCCACGAGCGCAGAAATGCCCACATGCCAGCGGCGCTCACCCGTGCGGTCAGAGTTACGGCTCACCAGCACCATGCCGACGGCGGCACAGCCCCAGGGAATGGCGGAGTACAGGCCGACGATCCACTCATTCTTGGAGAAGGTGTTTTTAACGATCTGCGGTAGCCAGAACGAAGCGCCATAGATGCCGACGACAATGCCAAAGTAAATCAGGCTGCACAGCCACACCTGCGGTGATTTAAAAGCATCCAGCGCGCTGTGATTCTGATGCCCTTCGCTAGCCTTCGCCTCTTCATCGTCATCCAGCCGACTTTGCAGCAAACGTTTTTCATCCATGGTGAGCCAAGTGGCCAGTGACGGACGATCGGTGAGAAAAAACGGCACTGTGCAGCCCACAATCACGCTGGGAATACCTTCGATGATGAAGAGCCACTGCCAGGCTTTGAGCCCCCACCAGTCATGGGCAGTTGCCAGCAGCCAGCCGGAAAGCGGCGAGCCAAACACACCCGCCAGCGCGATGGCCGTCATGAACAGCGCCACCATACGCGCCCGGTGCTCGCGCGGAAACCAGTAGGTGAGGTAGAGAATGATGCCGGGAAAGAACCCCGCCTCGGCGATGCCCAGGATAAACCGCATCGTGTAAAACGAAACCGGGCTGGTGCAAGTGGCCATCAAGGCCGAAACCACGCCCCAACCGATCATGATGCGGGCGATCCACAGCCGCGCCCCCACACGATGCAGCATGATGTTTCCCGGCACCTCAAACAGGAAGTAACCGATGAAGAAGATGCCGGAACCGGTGGCGAACACCGCATCTGAAAACCACGGCTCCACCTTCATCCCCAGCTTCGCAAAACCCACATTCACCCGGTCCAGATAGGCCAGGATATAGCAGATAAAGAGGAAGGGAATGAGCCGCCACGCGACCTTGCGGTAGGTGGCGGCGGAAAATGCAGCGTCTGCGGTGGGGTTTGGCATGCGGGCCGCATGAGAGCATCATTCAGCCAGCACGCCAGCGTTCCCTTTCAGCACGGCTCAAAATGGCCGAGGCACAATGAAGTGTCCGTTGCCATTGGGATGCGGACGATACCAGACGCCGCGATGTTCGAAGTAATTCACACCGCCGTAGTGATAGGGACGCGCGCCGTACGGCACCATGATAGGAGGACCAACCACGGGTCTGATCGGCCGACCATAGCCGGGGCCGACAAAGCACGAGGTCAAGGTGAACAAAACAATGGCGGAGCAGAACAGATGCTGAAGTTTCATGGTGTTGTTGAGGTTGTTTGATAAACTGACGCGGTATTCAACGAAGCATCTGAAAAAATATTCATCACGTATTGACCGAAAGGCAGCGATTTCCACTTTCGTTTACTGCCACTCGTTTCAAAGTCTCCGCTCCCATCCCCCGCCCCGTCCATGACTCAAGCCGAAGCCAAAACCCAACTCGACACCCAAGTCCGCGAAATCATCAACTGGCATTTCTCGCCTGAAACCGGTTGCCCCTTCTGGCTCGACTGGGCCCAAAAAAATTTCGATCCCCGTGGCAAGGTGAACAACTATGAGGACATCATCGCCCATTTCCCACACTTTCAGGACGAGTGGCTGCGCGACCTCCAGCCGGAAGTCTGGGTGCCTGCCGCATTCAAGGGCAAGCCCTTCAACATTTTCGAAACCGGCGGCACCACCGGCATGCCCAAGCAGCGCATCGGCTGGAATGACTTCCGCGTCGATTACGAAGAATTCAGCCACAAGCTCGACGACAAGCATTTCCCACCCGGTGAAGCCTGGATCATGGTCGGCCCGACCGGTCCCCGTCGCCTGCGCCTCGCCGTGGAGCATCTGGCCAACTATCGCGGCAGTTCCTGCTATTTCGTGGATCTCGATCCGCGCTTCGTCAAAAAGGCCATCACCAACAAGCAATTCGACGTCGCACGCCAGTACATGGACCACGTGATCGACCAGGCCGTGCTCATTTTGAAGAACCGTAAGGTTTCCGCCATTTTCACCACGCCCAAGCTGCTCGAAGCCCTGGCCGAAAAGGTGGATCTCTATTCCGCCGGCATCCGTGGCTGCTTCGTCGGTGGCACCACCATGACACCACAGTACGTGCGCTTCATCGTCGAAGAAGTGCTGGAAAACCGCATCGGCTTCTACCCGACCTACGGCAACACCCTCATGGGTCTGGCCGCCAGCGTGCAGCTTACCCCTGAGGACAACTTCTCCATCTCTTATTACGCACCCCAACCGCGCGCCGTCCTGCGCGTGGTCGATCCCAAGCAGACGGAAAACACCGTCGAATACGACGCCTGGGGCCGCGTGGAGCTCACCACCCTCACCAAGGAATTCTTCATGCCCCGCTTCCTGGAGCGCGACGAAGCCATGCGCCGCCGCCCCCGCGCCCCCTATGCCTGGGATGGCGTCGCCGACGTGCGCCCCTTCGGTGCGATGGAGAAGACCATCGTGGAAGGTGTGTACTAAGAGGCCCGTTAAATCTGCCTTTTTTCAACCGGGGGTGCAACCAAAGTGCTCCCGGTTTGTTTTTGTCGTCTATGGCTAAAAACTCCCGTTTGCATTCCCGCCTCCGCACGCTTTAAGACTTGCTAACCGATGTTCTTGAAGACTCTCACGCAACCGCAGGAATGAAGATCGCACTGGATGCCATGGGGGGCGACTTCGCCCCACAAAATCCCATCGCGGGCGTCAAACTCGCCCTCGAGTCGCTGCCTGCCATCACCAAGCTGTTTTTGGTGGGTATTCCTGACGCCATTGAAAAGGAACTGAAACGCCAAGGCATCTCCAGCCCGAAACTGGAAATCGTGCCCGCCAGCCAGATCGTGGAAATGTCTGACAGCGGCATCGACGCGGTCCGCAAAAAGAAGGACAGTTCCATCAGCGTGGCCGTGGACATGGTCAAAGACGGGCGGGCGGATGCAGTGGTCAGCGCCGGGCACACGGGGGCCGCCGTAACCGCGTCCCTGATCAAACTGCGTACCCTCACCCATATTGAGCGGCCAGCCATCGCCTCGATCATGCCATCATTGAACAAGCACTGGGTGCTCATTGATGCCGGGGCCAATCCTGACAGCGAGCCTTCGCATCTGGTGCAAAACGCCATCATGGGCAGCGCCTTTGCCCGCCATGTGCTGGGCCGGAAAAATCCGAGCGTCGGTCTCATGTCCAACGGTACCGAGGAAGAAAAAGGCAACGCGCTCTGCAAAGAGACCGGCAAGCTGCTGCGTCAAACCGCTGGCTTGAACTTCATCGGCAACGTCGAAGGCCACGACGTGTGGGACTCGCCGCCGGACGTCGTCGTGTGCGACGGCTTTACCGGCAATGTCATTTTGAAAAACGCCGAAGCGCTCTCCCACGCCATCTTCAGCATGGTGAAGAGCGAAATCAAAAGCGGCTTCTGGACCAAGATCGGCGGCCTGCTGGCCAAGCCCGCCTTCAAACGCGTCCACACCCGCACCAATCCCGACGAGGTCGGCGGCATGCCGCTGCTGGGACTGAAAGGCATCACCATTATCGCCCATGGCAGTGCATCTCCGTTTGCCATGAAGAACGCCATACGGCAGGCTTGTGAATCCATCCAACACCAGGTGGGGCCGCACATCGAAGCCGCCGCTACCGCCCATTCCATTGCTCTCCATGCCCGCTCCTAGTTCTCCGACCTTCTGCGCCTCCAGCATCATTGGCACCGGCAGCTACATGCCAGAAAAAGTGCTGACCAACGACGACCTGTCCAAGATCGTCGATACCTCCGACGAATGGATCACCTCTCGCACCGGCATCAAGGAGCGCCGCATCGCCGCCGAGGATCAGGCCACCAGTGACCTGGCCTCCGAGGCTGCCCGCCGCGCCATGGCCAGCGCCGGAGTCACCCCAGAGGAAATTCAGCTCATCATCGTTGCCACCGTCACGGCAGACATGTTTTTCCCTTCCACGGCCTGCTTTGTACAGAAAAAGATCGGGGCCGTAAACGCCGTCTGCTTTGACATCTCGGCCGCCTGCTCCGGCTTTTTATACGCCCTCCAGGTTGCACGTCATTTCATCAATACCGGCAACCGCACCACCGCGCTCGTCATTGGTGCTGAAAAGCTCAGCAGCCTCATCAACTGGAAAGACCGCAACACCTGCGTGCTCTTTGGCGATGGCGCCGGTGCCGTGGTCATTCGGAAAGCCGATGCATCGGAAACCGATGCCCCCGGACGTGTGCTTTCTACCGTCATGGGCACGGATGGCACCCTCGCGGATGTCCTCAAAGTCCCCGGCGGCGGTTCCGCCTGCCCGATTACCTTAGAAAACGTCGAATCGCATCCCAACACGATCCACATGGAGGGGCGTGAAACCTTCAAACATGCCGTCACCCGCATGCTGGAGGCTTCCCAGCAGGCGCTGGAGATCGCCGGACTGACCGCCGCAGACGTCTCTCTCGTCATTCCCCATCAGGCCAATGCCCGCATCATCAGCGCCATTGCTGAGCGACTGAACCTACCGCTGGAGCGTGTGTTCATGAATCTCGACAAATACGGCAACACCAGCGCCGCCACCATCCCTGTCGCCCTCGACGAAGCCAACAAGGCCGGTCGCCTCAACAAGGGCGATGTCGTGCTCCTCGTCGCCTTCGGCGGCGGCTTCACCTGGGCCAGTTCCGTGGTGCGGTGGTAAGATACGGATCGGCCGCAAAAAAGCACAAAAACGGGATCATATCTGATCTTCTGATCTCGTCGTTGAAACACGGTTCGTATTCGCGTGCCCAAGCGCAGTCCTAGACGCACCTCCGTTTTTGCACCTCTTTGCGTCTTTTTGCGGCCATCTCTCCGCCTTTTGCCCTTTGCATCGCAGCTCACCCCGCCATATTCGCCGCCCCTCGTTTCCCCTGACTCATGGCACCCAAGCGCATCGTTCTCAAATTCGGCTCCGGCATCCTCACGCGCAAAGACGCGCCTGAACCCGATCCTGTACAGTTGCGCAAACTCGTCGAGGCCGTCGCTTTGCTCAAACGCGCAGGGCATGCCGTCGTCGTCGTCAGCAGCGGGGCCGTGGCTTCCGGGTTGAAGCCGCTGGATTTCAAACAGCGCCCTTCGGACGTGACCACCCTGCAAGCGCTTGCCGCTGTGGGCCAGACGCACCTCATGCACTCCTATGAGACGCTCCTGAGGGATCACGGCCTGCACGTGGCTCAGCTTCTCGTCACGCATGAAGACTTCGAAAACACGGATCGTGCGCCGCGCGTCAAAGCCGTACTGGATCGTCTCATGGAATTCTCTCAGGTGGTGCCGGTCATCAATGAAAACGACTCCGTCGCCATCGAAGAACTGCGCTACGGCGACAACGACAAGCTTTCCTCCCGCGTCGCCCGTTTTTGGGGTGCCGACGTGCTCATCCTACTGACCAGCGCGCCCGGACTTCTGCGCGACATCAAAAAGCCCGAAGACGGCCCAATTCCCGTGGTTACAGATGTCGATGACGTGATCCACCACGCGGAAGAGGAAAAATCCACCCTCGGCACCGGCGGCATGATTTCCAAGCTGCGCGCCGTGCAGGATGCCGTCCACGGCGGTGTCGAATGCATTATCGCCTCCGGTCGTCATGCCGAACAGATTCCGGGCTTAATCGAAGGCCACGGCATTTGCACGCGCTTTCCGGCCTCACGTTCGTAATCCTGATTCACCATGGCCTCTCCTGACATCGCCACCCTGCTCATCCACTGCCCGGACCGCCCGGGACTCGTGCATGATGTCACCGGTTTCATTTTCTCGCATCGGGGCAACATCATCGACCTGCAGCAGCACATTGATTCGGAACAGAACGCCTTTTTCATGCGCCTGGAATGGAGCCTGGAAAACTTCACACTCGAGAATGAAGAGATCGAATCACGCCTGCAACCTATGGCGCGCCGCCATGAAATGCAGATGCGCCTGAGCTTCGCCAGCCAGCGCAAGCGCATCGCGCTCTTTGTCACCAAGGAAAACCACTGCCTCTACGACCTCCTCGCCCGCCACGAATCCGGCGACCTGCCCGTGGACATCCCTCTCATCGTGGCCAATCACGAGACCCTGCGTCCTGCGGCGGAGCGCTTCGGCATTCCCTTTCATCATTTCCCGATCACCAAGGACAACAAGCTCGCGCAGGAGGCCGCTCAGATCGAACTGCTGCGCCAAAACCGCATCGACACCGTCGTGCTCGCTCGCTACATGCAGATCATCAGCCCCGCGATGATCGCCGAGTTCCCGCATCGCATCCTCAACATTCACCACAGCTTCCTGCCCGCCTTCGTCGGTGCAAAGCCCTACCATCAGGCCTTCCAGCGCGGCGTGAAAATCATCGGTGCCACCAGCCACTACGTCACCGCCGACCTCGACGAAGGCCCGATCATCCATCAAGACGTCATGCGCGTCAGCCACGAAGACAGCGTCCACGACCTCGTCCGCCTCGGCCGCGATCTCGAAAAAAACGTCCTCGCCAAAGCCCTCTGGTGGCACGTCCGTGACCAGGTGCTGGTGTTCAAGAACAAGACCGTGGTGTTTGATTGAGACAAATTCGTCTCGACCATGCCCCGTGACCTAATCTTGAGAGGTTCAGTTGCCAAATTCCATGCTTGCTCGCACCTGAGCCAATCGAAAGGCGGCCCTGCTGCGAACCTTCTCGTTTTGTTCTTTCGCGCTGGCGAGCTCAGACAGAAAGTCACCACGCACGTCCCAGGCAAGCAGGTTCCAGCCGGTTCCGAGCAGATCAATGGCTGCTTCGCGGACAGTCGGCTCCTCGGTCGAAGATTTCGCTAAGTTCATGAGCAAAAGGATTTCTTTGGATTCAATGTTTCGGAAATGCAGTTCAAGCATCTGGATGGCCCGGCAACGCAAAGCTGGCACATCTTTCAATGTCGATGCCAAGGACAAAAGCAGCGCCCGCCCCCTATCATCCTCGCTTACCCAAGAGCCAAGCGCCACAATGGCCTGCTCGCGCACTTTGGGATTTTCTTTTTGCGACGCCGCGATGGGCAGGAGCAGATCCGCCACCCAAGACTCACCACGCCAGATCTGGACCAGCACTTGAATGGCATCCTGGCGCACCTTCACAGGCTGCGCAGGATCTCCCAGCCATGAAACGAGCCGTTGCTTGAACCAGTCCGCTTTTCGCCAATCGCCGTTATATGATGCTCGAATCACCACCGAATGAATCGGCTCCGGTTCATCTGGGGACATGGACAATTCTTTGAAAAACTCCTGCAACCACGCCTGTCTGCGCCATAACTGCGGCATGAACCAAAGAATGTGCGTCCTCAATGCTACGCACTTTTCCTCTGGCCGCACCAAAGGCATCAGTAGTTCTTTAACCCACTCGTTGTTTTCTCTCTGCCACACCAGCCCCAAGGCTTCAAAACTCGCAATCCGCACTTTCTCATCCTCCTGGGCCGATTGCATCAGTAATGTGATCTGCGCTTTGATCTGCTCATCCTTCTTGGAAACTCGCGTTAGGCTTCTGATGCATTCAGTTCGCAACGAAACACGTTCCTCGTGATCTTTGGCCATGGCCAGGAGATCATTTCTGGCTACAGCATCAGGTTTAGCGCCTTGTCCGAGGAGGCCGATTGCCATTTTCCTCAGCGGCCATTCTGCTTTGTGCTCTGTGGCAGTTTTCAGCAGGCACTGAAGCAGCCGCTCATCGTGTCCCATATCGACCAGCGCACTCAGGGCGGCTCGCTGCACAGGCGTATGATCGTCGGTCAATGCCACGACAGTAGTCAGGGTTTCGCGCACAGAGACATCCCCTTTCCATCCGTTAGCCAGAGTCCGGATCGCTGCACAACGCAATGTGGCACTCTCCTCCCGTGACACCGTGATAGTTTCGAGCATCATCTTCATTCCGTCGTTCGCTCCCCAAATTTTTAACAAGCCCCCGATGGCTGTCAGTCTCACTTGCGAATGCTCATTGTCTGCGATGGCTAGACTTTCCAGTGTTGATTTGATGCGTTCATCCTTGCCCGGCATGTTGCGCATTGCCATGGCAGCTTGGACGCGCACTTCCCAGTGCTGTTCACGAGATTTTGCCAGCGGCATCAGCAGTTCTCCCACCCAGTCATGTCCACCCCAGATCTTCTGCAGTCTTGCACGGTCAGATCTCGGTAGGGAAAGCTGCCGCCATCTCAGCATGTCTGGCCTCGGGGTTCCCCCAGGAGAACTGGCAGTTTCATCCTCTGCTCGAGAGCCCAATATCTCCGAGAGTCGTTCAATGATTTCACCGCGCACACCTCGGTCCAGCCGTGAGTTGCCCGCTTGCCGCATGATCCATTCCTTTTCATCATCACTGCCTTTCCACAAGCTGGCAAGAGCACCCACAGCACGAGACAAAAAAAACAAACGGCTGTAAATTTCCGTGTCTCCCGGAGGCATTGGCGCGGTAATCATGGCCTTCAGTTCCCCGTCGAGCCGCCTGGCAAACGCAGGATGTTTTTCACGTTCTGGCAGCGCCTTGAAACAAGCCGCAGCAAACAGCACCTTTTCCGCAGGAGCAATTTTGTCTTCCAGTTCCCACAGCACCGGCAGCAGTTCAGCCGCACGTTCGCTATTGAGCAGACCAAAGACGTCAGCAACCACCGGCTCGGTGTACGGGCCAAGCCATAGTGGTGGTTGATCCAGCGCAAGCTTGCTCTGCAACTGATTGCGAAACTCCTCAGGTGAAAGCCCAGCCAGCTTTTGTTGCAGCTCGTCGGCCTCGTTCTTGCTTAAAGATCGAAAAACGGAAGGCACCACAGTCATTGCCTGCCCGCCATGTACAGCAAGAATCAGAACCGCCCAGAAGACTCGAATCATGCTGCGATTCTGTCAGATCAGCCGCGTCGTTGGCAAGCGTTATCATTTCTCAAAAATCGACCCCTTATCCCGGCTCGCCACTTTCAGATACCGAAAATAAACTTCGAGTTGCAGGGTGCAGAGGCACTGGCGGTAGATCGCGTCCGCCGCATCACCTGCCGGCCAATTGGGTCGGCCGCGTTTGAAGGAGCCATCAGGCTGCTGCGCGCCGAGGATCTGCGGCAGAAACTGGGCGTTGTAAAATTTCCAGTCATCCGCACCCGCCTGGAAGAAAGCCTGGGTGTAGTAGTACCAGCAGTAGAGGTTGCAGTTGCGCTCCCAGTCGAGCGGTTCGCTGGTGAGGAATTCACGCAAGAAGCGAATTCCCTTCTTCACCGGGGTCACCTTGTTGTGTGCCAAGGTCTGAAGGCCCAGCACGCCACAGCCGGTGAGGCTCCATTGGTTGTAGTGCTCATCCCGGTTCGTTTTACCAAAGCCGCCATCCTTCGTCTGCTTGGACTCCAGATAATCGCAGCAGCGTTTGATGGCAGCATCGAGACCCGCAATCTTCAAACCTGAATGCTTTGCCGCCTTGAGCGCCTGAAACTGCCAGCCACTGACCGACAAATCCTCACCCCGGCTATCCTTGTTGTAGGCGTGGGGCATACCAGCATTCTTGCCGCCATAGGTCCATGAGCCCTGCTGGTTCTGCTGCTCAATGATCACCTGCACGCCTTTCTCAAATGCCTCGCGCAATCCGGGCAGGCTGCGGTTGCCCAGGCGATAAAACGAATACATTTCACCCAGCGCGTAAGTCGCGATTCCATGCTCATAAGTTGCGGAATCCGACACAACCTGCTCCGCTACAAGGCCGTATGAATTCTTCCGCGCGAGCTCCACCAAGTAGAGCATGCCATTGCGCACATTGTCGCCATAAAATGCAGAATCTGGCGTCTCACAGCGCCCCAAGTAACAAAGTAGCGTCAATCCCGTCATCGCTCCTTTGTTGGTACGGCCCCAGGAACCATCCGCATTCTGCTGTGATTTCAACCATGCCAGAGAGCGCGACACTGCCATCTCACACTCCGGCGTGCCGCCATTTTCTCTCAATTTCTCAAGACGGCTTTGTACAGAACAGCGCCCCCCGAACATGTTTGGCAGATTGGTCAGATTGGCGGAGGGCCCTGTACGCTGCATGCCAATGCCGATGGCGGCATTGCTCAGCTTGCCACCTGCCGCACTCAGCCCCTGCCCTGTTTCCGGCAGGATCGGTGCTTCGGCATCAGGCAGCACACAAACGCTGGGACCTGCCACTGCGAGACGTGACTGTGGAGTCCGCTTCACTGAGGCGTTCAGATGCTTCATGCTCACCTGATGTTCCAACTGACGTGAAGCATCCACGCTCGCCTGGGTATGCCCGGCTGGTATGAAATCCACGACAGGCTTCGTGATCTGCGAACCGACGATGATCAAACCCGCCAGCAGCAGCAGGCCCACATGCACTGCAATGCTGAGCATGAGCGAACCGCCACCCATCTGCCGCCAGAGGCGCAGCCATGCTGAGGCTCGGGGTTGGCTCCGCACAGGCTGCGGTGAATCCTCCAGTATGATGGCTTGCAAGATGGGTTCAGCCGCAGGCGGTGGTTGAAAGCGCTCCCAGCCGGGTGGGACTTGGTAAGCGGTCGGCTGATGAGGATCGTTTGTGTTCATTGCGGTGTGGATTCACACCGCATGACGCTGAACTGAGTGTCCTCTTGGGATGAAATTTATCGGGCGCGCTCCAAATGCCGTTACGGCAGCGTCTGCAAGTTGCTGCTGCACGGTCCCGGCGTATCCACCCACAGCATGCGGGCGGCAATTTTGTCATAGGCGCGGCGATGGGCCACGGCAGCCTTGACGGCGACGACGGAGAGCTTCTCAACCACGATGTCCTGACTGTGCCACTGGCCGAGATCGAAAGGGGGCGTCTTCACGCTGGTGATGAGAATGATAAGTCCCCCATGCCGAACTACGGCGCAGCGGCCCATGTCGAAGACATCGCCACACATGCTGGCAAGATGGCTGTTCTTGTCTTCGAGCTCAAAGCGGCCGTCGTTCAAGGCGATGAGCTCGACTTCGAGTTCGAGCGGGCCTGCATCCAGACGGCTGCCTTTGCCGCCCAGCTTGATGGTGCGCACACCCGCTTCGATCTCGCTCACTGACTGCGGATCGCTGATGCAAATGGCAGCTTTGCGAATGCCATGGCGAATCAGCGCACGCAGCAGTCCCGTGCCATCGCCGGGAGCACCGCCGCCGATGTTGTCGGAGGGCTCGACGAGTACGGTCAGGCCTGCGGGCAGCGGTTTGAGCTGGGAGAGAACTTCATCCGCGGACGGATAGGTGATCTGGCCGAGGTGGCTGAGTTCGTGCGCACACTTGTCGAGCGCCTCAAGCTGCGGCGTGGCATCCGCCGTGGTGCAGGCGACGAAGCTGACACCGGTGTCCGGGGTATCCGCAAAGCTGAAACCGGCAACGATGCTCATGGCCCAGAGCGAATCGTTCTCTCCCTCAAACTGCCGCGCCATGGCTTCCAGGGTGAGCATGGGATCATTCGCGGTACCGGTGCCGGTGGGCGGCCAGAGGAGGCCGGGCTGCTGAAGCTGCATGCTCGGGCGCTGGCCGGTGGTGAGGCAACGGTTCAGCAGGCGCGCAGCGATCAATCCAGCCTCGCGGGCATCGGTGTGTGGATTTTCGCGGTAACCGACGAGGCAGTCGGCCAGCGCGGCCATTTGCGGTGAGAAATTAGCGTGGAGATCGAAGACGCCAAAGATGGGCACGGCGGTGAGGTTGCGAAGGCGGAGGAGTATCTCACCTTCGACATCGAGACAGGTTTGCGAGACCATCGCACCATGGAGCACGAGGTAGATGGCATCGTAGTCGGCTTTGGCGACAATTGGGGCGATGTCGTTCCAGAATTGCTCGATGACCTCATCCGCCACTGTGGCCGAAGGCTGCGCGCGGTAGTCGGCGGCAGGGAGCATCTGCCACCCGAATTCATCGGCGAGTGCGAGCACGCCACCGAGCGGTGAGGAGTCGCCTTTGCTGGCCCAGAGTTCCTCTCCACGACGGATTTGGAAGTCGGATAGCGGTGTTAGTCCGTCGAGAAAGGTGTGCGTCTCGTGGAAGAGGCCGGCAATGAGGATGCGCATGGTGGGAGATTAACGCGGTGAGCACTGGCCATCATGCGGCTTGGAGGCGGGTGTGTTTGCGGAGCGCCGCACAGAGGACTGTGCGGACCACTATCTACCGCACGATGACGCGCGTTCCTGGCCGGATGAGTTGCGGTAGGCGGATGGCATCCCAGTTGGCAAAGCGGACGCAGCCCGCGCTGCGGGTGCGGCCAATGGTGCGCGGCATGGCGGTGCCGTGGAGGCCTATGCCTGACTTGCTCAGGCCGCACCAAATGACGCCGATGGGGCTGTTCGGCCCGGGCGGAATCTGAAAGGCCTCTTCCCCGCGCACACCTTCTTCGAGGAACTGCTTGTCATAGCGGAAGGTGGGCGTGGTCATCATGGACATCACTTTCCAGGTACCGACGGGGATGAATTGCGGCTTGCCGGGGGTGATGGGAAACGCGGCGAGCATCATCTCCTTGTCGCTGTAGATCGCGGCCATGCGCTCCGTGGTGTCCACCACAATGGTATGACTGCTGAGCATGGCGTCGGTCTTGAAGCTCTGCATGGGTTTGATGTCCTCGATACGAAAGGATTTCACGTTGGGCACCACGAGGATATCGCCGGGCTTGAGCGTGGCCATATTCATCTTGGGATTGATGACGGCGAGGAAGGACTCATCCGTATGAAAGCGTTCGGCAATGAGTTCCAGCAGACTGCGATACGCCATGAAGGGATAGACCGAGGCCTTCTCGTAGTCTTCAGGCAAGTCGGCTGTGACATACCGAGTCAGGATGGGCTGAATCTTGAACGCGGCGAAGACAATGGGCACCTCGGCCTCCGCCGCTGCTTGGATGCGGGTCCAATTGTACAAATCCTTTTGGCCGTGTGCGAAGTTGTAGTTCACCACCGCCTTGTAGGTGAACTCGCCGATGGCTCCATCCAGCTTGCCGGGACCGAAGAGGTTTTTGTCGAGGAAGATCTGGATGCGCAGGATGGTATCGCGATCTTTGGGCACGGAAGGATCGTCCTTGGCAGGACCTAGATCCTGGGCCAGGGCCGCAACCGTGAACATGCAGAGCAGAAGAAGGTGTTTCAGCATCGGCTCCTATGCTAATTCGCCTTCGGCAATGAGCAAGGAAGTGCGAGTCCTTGCCTGATTCCCATCTGGCGCTTAGCTTTTGGGCACTCATGCCCATCACCGTCACCGATACCCGCACCCCGGAACAGCTCCGCCAGCATTACGAAGTGGAGCGCGAACTCGCCGACCGGCTGCGCCACGCGACTAAGGAACAGCGCCGCACGCTGTACTCGGAGGTCTATGATGAACTTTTCAAACGCGTGCCCGAACATCCACAGCACACGAACAAGTCCTCCCCCGAACGGCTGGCCGCCGATGTGGCGGAGAAGATGGAGATACTGACGCCCTTTTTAACCCCGAAAACGGTCTTCCTCGAAGTCGGGCCGGGAGATTGCGAGCTGGCCAAAACAGTCGCGACCAAAGTGGCCCAGGTGTTGGCGGTGGATGTGTCCGATGAGATCACCCGCAAGCGCGCACTGCCCGAAAACCTGCGTCTGGTGCTGTCTGACGGCAGCACGATTCCGGTGGAGCCGAACAGTGTGAACGTGGCCTACAGCAACCAATTGATGGAGCACCTGCACCCGGAAGATGCCGTGGAGCAGTTGCAGCATTTGTATGCCGCGCTCGCACCTGGTGGGGTCTATATCTGCATCACCCCCAGCCGGCTGACCGGGCCGCATGACATCAGTTGCGTCTATGACCGTGAGGCCAAGGGCTTCCACCTCAAGGAATACACGGTGGGCGATCTAGCAGCGCTCTTTCGGCAGGTCGGTTTCACCAAGACGCGCATCATCTTTGGCGGACGTGGCAAATTCATGCTGCTGCCTACGTGGCCGGCAGTGATCTGTGAGAGTCTGGTGGATCTGCTGCCCTACGGCCTGCGCAAAGCGATCTCGCTGAAGCCGCCGTTTCGGTGGCTGTTTGGGGTGCGGCTGGCAGGGTTCAAAGGCTAGCCGGGTTAGTACTCGCGCAATGACTGCATCCAGCGGTCCAACTGCTGCATGAGTTCCGGGGGGCCATCGGCTGGAAAGTTGTCGATTAACCAGCTCACGTCTTCGCGAGCACCGGCTTTTTCACCGAGACGCTGACGCATTTGCGCACGGGTGAGGCGTTCGGCGGCGGACTGGGGATCAATGGCGAGGACGAGGTTTAAATAGGGGAGCGATTCGCGCAGCGAGCGGCTATCATCAAACACGCTGCTCATCAGATTGCGCAGCATGCGCAGCAGGATGGCCTGCTTGGTCGTGGGAGAGAGGGCACCTTCCGGAAAATGACCGTCATCGGTGAGATCGAGCGCCGCCTGCTTCACCGTGACCAGTTTCCCGTGCTCAAAGACATCCACGAGCTGGAGTTCGCCTTCAGGACCATCGCGGTAACCGACCATGAATTTGCCTGGGAGCGGCACGCCAAACACGCCCTGCACGCCGAGGGCGGAGGCAAGCTCGACATACAGTACGCTCAGCGTGATGGGAAGTCCCTCGCGGTCATCAATGACTTCGTTGAGGTAGCTGTTGGAGCGACTGCTGTAGTCGCCACGGCTGCCATGAAAGCCGTTCTCTTCGAAGAAATAGCGGTTGAGGCGCTTCACGGCAGAAATCGTCCCTTGCTTGATTTCGGGATCATCCTTGAGATCCAGTACCATGGCCTTGAAACTGTTCAGGTAGGTTGAAACGTCGATCTCAGGATTGTCGTGACGGGCCAGCAGGAGCCCACAACGCAGTAGATTGATCTCCGGCTCGGGCTTGGCGAGTTCCGCGAGGATTTCCTTGGTCATCGCCCGACGGTGCAGCTCGCGTTCGAGTTCGCGCAGCTTCGCCGCTTCTTCTTCGAGCTTGCGACGCTGCTCTACGAGCACACGCCTAGCAGCAGCGGGGTTTTCCAGCAGGCCGTCCAGAGTTTTGTCGGCGGTGGCTGCGGCGGCGATGTATTCCTCTACTTTCGAGCGGAACTGGGAGGCGACTTCGGGCTGTAGCGGCTTTTCAGCGAGATCGGTGCCGATGCGGAAATTGCGAAACTGGGCCACCGTGGTCCTGAATTTGCACAGACCGGCGGAGCCGTCGCGCAGGCCAGTGTCGTCACTTTCGATGACCTGCTTGCCATTCACAAAGCAGACCAGGCGCTCCGGCTCGACACGAACGCGCAGTGTGTTCCATTCACCGGCTTTGTAGGCATCGCTGGGGACATCGGCGAGGATGGTCCAGGAATAGACATCGGGACCGTTGAAGCGGGTGAGGCGCAGCTTGCCGCCCGAGGCATAGAAGCCGTAGTGCTTGTCCGCGCCATCCGAGCAGAAGGTGAGGCCGGCGGCACCGGATTCATCATCAAGGCGTACCGTGACGGCGATTTCGAAACTGGCTTCAGGCACCTTTTGCGTGGCAAGGCAAAGCGCCCGCCCACCAAAACCTGCGCCGGGAAATTCGGAGCGGATGACACCGGCATGCTGCGTCCACTGCGCGCCCAGATAGGTCTGCCACTGTTTTGGATTGAGCGCACCAATGGTCAGCCAGCGCGACATGGGCACGGGATTGGGTTTTTCGATGAGCGTTTTGAGTTCGTTCACCGGCATGGCAAAGCCGAGGTTGTCGGTCTTGAGCGACTTCAGCGTCAGCAGGCCCAGTACGTTCCCCTGCATGTCGAGCAAGGGGCCGCCGCTGTTGCCTTTCTCGATGGGCACGGCGACCTGCAGCATCTCCAGGCCATCGACATCGCGGGTGGCAGAGAGCACCCCCTGCACGATGCTAAAAGCCAGACCTTCCGGCGCGCCCATCGCGACGATGGGGTCGCCTTGGCGGACTTTGCTGGAATCTCCCAGCGGCAGAGGCTTGAGGCCCTTGGCGTCAATCTTGATCAAAGCGAGATCATGATGGCTGTCGCTGGCCTGGACGACGGTGACATCGTGAGTTTTGCCGTCGTGCATTTCCACTTGGAGGCGACGCGCTTCGCCGATGACGTGTAGATTCGTAGCGATCAGGCCGTCCGCGCTCACGATGAAGCCGGAGCCGATGCCGTCGGTGCCTTCGCGGCCGATCTGGGTGATTTTGACCAGCGAGGGGCGGATCGTCGCGGCCAGTTCGGCAGCGGTGTGGGCTGCGGGGGCAGATGGCTTGGGCGCAGCCTTCGTTTTCGAAGCCGCGTCTGCCTGACCTATCAGCAGGCTAGTGAGGAGCAGGAAGGATACCGGACGCATGGCGGATGATAATGCAGGAAACGCGCCATACGAGCCATTCCATGCATCAGAGATCAGCCCCGCTCATCGCCACATGGATGCCGGGAATCTCCAGAAAATGGTGATCATGGGTCAGAACGGTGGCCCCCAGGCGCATGGCGCAGCAGGCAATGACGATGTCCGTCAGCGGCAGGGTCTTGCCGCTGCGGTCGAGTTTCCAGGCAAGGTCTTCTGCCTGAAGCCAGAGCTTGTTGTCCGTCTGAACGTTGATCATCACATCCCAGAAGCCGTGGAAGGCCTCCCGCACCTTGGGGATGCGAATGCCGCGCCCGACCTCGGCACGAATGACGCCGCAGATCGCGAGGTCACGATCTACGGCGAGATAGGTGAGCAGCGGCAGCGGATTCTTTCCCTGCCGTGTCATGCCAATGTAGAAGCTGCTATCGACGAGAACGGGGCTTTTTTGCATAGGTCACGGGTTTGGGTTCAGGAAGCTTGGGACCGGCTCCAGGAGTCTCGGCAGCACGCAGTTCAATGACGTTGTAGCGGTCATCAAAGGCGGTGAGGATTTCTTTTTCAGTCAAACCGAGGTTGGTCTCTGCCAAACGTTTCAAGGTGGCCCGCCGGTCCACTTCCCGCAGAGCGAAGTCCACGGCCTTGGTTTTGCTGGAAATGTCGTGGGCTTTCATCACCCTCTCCAACAAGTCATCGTCGATGTGCATGGTTAATTTCATGCCATCAATTGTATGGCATCAACACCAGCTTTCAAGCACTTATTTGACTTTCTTTTACCATACTCCGTCTTCCCGTTTGCGGTTTACCCGCTCCGATTCAAAGAATCACCATGCGCCCGACCACGCTTCTCACCTTCTTCACTCTCATCACCGCTCTTCACGCGGAAGAATTCCCGAAACCCTTCAATACCGAGAAAGGCGACCCGATGCCTGCGGAAGAGGTGGCGCGCACGATGGAGCTGCCCAAAGGCTTCAAGTGCGTGGTGTTTGCGGCCGAGCCGGATGTGCAGCAGCCGATTGCGATGAGCTGGGACACCAAAGGCCGACTCTGGGTGGCGGAAAACTACACGTATGCGGAAAACCCCATGCGCTGGGACACCAAGCTGCGGGACCGCATCATCATCCTGGAAGACAAGGACGGCGACGGCAAGCACGACGGGCGCAAGGTGTTCTGGGAGGGCGGCAGCTACCTGACCAGCGTGGAGACCGGCTACGGCGGCGTCTGGGTGCTGCACAACGGCACGCTGAGCTTCATCGCCGATGAAAACGGCGACGACGTGCCGGATGGCGAGCCCGAGGTGCTGCTGGACGGCTTCAATGTGAAGACCATCGGCCACAACATCGTCAACGGTCTGCGCTGGGGACCGGATGGCTGGCTGTATGGCCGCCACGGCATCACTGACACCTCCAGCGTGGGCGCACCGGGCACACCTGCGGACAAGCGCATCAAGATGAACTGCGCCATCTGGCGCTACCACCCGACGCTGAAGATCCTGGAGACCGTGTCCCACGGCGGTACGAACTCCTGGGGCCATGATTGGAATGCAAATGGCGACCTGTTCATGATCAACACCGTCATCGGCCACCTGTGGCATGTGATTCCCGGTGCGTACTACCGCCGCATGTTCGGCACGCATTTGAACCCGCATGTGTATGAAATCATCGAGCAGACGGCGGACCACTTCCACTGGGACACCGGCTCAGAAAAATGGGACAGCATCCGCAAGGGCGTCAGCAACAAGACCGCTGAACTCGGTGGCGGTCACGCGCATGTGGGCATGCTCATTTATCAGGGTGGCCTCTGGCCCAAGGAATACCACGGGGCCGTCCTCACCTGCAACCTGCACGGCAACCGCATCAACATGGACACACTGGAGCGCCAGGGCTGCGGCTACGTGGGTAAGCACGCGCCGGATTTCATGCAGGCCAAGGACAAATGGTTTCGCGGCATCGACCTCCTCACCTGCCCGGATGGGAACGTCGTCGTCTCCGACTGGAGCGACAGCGGGGAGTGCCATGACAATGATGGCGTGCATCGCACCAGCGGGCGCATTTACAAGATTGTGTATGGGGAGTCGAAGAAGGGGGAACGCTCTGCCAGCAACAACTGGTGGGCACGCATGGATCTGCAGCAGCAGTTTGAAAAAGGCACCGGGCCTGCACCGCGTCCGCTGCGTGGACTGGCAGATGCCAGCAGCAAAGACGGACTCGTCCGCCTGCAAACCGCATCAGACATGCAGCGCCTTCCCCTCGAAGAACGCTGGCCCATCGCCACCACGCTGGCCAAGCACGAAGAAGACGCGAACGACCGCCAGCAGCCACTCGTGATTTGGTATGGCATCGAGCCTGCCGTGGCGGCGGACCCGCTGAAGGGCGTGGAATTGATCAAGGAGGCGAAACTGCCGACCGTGCGCCGCTTGGTGTCCCGTCGGATCGCGGAGATGATCGAAGCGAAGCCAGAGGCGGTGGACGCGCTGGTGGCGCTGATGACGGAGCACAAGGAAGTGCGTGATGATGTGCTCGCGGGTATTGCCGCAGGCTTGGATGGATTTAGCTCTGCGAAGAAGCCGAAGGGCTGGGATGAGTTTGCGCGCGGCGTCGCACCAGAACCGGCTAAAGCCGGGACTACAATACAAAACCTTTCCGTGGTCTTCGGCAGTGGGCGTGCCTCGGATGATTTGATCGTGATCGTAAAGAACACCGATGGCGACGCCAATGCGCGGTTGAATGCTTTCAAGAGCCTCACGCGTAGCGCGAAGCCGGAGCTGCTGCCGGTCATTCGTGGGCTGATCAATGACAAGGTCCTGGGCACGGTCTCGCGCAGTGCTTTGGCAGCGTATGATGATCCAAACATTCCGAAGGCGATGCTCAACCCATGGCCCGGCCGCAGTGAGGAGCAGCAGGCCGCGACGGTGGCGACGCTGACCTCGCGCCCAAGCTATGCGAAGGCGTTGCTGGAAGCGGTGAAGGCGAAGAAGGTGCCAGCAACGGCTATCTCCCCGTTCCAGGCGCGACAGATCCGCAGCCTGGGCGATGAATCACTCAATTCCCTGCTCACCGAAGCCTGGGGCGAGATTCGCGACACACCGGAGGCGAAGAAGGCGGAGTTTGCGAAGTGGGAAGGCCTGCTGAAGCCGGAGGTGGTGGCGAAGGCTGATCCTGCCAAGGGCCGCATGATTTTCATGGCGGCGTGCAGTGCCTGCCACAAACTCTACGGCCAAGGCGGTGCCATCGGCCCTGAGCTGACCGGCAGCGACCGCCACAACCTGAAGTACCTCCTCGAAAACATCCTGGACCCCAGCGCTGTGGTGCCAGCGGATTTCCGCGTGAGCGTGCTCAATCTCAAAGACGGCCGCACCATCACCGGCGTCATCCCCGAGCAGACCGAGCGCACCCTGACCGTGCAGACTCCCGCCGAGCGGCTGACGATTGAACGCACGCAGATCGTGAAGCAGGCGCAACTCCCTATGTCGCTGATGCCGGAAGGACTGCTGACAGCGCTGGGAGATGAGAATGTGAAAAATCTGATCGCGTACCTGATGTCCAATGGACAGGTGGAGCTTCCTAAATGACGAATGCCGAATTTCCGAATGACGAAGTGATTGCGACAGCCAGGCCATTCTGCATTCGTCATTCGACATTTTCCCATGACCTCGTTCTTCGACTGGATTTCCGCTGCACGTCCGAAAACCCTCGGGGCGGCCATCGCGCCTGTCGTGGTAGGTTGTGCGCTGGGGGCGAAGATTTCGGGGCACTTTGACTGGTGGCTGGCTTTCTGTACGCTGGGAGGTTGCGGGGCGCTGCAGATCGCCACGAACTTTTTCAATGACGCGCTGGATTCGATCAAGGGCGCGGACACGCAGGCACGCATCGGCCCACGGCGCATCACGGCAAGCGGTGCGGCATCGGCCAAGACGGTGAAGATTGCCGCGTGGTTGATGCTCGGTGTGGCGACGCTGCTGGGGGTGCCGTTGTTTGAGGCGCGGGGGTTGCCCATTCTTTTCATCGGCATTCCATCGCTGTACTTTTGCTTTGGCTACACCGGCGGACCGGTGCCGCTGGCGTATCGCGGACTGGGGGAACTGTTTGTGATTTTGTTCTTCGGCTTCGTGGCAGTCACGGGCACGGCCTTTGTGCAAACGGGCGAGTGGTACGAGGCGGCGCTAGTGGCAGGCTTTCAAATCGGCTGCCTGAGCACGGTCTTGATCGCCATCAACAATCTGCGCGATGTCGCGGAGGACGGGCAGACCGGCAAGAAGACATTAGCAGTGCGCCTAGGAGTGGGGTTTGCGCGGGCGGAGATCGTTGGGCTCATCGTCGCAGCACACGCGGCGGGAATTTACTGGTTTCAGCAGGGTTGGCCGCGCGCCTTCACGCTGCCGCTCATCACGCTGCCCATCGGGCTTTTTGTATGCTGGCGGGTGATCGCCGAACCGCAGAGCAGGGGGCACAACCGGCTACTGGCCATGAGCGGGGTACAGTTGCTGCTATTTTCCGCGCTGATGTGCTGGGGGATTATGAAGGGCGCGGACGTGATGCGCTGAAAAAAGTCGAATGACGAATGTGGAATGACGAATGAAGGTCGTCTTCTCGAAATGATGCCGCCCATTTATGTTCACGAATATTTGCTGCGCAGCGGGATGGCGCTGAATGCGGCTTCGGTTCGGCGTGAGTTTGCTGGAGTGCTGATCTGCGTGGATGGCGGCTATGGCTGCGTCCACCCCTGGCCGGAGTTTGGCGATGCGCCAGTGGAGGAACAACTGCGGCTGCTTAGCCAAGGCGTCACGACGCCGGTGACGGCGATGGCGCTGCGTTGTGCGGAGATCGACGGTGCGGCACGCCGTGCGGGTGTGAGTTTGTTTGAAGAGCGGGAGATTCCGCGCAGCCATTACTCATGGAGTTTTGCGGCGGACACTGAGGCGCAGATAGAGCGCGTGCTCGCAGAAGGCTGGCCCGCGATCAAGGCCAAGGGATTGGCGAATTACGGCGAAACGGCACGCTTCCTCGAAGGCTGCGCGAAGCGATTTGAAACGCAGGGCGTGCGACTGCGGGTGGATTTCAACGGCGTGCTGAACCCGATGGCGTTTGAGAAGTTTATGGAAACCCTGCCGCTGCGTGTGCGCCAAGCACTGGATTTTGTCGAAGATCCGTTTCCGTATGATGCTGCGGCGTGGGAGGCCGTGAGGCAGAAGTGGGGTGTGAAACTGGCGCTCGACAAAGGCTGGAGAGACGGCACGCAGGGTTTTGATGCGGTGGTGGTCAAACCCGCACGGCGCGACTGGCGCACCGTGGCGCAAACCCACCCGCAGCACACACTGGTGCTCACGTCGGCGATGGATCATGCACTGGGCCAGATGTTCGCCGCTTATGAAGCGGCGGTGGCGCTGTCCGAGGGGCAACCCCTGGATTTCTGTGGGCTTTGCACAGAGCATCTGTTTGAGAAGGACGCGTTTTTTGAGCGCGTGACCTCCCATGGCGGGCATTTGTCGGCAGACCGCAGCGGAGGAGGTTTAGGATTTGGCGAAATTCTGGAGGCGCTGCCATGGAGACGACTGTGATGCTTCAGCCCGAGTTTTGGCATGATGGCAGCGTGTGGATCGCAGAGCCTGAACCTTCCGCGGAAGGTAGTGCGCTGGCTGAGTTCGCACGGCACGAGATGCGAGTGCATGACTGGTGCTTTTTTCAGACCAGCGGCACGGAAGGCATGCGCAAATGGGTGGGCCTCACGAAGCAGGCGCTGCTGACCTCCGCGCGTGCCGTGAATGAGCACTTTGGCATCACGGCACAGGACCACTGGCTGCTGGCGCTGCCCACACATCATGTGGGAGGCTTTGGCATCCTGGCGCGCGCGCTTCTCAGTGGCAGCCAGATGACTCGACTGGAGGGCAAATGGAATGCCGCAGCGTTTGTACAGAAGTGTGAAGAGGTGGGAGCCACGCTCGCCTCACTGGTGCCCACGCAAGTCTTTGATCTGGTGGCGTCGCAGTTGCGAGCGCCTGAAACCATGCGCGTCGTTTTGGTGGGAGGTGGCGCATTGAATCGCGATCTGGAAGCTGCGGCGCTAAAACTGGGCTGGCCCGTCCACTGCACCTATGGAATGACGGAAACCGCCTCCGGCATCGCCGCGCAGCGGATGCCAGGCGCAGAAATGGACGTGCTGCCTATCTGGGAAGTGAGCACGGATGCGGAAGGTGTGCTGAGCGTGCGCGGAAAAGCACTGGCCCAAGGATATGCCATCTGCACGGCGGGTACGTGGCGCTGGGAGGCTATTTCAGCGGACGCTGGGCTACGCACGCGGGATCGCGTAGAAGTGCTAGAGGTGGAGGGCCGAAGTTGCATCCGCTTCCTGGGCCGCCAATCCGGCAGCGTGAAAATTCTCGGTGAACTCGTGGCGCTGGAGCCGATCCAGGATCAAATCGAGTCATTAAAGCTCGGCCTCGGACTGCATGCGGCAGATGCAGCGGTATGCGATGTCGCCGACTTGCGCAAAGAAAGCAGCTTGGTCTTGGCGGTCAGCGGGATGAGCACCGCAGATGCCGCCCGGCTACAAAAAAGCCTCAACGAAACGTTGAGGCCCTTTGAGCACATTCATGAGACGCGCATTCTTGATGTCATCCCCCGCAGCGATCTCGGCAAGGTGAGGCTGGCCGAGCTGCGAGCGCTGCTGTGAAGTTTACTTCTCTTCCTTTGGAGCCGAGCCGTCCAGCGGGGTGATAACGGGACGATCCTTCATTTCGGGGGAGATAAGGTAATTTTTGGGATTGGCCGGGTCGGTCACGAAAGAGATGAGGAAAAGCTCCTCAATCTTGTCGGTGAGCGTTTCCTGCGAGGTACGCACGGTGGCGTGGACGTAGCCCTTGTCTTTTTCATCGACGAGACCGAGCACGGTGATTTTCAGCGTCTCCTGCTTCCGCTTGGTGGCTTCAGGGGTGAGCTTGAGCTTTTTGTGCCAGGCTTCGCGATCCACCTGATAAAACTCCTGCGGCGACATCTTTTCCAGATCGCCCACGCCCTTCACATTGTAACCGGCGAGCATGTTCTCCTCGTCGGACATGGTCGGTGCGGATTTGATGATGTTGACCGTTTCACGCTGACGGCGCTCCAGTGAGGAGGCCACCAGCATCTGCGAAGCAGTCTTCCAGTCCTGCTGCACGACAGCAGCAAGGTACTTTTTCACCAAAACGGCGCAGGGATGATCCAGCGGCAGTTGATCCGCCTGTAGCGGCAAAACAGTGAAATTGAGAAGGGATACGGCAAAGAGGCAACGAAGAAATAAACGCACTTGCATAAAGAGTTGGAGTCGGAGGCGAGTCGGTTAGTAACCGCTGGCAGAATGCCCGTCAAATAAAGAAACCCACACAGGATCGGAGTGTCGGCAGGCCATTTCCAGAACAATATGTGAGCAAGAAGTTGCCTCCACACGAGGGAATTTTCTTTTCTTTCTGAACAAATCGGGCGTATTTAACGACGAAGGTTACTGCTTCGTCACAATAATCACAATATTATGAAACACCTCATCCTCTCCATCATCACCGCTGCCACCATCTCATCCTGCGCTTCCGGACCGGGTGCTCAACAGGGAGCTGTGATCGGCGGTCTCGGCGGCGCTGCCGTCGGTGGCATCATCGGCTCGCAAAGTCATCGTGGCCTCGAAGGCGCACTCATCGGCGGTGCCCTGGGTGCTGCAGGTGGCAACGCCCTTGGCAACGCTCAGGACCGTCGCCGTGGTTACTATTAATAATCGTCCAATCCTCGTCCATCCCCTCCCTCATCAAGCATTATGAAAAACACCCTCCTCGCGCTTCTCTCCGCGCTCTCCCTCGTTTCGTGTGCCTCAGGGCCTAATGCACAGACTGGTTCTGTGCTTGGTGCTTTAGCTGGTGCTGGGGTCGGCGGCATCATTGGCTCCCAAAGTCATCGTGGCCTTCAAGGTGCTGCCATCGGCGGCGCCCTCGGAGCCATGGGGGGCAACGCCCTCGGCAATGCCCGTGACCAGCGCAATAACGGTTATGGTGCTCCCCCGCAACAGCAGGGCTACTACGACAACCAAGGTCGCTGGATTCAAGGTGGCCCACCTCCACAGCAGGGCTACTACAACCAAGGTGGCCCGCAGCAGCAGGGCTACTACCGTAACTACTAAACGCATCATTTGCTTGCACAGCAACGATCCCCGGAGAGCCTCACTCGATGATTTCAAAAATCGGTGAGGCTCTTCAATTTTTCCGCGAAAATAACTGGCGTTCCATTCTTGCGCGTCTGAACACACGGGACACTCACCCGGCCATTCAGTTCCTTAAATATGCCATCTGTGGCGTGGGATCACTTCTCATCACCACATTGATCTGGAGGGCGGTATGCACCTGGTTCTTCCCGGCCTTTGACGACAACCTGCCCAAAGAAGTGCGGGCATTGAACAGTGTGTATGGCAACTGCATTGCGTTCTGTTTTGGCAACGTTTTCGCTTATGTCACGAACTCACTGTGGGTGTTCACCCCAGGACGGCATCACCGGGTAATGGAGTTTTTCTACTTCACAGTAGTGAGTTCGGTGGGGTTTCTTGCCGGTCTCTTTGCCGGCCCCATGTTTATCCGGCTGTATGGCATCGGCACATGGACGGCTCAAGGGATGATGATCGTGGCATCGACCCTGGTGAATTTCGTGTGCCGGAAGTTCTTTGTGTTCAAAGGCTGAGGCGAGATGCTGAACGTCGTCCTGTTTCAGCCGGAGATTCCGCATAACACCGGTGCGATTGGCCGCCTGTGCTTGGCTACAAATGCCCGGCTGCATTTGATCAAGCCGCTTGGCTTCAGCCTGGACGATAAACAGCTCAAGCGCGCGGGTCTGGACTACTGGCAAGAAGTAGATGTGCGCGTCTGGAACAGTTGGGATGAACTGCGGACGGGCATGCCGGAGGAGGCCGCCCTGTGGTTCATCGAATGCCAGGGCCAACACACTTACTGGGAAGCCAGCCTCACCGCGCCGGAGATTTACCTCGTCTTTGGCCCTGAAACACGCGGCATTCCCACTTCGGTGATCCAGCCGGAGCACTGCCTGCGCATCCCAATGCAAGGCACGCGCAGTTTGAATCTGGCCACCGCAGCGGGTATTGTGATGTATGAGGCGCTGAGGCAACGCACACTGGCGGGCATCATGCCTTGACGCCGCGTGGCATCTGCGGAGCGTATGCCTAAACTATTCATGAGCCAGGACGCCGCCCCACTTACCGCACGCGATGTGCATCGCACCTATCACCTCGCCGGGCATGACCTGCCCGTGCTGCAAGGCGTGAATGTCGAAGTCGCCGCTGGTGAAAAAGTGTTTCTCTGCGGCCAGTCCGGTGCTGGCAAAACCACCCTACTCTACGTACTCGGTGGTCTGGAGCAGCCTACTTCAGGAGATGTCCTGGTACATGGCCGTTCGCTGTATCAGGCCGCAGCGGCGGAGCGTGCCCGCACGCGCAATCAGGTCATGGGTTTTGTCTTCCAGCACTATTTCCTGCTCCCAGAACTCACGGCGCTCGAAAATGTGGTGCTGCCAGCCATGATCGGCGGGAAGAATGCCGAAGCACGCGCCCGTGAACTGCTGGACAAGGTCGGCCTCAGCGCACGCCTCCAGCATCTGCCCACTGAACTTTCTGGCGGTGAGCAGCAGCGCGTCGCCATCGCCCGAGCACTCATCAACAACCCCGGCATCATCTACGCCGACGAGCCCACCGGCAATCTCGATGCCAGCACCGGTAGCGGTGTCATTGACATGCTCATGCAGATTGTCGATGAAGCCCAGAAAACCCTCATTGTCGTCACGCATGATCAAACTCTGGCCAAGCGCGGAGACCGCCGTCTGCTGCTCAAAGAAGGCCGACTGGAAGAAGGATGATGCGCTCGTCTTGCCGCTGAAACGTGGTTAAATTTCTGCACGCGTATGTCTTCGGAATCTCCCCCGCCCGCCTTGCCCTCCCCTTCCCCGCCTCCGCCCGAAAAGCGGCGTACTAAGCGCGGGTGCTTTGGCTCAGTCATCCGCTTGGTGTTTCTGCTCGCCCTCCTGACCGCACTGCTGCTGCCGTTCACCCCCTTGGCTGGCAAGATCAAAAAAGGTATCCAGGACATCGTCGCCTCGGCGCGCAGCACGAAGGAACGCATCGTCACTCGGGACGTGATGCGGGATGTGATCAAAGAAATTCCCGTGGTCAAAGAAGTGACCAAGGAAGTCATCCGCGAAGTCCAGCCGCCGCTGCCAGACAAATACATCCCGCGCAAGGACATCGACGTGGCCACGCTGTTCAACGGCATCACGGTTAAGACCAACCTGATCACCGAACAAGGCGGCTTTGCCAGCCTGGAACGGCTTGATCCCGAATCCTACAAGGCCGAGTTCCAGCTCAGCATCCGCGTGCCGAAGGCAAACCAGACCCTGGCCGAGCTTTCGCGCATCAACAAAAACCTGCCAGCCATCCTGCCTGGGCTGGAGACCATGCTGTCTGCTGGGAAGGTCAGCGGCTTCTACCACAAGCTCTACGAAAACAAAACTAGCCGTGTACAGAACGACCTCACACGCCTCAACAAAATTCTCGACCGCCACAACTTCTACGACACCGAGACCATCCTCGAACTCACCCACCCGGCCACGCAACGCCGCGCCCTGCTCATTCAGTCGGAGATGGATGTCGTGGCAGACGGCTCGGATGGCGACCGCATGCCCACACTGGATGAGTACATCTACCTCTCCGACTTCTACCAGCCCTTCACCAGTTACGCCTGGGCCAAGACGACGAAAAACCCCAACCCGCTCCTCGCCAAATGGGAGGAACGCTTGGACAAGGCTCAAGAGGCGTACACGCAAAAAGGCCTCAGTGCAGCACGCAAGCGCGAGCTCAAGGTCATGACCGACCAGCTCAAGGTGGAGATTGGCGAGTTCAAAGCGCGCAGCAGCCTCATCGCCGACAAAGATCCCTTCATCGTCATCTCGCTGCTGTTCCGTGGCTACGCAGACCAGAACAAATTCACGCCGCAGATTGGCGACTACGCCGCCGTCATTCACGAAGGCAAAATTTACCCTGCCATCTGCGGCGACTACGGCCCCAGCTTCAAAATGGGCGAAGCCTCCCTGCTCATGGCTAAGACGATCAATCCCAAAGCCACGCCCTACATCCGCCCCGAGAGCGACCTCAAAGTCACGTACCTGATCTTCCCCGGCACCGCTGAAAAAGAACGCCATGCGCCTGATGTCGTGAAATGGAAAGAGAAATGCCAGACGCTGCTGGGAGAAGTGGGCGGCGTGGGTGCTGGCTTCGAGCTTTACACTTGGGAAGACCCGTTTAAGAAACCGGAGCCGCCGCCTGTCACTCCACCGGCCGCTGACGCTGCTACCCCAGCAGGCATTCCAGCCGCTACGCCACCAGCCGTCCCAGGCACACCGACTCCCGCTCCGACAGCAACGATTCCGCCCCTTGGCGCACCTCCAGCAAGCCCGCCCAGCACCACCGCCCCAGCGACTCCGGCACCTCCCGCGCCTGCTGCTACTGAGCCTCCCGCTGCTTCGGCAAAATCTGGTGAGACGAAGAACGGTGCGGCCAAGTCCAAGGCAAAGAAGAAGTAACCGCCATGCACAGTCTTGGAGACATGCTGCTGGCCATGTGTTTTCCCGGTTTGCTGGGAGTCTTCTGCCTCTGGCATGCGTGGCGTGACACTGAGTGGTTCTTCAAAAACTCCCAGGCAGACTTCTGGGTGCGTCTGCTGGGAAGAAAGGGCGCACGCTGGTTCTATGTCGCTCTGGGCATTTTCATCCTGCTGGTTACCCTGATAGGCGCTTGGCGTCATGCTTCCTGAACCGGTTCATTTTGGCATCTTGCGGTGTTCCTCTGAGTTGAATCCACCCCAGGGGGGCCTTCTGGCGCGTGGAATGCCCCCAGCACCAATGGCGCGGACAACTTGCATCTTCTTTGGAAGATCAATGTCCAGCTTTGGCTAATTTCACTCCAGCGGTCGAAGCCGCAAATGACGCAGCGTACCACCCTGGGCATCATGGAAAGATACCAAAGCGCTAAACAAATCGACCAGAAGAAAACCGAAACCTACCACAAACTGGCCGATCTTATGACACTCTCACATGGAAGGTCTGCGGTGCCAATTCACGCCGCACATTGACCTTCTTCATTTTGGGCAGCGTCGGTGCAATCACCGCTTTTCCCACAGCAGCGCCAGAAACAGCGGGAACTCCTTCCTCGCGCGGTTCTCAGCTCCCGCTCTCGGACCCGGCTGGCTTTCTTTGTGGGAGTACCATTCCTCGATACCAGCCAATACCAATCCAGCACCGAAGCCGGTGCCGGTGAGGGTTTGCAGGCTGCGGTGGAAGGAGGTGGTGATCTCGCTGTCGGCCTTGCCGGGGTGCATGATGATGGGGATGCTCAGGGTGCTGCTGTAAGCATCGATGCGGCGGTACTGAATCTTGGTGGCTTCGTCATTGCCCCAGCTCGTCTGACGCGGGATGCGGAAGGCGGGGTGATTCACCACCCAGAGCATGCGACCACCGGGCTTGAGCACTTTCGCGGCGGCGACGCTGACGACATCCAGGTGCTCCATGTTTTGCACGCAAAGAATGGCGGAGGCGGCGTCGAACTCGCCGAGGTCTTCGATCTGCGCGGCATCGCGGGCCAGGTAACGTACCGGGGGCTTCACGGGATAAGTGCGCGCTTTTTGAATGAGCGTGGGGGCGGCATCCACGCCAGTGACCTGGCAGCCAGCCTGCGCAAGGGCGCGTGAAAACACGCCCTGCCCGCAGCCGAGATCGAGCACGCGCTCTCCGCGCTTGGGGGCCAGCAGTTTGAGCGCGCCGGGAATGACGACGGCCTGGTAGAGTTCGGAACCGCGTTCGCCGATGATGCCGTCGTACCAGTCGGCAGATTTTTCCCATGAGGTGCCGTGCGTGTGGCCGCCCTGCGCACGATTACCCTTCTCAAGTTTGCGTTGGGCACGATTGCCGAAATCACGGTTGCCTTGCGGACGGTTGCTTTGCGCACTGCCCCCCTGCGGACGATCACTTTGCGCGCGACTGCCCTGCTGGCGCTCCTCCTGTTCACGACCACCCGGCTCACGGTTCGGTGAGGGACGAGGGCGGAATGGGCGACGAGGCGGCTGCGGCATGCGGCATGATGCCGCAGCGGACGGTGATTGCCAGCAGCTCCCGCACAATGTCCTTACTTTTCTCTTCGCACATTCTCTACGATATGCCAGCCTCCCGTACTTTCCCCATGTCCGCATCCCCTTCCCGTGTCGTTCCCGGTCTCATCCTCGCGGCACTGAGCCTGCTAAGCGCCTTTCTGCTGTTTCAGGTACAGCCGATCATCAGCAAATTCATCCTGCCATGGTTTGGTGGTAGCCCGGGGGTGTGGACGACGTGCATGCTGTTTTTCCAATTGGTGCTCTTTGCAGGCTACGCGTACGCACACACGCTGACGCTGCTGCCACGGCGCTGGCAGGGTGTGGTGCATGGCCTCCTGCTCGGTGCGGCGATCGCCATGCTGCCAATCGCCCCCGGAGAGATGTGGAAACCGACGGGGACTGAAGACCCGACGCTGCGCATTCTGCTGCTGCTGCTGGCGAGCGTGGGGCTGCCCTATTTTGTGCTCTCCAGTACCAGCCCGCTGGTGCAGGTGTGGTTTACCCGCACCACGAATGGGGCGAGTCCTTGGCGGCTGTATGCACTTTCGAACATTGGCTCGCTCGCGGCGCTGCTGAGCTATCCGCTGTTCTTCGAAATTCACTGGGATGTGGTGGAGCAGACAACGCTCTGGGCGGTGGGTTTCGGTGCTTTCGTGGTGCTGTCTCTGGCGGGCGTCTGGCTGGACCGCCACCATGCCATTGCAGATGAAGCCAAACCTGCCGTAGTGACCGACACCGCTGCCGATCATCCCGGCTGGTGGCGGCGGCTCCAATGGGTGCTGCTACCCGCACTGGCCAGCTGCGTGCTGCTGGCCGCAACGAATCACGTCTGCCAGGACGTGGCGGTGATCCCCTTCCTATGGGTCGTGCCGCTGAGTCTCTACCTGCTCACCTTCATCATTTGTTTTGAGCACGAGCGCTGGTATGCACGCATCTGCGCGCTGTGGGCGCTGCTGGCACTGCCCGTGTTGTTCATCACCTGCACCGAGAGCCGTCTGCAGGGCAAACCCGCCTGGGGGGACTTTGAAAAGATGATGCACAGCCATGTGGAGCCGCTGCTGAACCGGCTGACCGGGCAGGCCTTCAACTTCACCAGCATCGACCTGACGCCGAATTTCATCTGGGAGTTGGGGTGGTGCTTCAGCGCCATGTTCATTGCCTGCATGCTCTGCCATGGCGAGCTAACCCGGCTGAAACCCGCACCGCGAAGGCTCACGGAGTTTTATCTACTCATGTCTTTTGGCGGAGCGCTGGGCGGACTGTTTGTGAGTCTCGGTGCCCCGCATGTGTTCACCTCCTTTGCCGAGTGGCCAATCAGCCTCATCGTGGTATGCGGACTCGCGTGTGTGATATTGTTGCGCAGCGTGCTGAAGGTGAAACGCATCTGGGAATGGGTGCTGCTCGTGCTCATCACGGCGATGACGACTGGCCTGATCTGGCTGCTGAATGAAAGCGGTGCCTTCACTCTGGAGGAATTGATGAAACAAGACAAGATGCCGCCGCCTGCGGTGATCTACAGCATCCTTGCAGTCATCCTACTTTGCCTGGCGGTGCTAGCCTACCGCATGATCCGGCGCGGCTCCATGCGTCCGGCACTGGTTTCGATGACGCTGCTAGCGACGGGAAGCACCGTCATTCTACTCCTGATGAGCGACCTCGGCTTTAAGCATGACAAGAAGTTGGAACGGGTGCGCAATTTCTACGGCATGCTCTCGGTGACGGAGGACTTTGACAGCAATCTGAACATGAAATACCGCCAGCTCAGCAACGGCGGCATCATCCATGGCATGCAGAATCTGGGGGATTCATTGCGCGAAGAACCCACGACCTATTACGGCCACCACACGGGCATCGGCAAGGCGCTCGACAGCATCAAAGACCGGCCCGACGCACGCATTGGCGTGGTGGGCATGGGCGCAGGCACCGTCTCCTGCTACGCCAAAAGCGGGCAATCCATCCGCTTCTATGACATCAATCCCGATGTGGTGCGCGTCGCGGAGAAGTACTTCACCTATCTGGAAGATGCTAGAAAACGCGGTGCCAAGGTGGAGATTGTCATCGCGGATGCGCGCTTGGCGCTGGAGCGTGAGCCGTCACAGAAGTTTGATGTGCTGCTGCTGGACGCCTTCAGCGGCGACTCCGTGCCGGTGCATCTGCTGACAAGCGAGGCCTTCGCCATCTATGACCGCCACATGAAGCCGGATGGCATCATCGCCGTACACATCACCAACAGCTATCTCGTGCTGGCCCCGGTGATCGAAAAAATCGCTGCAGCGACCGGTTTCAAAACAACCCGCATCGCCACCGAGAGCGAAGGCGATCATGATTCCACCGACTACATCCTCGTCACCCGCAACGCCGAATTCCTCAAAGCCACGCCGCCGGCGCTGCTGGGCAACGAGATCGAACTCAAGCAGGACGTGCGCCTCTGGACGGACCGCTATCACAACCTGCTCCGCATCCTCGACATTCCGCAGAATACGAAAGACTCCGAAGAATAAACAGCGGGGGCCAAGAGCGAATTTGCGAACGCACGGGAACGCGCCAATCTTGGGCAAGTCGTCATGCTATCCCTTGATCCAGTTCCCACGCCGCAGCAGCTTTTCCGCTGGCTGGACAGCGGCCGAATCACTCGTGAAGAGTTCCGAACCGCGATGGCAGTACATACAGGCGAGATCATTCAGGAGATGGAGCAGGCGCACGCCAATCCGCTCGTGGCCAAATTCAACGAACTCATGAACCGGCGCGAGGCCTGGAAGTGGGCGCGTCGGCATGGTGAAATGGTGCTGCGTGAAATCCTGTATGCCCTGATGGATGAAGAGCGCTTCCCGCCGGGACGCTGGCTGTGGAATGCCATGCATCCGCACGTCCCCCTGAGTTGCTTCTTTCGCACGCGCGGCACCCCCATGCTGCGCTTTCTCGAATTGTCCGTGCATCCGCAGATGATCACCGTGCTCATTGAACACGGCGGCAGTGAAACCTTGCCCCCCACGCGGGAGCGATTTCATCTCCGCCGCAGCCGCCAGCAAACCCTCCAGGTGGAACGCCGCGAGCTCGTCTAATCCCACCCCTCATTGCTCCACAGCACCCGGCTCGCATCCTGCTTTCGTCATTCGCCCCTCCCAATGCCCCCTCCGCAGAAAAACTCCCTTGGCCGCCTTGGCCTAACGATCTTCGCCATCGTCTCACTCGCCCTCGGTGCCTATTACCGTCTTCCTTCACTCGGTGACCGCCCCATGCACACCGATGAAGCCATCCTGGCGATGAAGTCGGTCGAGTTCCAAAGCACCGGCCATTTCCAATACGACCCCAAAGATTTCCATGGTCCGGGTCTGCACTACATCACGCGCCTTTGGTCCAGACTCGCCGGTTGGGGGAATTCCTCCACCTGGACAGAAGCCCAGCTACGCACAGTCCCGGTGATCTGCGGCCTGCTGCTCCTGCTCACGACCCTGCTGCTGCGCAACGCGCTGGGACGCCTCGCCACGGGCTTCGCGATGCTGCTCATCTCCATCTCGCCGATGATGGTCTATTACTCGCGCTACTTCATCATGGAGGTGCCGTTGGTGCTGCTCATCACTCTGAGCATCGCCGCGCTGTGGCACTATTCCCAAGGTGGTGGGCGCTGGTGGCTGGTGCTGGCAGGCTTCGCCATCGGCATGCAGCATGCGACCAAGGAAACCTTTGGCATCAATGTCGTCGCCGCGCTTATCGGCTTCGCCGTCACCAAAATGATGATTGGCGACTTCGCCCCCCGGCGCAGCGGCTATGACATCGGTGCCAACAAAAGCCGTGCCAACCACCCGTGGCTGTGGGTCATCGTCCCGGCCATCGTGACCAGCATCGCGATTTACTCTGGCGGTTTCAAAGACTGGCAGGCCGTGAAAGACAGCGCCCTGACTTATCTGAACTACTTTGAGCGCTCCAGCGGCAGCGGCCACGAGAAGCCTTGGCACTACTACCTCACGCTCATCTTCTATCGCAAAGACGGCTTGGTGTGGAGCGAGGCCATGATTGGTGGCCTGGGTATCGTCGGCATGCTTTATGCATTTTTTGGAAACCACATGAAGCAGCCCGCACGACAGGCCTTTCTTGTCTTCCTGTCCATTTACACCCTTGTCCTGTTCGCCATCTATTCCTTCCTCGCCTACAAGACACCCTGGTGCATCCTCAGCGCCCAGCATGCGCTAACGCTGCTCGCCGGAGTCGGTGCCGCTGCCATTGCCAGTTCACTTAAGGGCAGGATCTCGCGGCTTGTTTTCAAGATCGCTTTTGGCGTCGGTTTGTACCACCTCATCGCGCAGACCAGCCTGGCCATTCACCTGTACGCCGCCGACTCGCGCAATCCCTACGTTTACTCGCACACTTCCACCAATCTCCTGCGGCTCCTGCCCCAGGTGCGGGATTTGCAGAAGACCGCGCCGGATGGGGCCTTCAATGTGCTCGTGGTCAACCGCGATGCGGGCTGGCCGCTGCCCTGGTACTGGCGCGACATCAAAAGCGTCCAGTACACGACCACCATTCCCGACACCGTTGACGCGCGAGTCATCATTGCCGAACCCGAGATGAAGACCGCTCTGGAGGCCAAATTCGCGGGCAAAGCCTACACTTCACCTGATCTCTTCGGCCTGCGTCCAGGCGTGATGCTCAACCTCTGGGTGGAACAATCCCTCTGGGACCGCCACAGCCTCCGCAAGCAGCAGGAAGCTACCAAACCGTGAGCACGCCCGCCCCGCAGCACCATCGCTTCACCAGTCCTGCGATGGCCACCACGTTCGACGTCATCATCAATCATGAGGATGCCGATGAAACCTACGCCGCGCAAGCCGCGCAGGCAGTGTTTCAAGAAATCGCTCGGCTCGAAGACGAACTCAGCCGCTTCCGCGCCTCCAGCGACATCTATCGCCTCGGCCAGCTCAAGGCCGGTGAAAGCATCCTCGTCGGCATGGCTGCATGGGACTGCCTCGCGCTGGCCAAAGCCATGCATCAGGAGACTGCCGGAGCCTTTGACATCACCATCGGCCCATTGATGAATTTGTTCATCACGTCCGAGGGCGAGCCACGTCAGGTAAGCCAGGACGTACTGGAGCAGGCGCGCCAGATCATCGGCAGCCAGCGCTTTGACCTCGAAGAAGAAACTATGCGCGTCACCGTGCATGCCACCGGCATGATCTTCGACCTCGGAGCCATGGGCAAAGGCTACGCCCTCGATCAAGCCGCCGATGTGCTGCAAGACTGGAAGATCACCAACTTCGTCCTCAACGCCGGAGACAGCACCATCCTCGCCAGCGGTGCCCCGAGTGGCAAAGAGGCCTGGTCCATCACGCTCGGCGGCGGTGAGAAGAGAACTCCTCTTATCAATCGCGCCGTCAGTGGCTCGGGCTTCGCGGTCAAAGGCGCGCACATCATGAACCCGAGGCTCTTCACGCCTGTTCCCATCAGGAGCCGCCGCACCTACGCCCTCGCCCCCACCGCCGCGCTGTCCGATGCGTTATCGACTGCGTTCATGGTGATGGAGAAGGAGGAGATTGAGGCGCTGTGCGCGAGGTATGAGGGGGTGGAGGCGCTGGAGTTGGAGGTGTGAGCTGCCGCTTCAATGCTTCGACCTGAAGGACGCGACAAACCTTTGATCCAGTGATGGAAGCATGAGTTCGAGCGGAGTTCGGTGTTTTTTGACAGCGATGACAATGGTCCAAATCAAAAGAGCGCTAGTTGTCACTATGTTCTGCCATGAGTTCAGCTCCCAGGCAGTGGGATTGAGAAAATCATGATCAGAGAACGGCCATAGGTAATGAATCCCCCAACCGAGTCCAGAGCCGTAATAGTCCAGGATCAGATGAAGGTGGAACAATGCCAGGTAGAGCCAAAAAGTTTTGATTCGATGCCGCGAGAACAACGCAAGGACAGTGGCCAGCAGAACGCCAAACAAGGCATTATGCGCAAGCACATGGTGGTATTCGACATAGCATTCGAGACTGACAATGATTCCCAAACCGTCAAGATCGGCTACTGAAGCAGCTATCATGGCAAAGAAACGCTCTCGGGGCGTCAGTTGAAAGCAGTCAGCGGCGCACCAGCCCGACAGGATGTGGGTTTGAATATGCATCTCTCACTGATTATCACTTCCACTCTGCCAGCAGCACCAGCCCTTCTCGATTCCTGGGAGCCAACGCCAACGAATCCAGCAGGTGCCGCTTTGCTCGCTTGGCATCGGATGCGCGCAGCAAGCCAGCCAGCTTGAAATGAGTCTGCGCGCTGCCGCCGGGATCGAGCACGAGTACACGTTCATAAGCGGCAATCGCCTCAGGGGTCTCATTCAGCGCGGTACAGGCATCTGCCAGGGCCTTTTGCGGTGTCACGAGAAAGGGATTCAACGCCGTCGCGCGCTGCGCATTGGCTTTCACTTCTGGCCAGCGTTTTGCGGCCACGTCGAGTTCGATGAGGCGCAGGAAGGCGCTTTGCGCGCTGGATGATTTCGCGGCGATCTGCCGCAGCACGGCGACTTCCTCATCGCTGCGCTTCAGTTGTCGCATTGCCAGCACCTTCAGTGCGTAGCCACTGTCGGCTTCAAAGCTGTCCGGCAGAAGTTCGATGAGCTTGTCGGCCAGCGGCAGAACCTCGGCCCACTGCTTGGCCTGCATCCGTGCATCGGCCTCCTTGTGCAGTGCCTTGAGGTTGTTGGGATGCTGCTTCAAATACTCGGAGAATGAACCGGTCTCGAATGGATTCAGCTCTTCGGGCTTGGGCTCGTTCCAGTCGGCCTTGGGGCCGAAGGCGTTGGCCCTGGCGGCGATGAACTGGGCGAACTCCTTTTCGATTTTTTCGATGTTGCCCGCATTGGCGGCAATCGCATCATTGATCCGCTTGCCAGCGGCGAGGTCATGCAGGATGCCCTGAAAATTGTCCTTGCCGAATTTCTCCAGCAGAAACTCCACGGCCTGACTCGACTCATAATACGCGAACATCAGGTGATCCGGCGTCTTCGGTCCCATGAACGCACCGCTCAGGCGCGACAGCGGCGTCAGCGTCTCCTCATCGAGCACCATCTCGCGGAACTTATCATTCATCGGCATGCCCCAGGCGGGATCGCGCTGCCGCTCTTCATAAACGCTGATGCCCTCGCTCAGCCAGCGCGGCATGCGGTTCTTCGTCACGGTCAGTGTGATCACATGGCAAAACTCATGCCACAGCGTGCTCTCCCAATTGTTGCGGCCATGGGCCAGACTGCCAGGGCTGTTCATCGTCACCACCGTGCCAAAGCAAACGCCCAGCATCCCCTGCCCGCCCAGAGCGCCAAAGGTGCGAATGGCGAAATCCTGCTGCGCACCGAAGAACTCCACCAGCACCGGCCGCTTCAAAGCGAGGCCGTACTTTGCGCCCAGCACCGCCTTCGCATCGCGCAGCAAGGCGAGCACACGCGCGCCATAGATCGGCCAGTCGCGCTTCGGCATTTTCAAGACGAAGTCCTCGAAGGTCTGCGTGGTGTAGCCATTCATCTCCTTCTCCAGCAGCGCCAGATTGTGCGCCTGGATGTTGTAGCCATCCTCCTTGCGGATCAGCTCCGCGAGCTTCCACGCCTCCGCTTCTTCACCGAGCCGGAGCAGATCATGGCAGAGCTGCATCTTGGCTGGCAGATATTTCGAATCAAACTCCAGCGCCTGACGTTGGCGGGCGGCACTCTCAGCAAAGCGATAGGCCCGCGACAAACAGCGTCCAATGGTGTGATCTACCTCAGGATTCCTGTCCCAGCGTTGCAAGGCCTGCCGCCGCGCCTCTTCCAGCTTGCCCGCATCGGCTTGGAACAGGTACGCCACAACTGCCCGCAGAGACCATGCCATGGGTTGTTGCGCATCCAGATCGAGCACCTGCTGGATCGCGGCCTCGGCTTCGATGAATTTTTCCCCACCGATGAGCAACTCCGCCCGCTGCAAATGCGCGTCTGTCAGATGAGGATTCAATTCGAGCGCTTTCTTCAAGCTCTCTGTCGCCTTCTCGCGATCACTCGATTGAAACGCTTTCGCCAGGCCCAGTCGCAGATTGGCCGTCTCGCCATGCGCCTTCAATCCTGCTCGAAAGACATCCGCCGCGCGCTTCGCATCGTCTTTGTCGAGCGCGAGATTCCCTTCCGCCAGATACGCCGCCTCCAGCTTAGCATCCTTGCCCTGCGCGACCTTGAAGTACTGCGCGGTCACCTTCTGCGCATCAGCCCCCAGCACCAAGGCCGCCCGGCCAAGCATGATCAGGTCCATCGCCGTGCGGTCTTTGGGTGCTTTGGCCCGCGCCGCCACATTCAAATCCTGCAACGCCGCCGCCGCAATTTCCGCCTTGCCCAGCATCTGCGCGAAATCATGCCGCAGCATCAGAAGCTCAAAGTGCCCCGGATGCATCACCAGCGCCTTGGCCGACTCCGCCAGCGCCGTCTCCACCTGCCCCATCGCTACCAGCGCCTTCAGCCGCAGCATGCGCCACTCCGGTGCCTTCAGCCCCTTCTCCACCGCCGCCTCTCCGATGCGCGCCACCAGTTCATAATCGCCTCTGGCCAGCAGTTCCCCCACCGGCCCCAGGTTGCGCTCCTCAAAGATTTTTTCGAGATCAATCTGCTGGGCACGCGCCCCCGTGAAGACCGAGGTCCAAAGAAAGATGGAAACGAAAAGCAGGCGCATGGATTCAAATCGTGTCCAAACACCTGCTTCTCGCATGAGTTGTGCCTGCAGTGGCAGTAAAAATGGGAACTGTTTCGAGCTCCTATGCCCTTCAGCCAAACAAGCTCGTGATCGGCTGTCCCTTGTCGGTCACCGTGAACGGACGCTTGGTGCTGCTGTAAAGGACGAGGTCGAGTGGGAGGCCGAGGGCGTAGGCGATTGTGGCGTTGAAGTCGGGGACGCTGACTTTGCTTTCGGTGACCTCGATGCCTTTGTCCGTCTTGCCATAGACCTGACCGCCCTGAATACCACCGCCCCAGAGGACGGAACTGAAGGCTTTCGGGTAGTGGTCGCGTCCGTCGTTTTGATTGATCTTCGGGGTGCGTCCAAATTCGGAGGTGAGCACGACGAGGGTGTCATCCAGCTGGCCACGGCGTTCGAGGTCGGTGAGGAGTGTGCCCAGCGCTTGATCGAGATCGCCACAGCGCTCGGGCAGGCGAGCCGCGATGTCCTGATGCATGTCCCAGCCGCCGAGGTTCACTTCCACAAAGCGCACGCCGTGCTCCACCAGACGACGGGCAAGGAGGCAGCCCTGGGCGAAGGTGCCGTCGCCGTATTCGGCATGTGTTTCTGCGGATTCTTTGGTGAGGTCGAAGGCATCGAGGTCTTCGCTTTTCATGACCTTGATGGCGTCTTTATAGACATCGGCATAGGCTTTGACGTTCTTGTAGTTGTAGGCCTGCTGGAAGCCTTGGTCTAGCTTGGCGGACAAGCCGAGGCGATAATCAAAATCGCCCTCGCTCAGCGCGCCGGGGCGGCGGCTGTTTTGCAGTCCACGAGCGGGATCATTGAGAATGAGCGGTTGGTAGGCGGCTTCGAAGAATCCACCACCGGGGTGCTTGCTGTCGTTGGTGATGATGACGGAGCCGGGCAGATCGGCGTTGCCTTTGCCCTGAAATTTCTGCATCCATGCCCCCAAGGCAGGATGCCGGGTGGCACCGCGCATGGTGTAGCTGGTGTGCTGGAAGTAATTGCCCTGCGCATGTGCGCCTTGGGTCGAGGAGAGCGAGTTGATGATGGCACCACGATGCATCATCTTCGCAGTATGCGGCAGCAGTTCGCCGATCTGCACGCCATCCGCGCTGGTGGGGATGGTCTTGGTGCCACCCATGGTGTCTGCACCGGGCACGCAGCCAAAGGTATCGAGGTGTGTCATGCCGCCGGACATGTAGAGGTAAATGACGCGCTTTGCCGTGGCGGCCTGTTTGGCCTTGCTGGAGCCTTCAAAGGGCGCGGCGAATCCGCGTGGTGCCAGGGCACTCATCACCGAAACGCCGAGGCAAGTCTTGGCGATGGTTTTGGCAAAGTCACGGCGCGTGACATCGTCGCAGGAATGGAGGAGGGTTTTCATGAGGATGCGGCGTGAGAATTATTGAACGAAGAGGAACTGCGAACCGGTGATGAGCGCGTGGGTGACATCGGCAACGGCGTTGTCGCCGCGCTCTTGAATGACGGTGTTGAGAATGGCTTGTTCATCGGCCGTGGGAGCGCGGCTCAGCAGCGACTGATAGAGAGTGGCAATTTTATCAGAAGGTGAACCTGCCTTGGCGATGGCTTGATTTAATTTGGAAGCCGGGTTGTTGATCACATCGGCAGCGGGGCCATTGAGCAGGGTGAGGGCCTGCGGCACGGAGGCATCGTCGCTGGCGTTCTGAATGAGCTCGCGATCGCTCTGCCCAAAGGTGCGCAGGAAAGTACCGGGGCGTGCCGGGCTAGGCTGCTCAGATGCACGGGAAGTGAGGCCAAGGAAGTCTTTGCCACTGTTGGAGCGCTGATAGGCTTTCAGGAACTCCTTGCGCTGCTCCTTGGTCATGTTTTCGAGCGCCTTACGATCAAACTTCGTACGCTTGTCTTTTTCAGGTTTCTCAGGCTGATAGCCTTTGCGCAGATCATCCGCACGGCCTTGACCGAGGAGAGCCACCAGAATGTCCTTTTCAGAAGACTTGCGTAGGCTGCTGGCCTCTTTGGCAAGCTCTTTGGCTTTGTCCGTGGTGTCTATTCCTTTCGCTTTTTGGGCATCCAGCCGGGCTTTCTTTTCATCAATTTTCTTCTGATTGGCGTCCAGCTTGGCTCTACCTTCCTTGGCGATCTGTACCAGACCTTCCGGCCCCTTGGATTTGATGGTGTCGAGGAATAGGGAGAGATCGCCGAGATACTGGTGCAGGCGGGTGTTCTCGTCATCGACGGTGTCATCGACATTGCCCTTTGAAAGCGTGACAAAGGAGTCCCAGATCTGCTCGGCGCTCATGCGGCGCAGGATCGGGCCAGTGAAGTGGTAGGTCTCGCCAAGCGCCACTTCCTGCGTGGAGGCGGCACGCTGGTAGGTGTCGGTATTGTAGAGCACCCGCAGGAAGGATTTGAGGGAGTATTTATTCTCGATCATCAACTTGTTCAGGTAGTCCATGAGCGCCGGATTGCTGGCCACGGTGCTGTCGGTCATTTCATCGACGGGTTCGATCAAGCCGACGCCGAAGGCTTTCTTCCACATGCGGTTGGCGATCACCGTGGTGAAGCGCGGGTTTTCCGGATTGGCCATCCAGTCAGCGAAGGCTTGCAGACGTGTTTCACCGGGTTTGATCACGGCATCCTGGCCGAGCACGGTCTTGGGTTCGACCTTCTCGCCGGGCTTGGCGTCAGGATATTTGTAGTCCGCGGGGAGGCTGGGCAGCTTGCCGTCCTGCCATTCGGCGCTGGTGTAGCGCAGCGGCTTCATCACGTCCTGCATGGTGCGCTTGACCTGCTGCATGTCTTCCTTGCTGAGGTTGGAATCCTCACCTTTTTTCTGTGACTGCAGTTTGGCCCGGTAGGCTTTCTGCTCCTGCTTGCTCATCGCTTGCACGACTTTTTTATCGAGTTCCACGAATTTGCTGGCTTTGTTTTTGAAATCCACGCCCCGGCTTTTCGTGTCCATGCCATAGGTGAAGGCGGCCATGTGGTAGTAGTCCATTTGCGACCACTTGTCGAAGGGATGGTTATGGCACTGTGCGCAGACGATGCTGGTGCCCAGAAACACCTGTACGGTGTAGGCCAGGTGGTCGAGTTTGTTTTCATCCCGCTGCCAGAAACCGATGCTGCCGCTGTCCCACACACCGCCTTCGGTGGTGAGCAGCTTTTTCACAAACTGGTCAAAGGGTGTATTGGCTTTGATCTGCTGCTTGAGCCACTCTTCATAGGCCTCCGCAGTGATGCGGCCCTTCACGTTGTCCGTGAGGCGCAGCACATCGGCCCAGTAGTTGAACATGTGGCTGGTGTAGCCATCCGAATCCAGCAGGGTGTCGATGAGCTTGGCACGCCTCTGTGGGTCTTTGGAACTCATGTAGGCCTGCGCTTCATCCAGCGTGGGAATGCGGCCAGCGATGTCGAGGTAGAACCTGCGCACCAGCACTTCGTCGCTGGCAGGCGGATTCGGCTTCAGACCGGCTTTCTCCCAGCCCTGGCTGAGGAACTGGTCGATCTTCTGGCTTTCCGGCAGCGGGGCCGCACGCAACGCGGCGGAGGTGAGCAGGCAGGCAAAGAGGAGGCGTGTGACATTCATGAAGGGAGGGCGGAGGGGGTGCTCCAGCCGCGAAAACGCAGCCCTTTCAGGCTTCTTACCATTATTTTTATGCACCAGGGACTAAGGTGGACCTCACAGCCGCCGACCGGCCGCTCACAATTTTATACAATGATCTCGCCACTGGGCCGTTGTGTTAGGTAATATCGCACCAACGATCCAACACCTACCATGCCTTTTGTCATGTCTCGCCGCCTCCTGATTGCCTGCTCCGCCTCGCTTCTATGCCTTACCAGCCTGCCTGCGGCTCCCGCTAAGCCGGAACCCAAACCAGCGCCAACCAAGCCAGAACCCAGCAAGCCCGAGCCAGGAAAACCGGAGCCTAAGCCTGAACCGAAACCGGAACCCGCGAAGCCTGAGCCTGCCAAACCCGCACCAGCTCCCACGCCGCCCGCACCGAGCAATCCGCCAGCCCAACCTGCTGCGCCGACGCCCGCCCCTGCCCCATCTACGGCACAACAAACCGCCCCCCAGACCAGGAGCGATGCTGACAACAAGCCCAAGCGCAAATCGGTGGCTGAATTCACCAAGGGCTTCAAACGCATTGACGGCCTCTTCCGCACCTACCTGGACTTCGACCACGGCAACCCTTGGTTGTTTGTCTCCAAGAACCAGCTCGGCCCTGAGTTCATCTACTTCAATCACAGCGTGGACGGCCCGGTTGCTTCGGGGCACAACCGTGGACGTTACGGCGACTCGCTGGTCTTCACGCTGCGCAAGATCTTCGACCGCATCGAACTCATCGAGCAAAACACCAAGCTCTATTTCGATCCGCAGAATGCCCTCGCCAAGGCCGACAAGGCCAACACCAGCAGCGCCATCCTGGACACCGAGATGATCGCCGCAGAGGACGATGACGGTTATCTCATCCCCTGCACGAACTTGTTTCTGCGCGAGAACCTTGCCCAAGTGAAATTCAGCAACAGCGGCGGGGACAAAGCCGTGCTGGGCAAACTGTCTGAAGCCAAGTCCAAGATTCTGCGCATCAACGGCTACGCCAAAAACACCGCCATCACGACCGAGTACGTGTTTGAAAACCCCACGCCTAGCTGGGAAAGCGCCGCCGATGTGGCCAACGCGCGCTACATCACCGTGAAGGTGCAGCACACGCTCATTGCCATGCCGGAGAGTGATTACAAGCCGCGCCTCGATGATCCGCGCATCGGCTATTTCACGCATCAGATCACTGACATGACCAGCACGGACGTGGCCCCGTATCGTGACGTCATCCACCGCTGGCGGTTGGTGAAGCAGAAGCCCGGCACCCCTTTGAGCGATCCCGTGGAACCCATTGTGTTCTGGATCGAGAACACCACGCCCGTCGAATTTCGCGATACCATCCGCACAGCGGTACTCAAGTGGAATGAAGCCTTTGAAACCGCCGGGTTCAAAGACGCCGTCATCGTCAAACAGATGCCCGACGATGCCAAGTGGGACGCTGATGACATTGAGCACAACGTCCTGCGCTGGACCAGCAGTGTGAGCCCTCCATTCGGCGGCTACGGCCCCAGCTTTGCCAATCCGCGTACCGGCGAAATCATCGGTGCCGACATCATGCTGGAATACAGCTTCATCACCAAGCGCCTCCTGACCAAGAAGCTCTTTGCTGATCTCGGCACTGCGGCTGAGACGGGCGGCGAAAATAAGACCTTTGATCCCCATCTCTGCGATGCCATCACCTCCGCCCGCAACGGGCTCATGTTCGGCCAGACCATGCTGCGCCTGCAAAAGAGCGACCGCGTCGAGATGGACCGCCTGCTCAAAGAATCACTCTATTACCTCTGCCTACACGAAGTCGGCCACACGCTCGGCTTGAACCACAATTTCCGTGGCAGCCAGCTCCACAGCCTCAAAGACATCCACAACGCTGAGGTTACGGAAAAGAGCGGCCTCACTGGCTCCGTCATGGACTACCCGCCCATCAACATCGCCCCTAAAGGCGTGAAGCAGGGCCAGTACTTCACCACGAAACCCGGCCCCTATGACCATTGGGTGATCAAATACGGCTACAGCGAGGCGCTGGAAGACCCCATCGAAGAAGCGAAGCGGCTCGAAGCCATCGCCGTGCTCTCGCACCAGCCAGAACTCGCCTTTGCCAACGACGCCGATGACATGCGCGCGCCCGGCAAGGCCATCGACCCACGCGCCATGCTCTATGACATGAGCAGCGATGCGATCACCTACGCGGAACAGCGTTGCGAGATTGTGAAAGGCGAACTCGCCAACATCCTCAAAGATGTCTCCGATCCTGGCAAGAGCTGGCAGGAAGTGGCACAAGCCTTTGCATCCTTGACCAAAGAGGCCAGCGGCTCGCTCAACGCCATCTCACGCTATGTCGGCGGCGTTTATGTCGAGCGTGCCGTGCAGGGCCAGGCTCCAGCCACAGTGCCGTTCAAGCCCGTGGAGGCGGACAAACAACGCCAAGCTCTCGCCGCGCTGGCGAAGTACGCCTTTGCACCGGACGCGCTCGCCGCGCCGCCTGAACTCTACGCGCACCTTCAATTGCAGCGCCGTGGCTTTGATCATCGTGACGATGGTGAAGACCCCAAGCTGCATGAGCGCGTCTTCCATATCCAGCGCGCCTTGCTCGACCAACTCCTGCATCCTCACACGCTGGAACGCATTGAGGACAGCACCCTCTATGGCAATCAGCTCAGCCTGGACGAAGTCCTAAACACCCTCACCACGGCCATCTGCACGGGTGATGATCCCGCCAAGCCGGTGAGCATCATGCGCCAGAACCTCCAGCTCGACTACCTTACCCGCCTGCTCAACATCGCGCATAACGGCGGTTACTACCATGCCGTGCAGAGCGTCGCACTCCTCCAGCTTGAACGTATCAAAGGCCTGACCTTTGCCAATTCCCCGGCGCATCAGCTTGCGATCAAGTACCGCATTCGTCGTGGGCTGGATGAGAAGTGAGTGGGGAGGAACTTCGGTGCACGTCGGCCCACTCAGTTATTCACCACTCCGCCATGCATACTCTGAAGACACTGTTGTGCTTTATCATTGTGGCCACCGCCTGCACGAGCCAGTGCCAGGCACGTGCGGTTTACTCATTCGACATGCAGACACTGATGTCCAAGTCCACCCTGGTTGGCGGCGCAAATTTTATTCTGTAAAAGTGGCGATCAGGTTTGGGATGGTTCAGCGGAGTTCATGTTGAGGTAAATTTTGCCGGTGCTCCACTCATCGCTTTGCTCGCAGAGCAGGGCGGAGACGAGGCGCAGGAGGG
>CAINGK010000179.1 GCA_903848465.1 uncultured Verrucomicrobiota bacterium
CCTCCTGCGCCTCGTCTCCGCCCTGCTCTGCGAGCAAAGCGATGAGTGGAGCACCGGCAAAATTTACCTCAACATGAACTCCGCTGAACCATCCCAAACCTGATCGCCACTTTTACAGAATAAAATTTGCGCCGCCAAAAGAATTTCCGGGAGTGATTTGGTTCAATCTGAGCAAATAGCCAGCCATCTGGCAAGAGACAATCCACTTGGCCGCTCAATAACAGCGGACGAACCCCGGCTTGATCTTTGCCAGCGCCGCATTCAGATGGGGCATGGCAAAGATTCAAAAAGTCCCCACGAGCGAGTTCCACTCCGGCTACGGCTGCGTCATCATGAGCGCGGTGATCGGAGTCTTCGGCTTCATTCTCTGGTGGAGCTATTACACGCTGACCACCATGGACGCAGCCATCGCGTTGGTCTGCCAGACGGCCCCTGCCACCCTCCCGCCGGTGGCACCCGTGCCAGACCTGGAAAAGAAGCTCGCCGACTTTGCCGCCTTGGCGAACGCCGACAAACCGGCCAAGCTGAAGCTCAGTGTGGCTGATCTCAATGCCCTGCTCCTGCTCGCCCCAGACGGCGGTAACGGCAGCTACAAAGACATGCTACGCGTCACCTCGCTGGATGTCGCCAAGCAGGCTCTCGTCACTCAGGCCAGCCTGCCGATGAACACCGCCAAATTTTGGGAAGACACCAAGCGCTACCTCGTCGGCGAAGTGGACTTCACCCTGGAAATGACCGAGCTGGGTCCCGATGCCAAGGTCAGCGCCGTGCGGATTCCAGGCAAAACGGTACAGGAGGAAATGGTCAAAGGCATGGCCATGTACGGCTACCTCGGTCCCTACCAAAACCATGCGACGCTGGGCCCCGTGCTGAAGGCGATCAAGAAGTTCCAGGTGGAAGCAGATGGAGTGGTGCTTTCGACGGAAAAGTGAGTCGGGCTTCATTCGTCATTTTTGAACAGGCCCAAGACAAGACTTTCACTCCAGCGTCCTCCCCATCCCCCATGACAACCCTACCCCAGCACCCCAACCCCTGGCAGACTGTTTCCACCCGCGAGACCTATGCCAATCCGTGGATCCGCGTGCGGGAGGATCAGGTGATCAAACCCTCCGGTGGCCCTGGCATCTATGGCGTCGTGGAATACAAAAACATCGCTGTCGGCGTGATCCCCATTGATGACGAGGGCCATACCTGGCTCGTGGGCCAGTGGCGCTACTGCCATGGGCGCTACGAGTGGGAGATTCCTGAAGGCGGCTGCCCTGCCGGTGAATCCCCAGTGGAAGCGGCAAGGCGCGAGTTGCAGGAAGAAACCGGGATCGTCGCAGCGACCATCGAGCCCCTGCTCTTCGGCCTCCAGCTTTCCAATTCCACCACCAACGAAGTCTGCGACATCTTCGTCGCCACAGGCCTGACGCACACCGAAGCGCAGCCGGAGGACACCGAGGAACTCGAAGTCCTGCGCCTGCCGCTGGCGGAAGCCATCCAAATGGCCCGCGATGGCCGCATCCGCGACAGCGTCAGTGTGCTGGCACTGCTAGCAGTGGCGGCGCGCCAAGGGTTATCCGTGTAAGATCACTCAACCTCTCATCATTCTCTTCAATCCGCGCAGCGTTACCACTCGCTGAACGGCACGGCGCAGAGATTGGAGTTTGTGTAGCGCATGTCGTGGCTGACTTCTTCGCCGATCCACACGGGCAATTCAAAGGGCGTGTCTTCGGCTGGAAGTTCGATCTCGGCCACGACGAGGCCGTCGTTTGCGCCGTGGAAGACATCGACTTCCCAGAGCATGCCTGCGTGCATGACCTCATGCCGCGTTTTGTCAATCAATGGCTGGTGGCACAGCAGCAGCAGATCCCGCGCATGCACCAGGGCGATGGGAAACTCGATCTCCGTGCGCGTGATGCCGGTGCGGCGGCTCTTCACCGTCATGAAGGCTGCTTCGCCCACCAGGCGCACCCGCACGGTGCGGTCGGGATCACGGGACAAATACCCCTGCGCCATGCGGCGGCCCGTGCCGGTGGGCTGCCACTGGCCGGGCTTGAGGAGGTATTTGCGTTCGATCTCCGTGGGCATCAGGGAACTCAATCCTTGGAGGAATAGAGCGCCACGAGTGCGGCACCGATGGATTGCGAAAGCTCGCCGAGGGTCGCAGCCACGAGCTTGAGTTCGGCGCGTTGTTTCGGGAAGAGGTAGGGCAACGCGGCGGCGCGGATGCCGCCGAGGTAGCGCTCGCGGAACTCGGGCGTGGTGCTGTCGGGGTCCATCAGGCCACCGCCGATGACGACGATGCCGGGGTCGAGAGCCATGGACAAATTGGCCACATGGATGCCGAGGGCGCGGGCCTGGATGTCGAAGATTTCGAGAGCGAGGGGATCGCCCTTTTGCGCACGGCCACGAAGGGAGAGGCCTTTGTTCTTGGGCGTATCGGTGCTGGTGGCCAGTTCGTGCTCGGGGTGCTTGGGCAGGAAGAACTCGATGAACTGCGGCAGGCCGGAGATGGTGGAGTAGGCTTCGATACAGCCCCAGTCGCGACCGCAACCGCAGCGAAACGCGGGCACTTCATCCAAACCGTGACCGAGGAGATGACGCGGGATGGGCATGTGCCCGCCCTCCATACCAGCGAGGTGATCGCCGCTGAGCGGGAGACCGTTGGCATCAATGTAGGCTGCGCCCAGGCCGGAGCCTGGAGCGAGAAGAAGCACGGTCGCATTGGTATCGCCACGCACACGGGCGGCCTCACCCACGCCACCGAAGTCGCCGTCATTGCCTACGTAGAGCGGGATTTCGCGGCCTGCGGCTTTGGCAATGGCAGCGGAGTATTCGGCATGGAAATTCCAGCCGATGAAGCTGTCCGGGAGATTGGAAGATTTGTCGAGGACACCATAGACCTGGTAAGGGCCAGGTAGGGCCAGACCAGCAGCAGCCACGCGGTCCCAGGAGAGGCCGTTGTCTTTGAGGAAACCTTCTGCGCCTTCGACCCAGCCAGCCACGACGGCGGCGGTGCCGTTTTGGGAGTTGGTCGAGCTTTGGCGGAGTTGGCGGGAGACGGGTTCGCCGTTGGCGAAGACGCCGCCGGTTTTGGAAGTGGTCGCACCAGAATCGGTGCCGAGAAAGATGTCGCGGGTGGCAGTGGGCATATCGAGGAGGACGGAACTTGGAGAGCGAATGGGCGGTGGTCGAGCAGAATGCGCGCCGGTGATCTGCGATTCGCTGCTCCTACTTGCAAATGCAACACTGTCAGAGATTAAAAAATGACAGAAAATTCAGACGCCTTACAGCCATGTCCAGCGCACCTCTACAGTTCTGCATCCGGCATTGAATGGCCGGGTTAATCGCTGTCCGCGTCGATGTCTGGCGTGTGAAATTCCACGCCGTGGACTTTCTCCGTTTCGTGCGGCGTGCTGAGCACTTTGTAAACGCACCAGCCAAACAAGACCGTGACGGTGCCGACGGAAAGCAGCATGACAATGAGGCCTGAGGTAGTCATAGAGGTGGTGTCGTTGGGTGCTTGTCCAGGCCCTGCTCAGCACGTTTGAAGGCCTTGGAGCGTGCGGAGATGAGCACAAAGAAAAGCAGCATGGCGCAGATCATGGCAATGCTGAGCTGCGCGGGCAGCTTCGCTTTCTCGCCGAACAAATCGGTTACGTACGAGGACACCGCTCCCGCTTGGAACGTGGCGAGATCAAAGCCCAGCACTTCCTTCAGCAGCCACAGCACGAAGATCATGAGCAAAAACGCCGGACAGACCCAGCGGATGATCGGCCGAAACAAGCGCGGTACTGGAAAGGCGGCACCGTGGTTCAGTTCCTCAAAGCCACGGTCAATGCCCCACACCCAGCCAAACACGATGATCTGAAACGTGGCCAACATGAAGATGAGGAAGGTACCGCCCCAAAAGTCCAGGGTGTCGAGCGCCTTTAAATCCTGGGTGAAGTAAGCCACAAAACCCGTGCCAAACGTCGTCAGCAGTCCCAGCAGCGCCACCGACACGCGGCGGCCTACCCCAAGTGCCTCCTCAAGGAAAGCGATGCCCGGCTGAAGCATCGAGATGGAACTGGTGATGGCGGCAAGAAACAGCATGAAGAAAAACGCGCCGCCAAAAAAGGGCCCCGCAGGCATCCTGGCAAAGACCAGCGGTAGCACCTTGAAGCCCAGCCCCACACCCGCCTGCCCCGCCATGCCCGCGACTCCAAGGAATGCCACCGCCGCTGGCACGGTGATGAGTCCGCCCAGCGCCACTTCGCAAAACTCATTGGCGCTGCTGGCCGTGAGGCCGCTGAGCACCACATCGTCCTTGGGGCGCATGTAGCTGGCGTACACAATGATGATGCCAAAGCCCACCGCGAGGCTGAAGAAAATCTGTCCGGCTGCCGCCAGCCACAGGCTGGGATTTGCCAACTGCCGCCAAGGCGAAATCGTTTTCATCACCAGCGCGCCGTGGCTTGTTGCGACTTCGGTTTCTGCCTCGGCAATGGCCTGCGCGCCCACGACCTCGCGTGATTTATACTCAGCACCCGGCGTCGGTTCCACGACCAATACTTTGCTGGGATTCCACATGTAGCCGAGTCCATTTTGTACGTTGTCATGCGGTCTGGTGGGATCGGGTGCGCCCAGGGTCAGCACACGCACCAGCACCACCATGGCCAGCACGATGAGCAAAGGCAGCCCGATGTTGCACATCTTTTCGATGCCGCCGGAGAGTCCGCGATAGATCAGCCAGAAATTGAAGACAAACACCAGCAGCAGCCACGGCAGCGTCTTGTCCATGCTGAACTCCAGCGCTGCGGCATCGCCCGCAGCGCCGGTGAAGGCATTGTAATACGCCACAGTGCCTTGTGCGTCCTGCAAGTGCAGGCGTCCTGTCCAAAAGTTCACGGCGTAGCCCAGGCACCAGCCCTCGATCACCACGTAATACAGATAGATCACCACCGGAATAACCACGCCAACGACTCCTGCATACTTGGCCCAGGGCTTTTGAATGATCGTGGCAAACGCCCCCGGACATGAATTATAGCCCCTGCTCCCCGCATAACGCCCCATCGCCCATTCCGCCCAGCCAATGGGCAGGCCGATGATCAAAAACGAAATCGCATAGGCGAGCATGAAGGCCCCGCCGCCGTACTGAGCGGCAAGACCGGGAAAGCGAAGGAAATTGCCCAGGCCCACCGCGCTGCCCGCGACGGCCATGATAACCCCCAGACGTGATCCCCAGGCTTCTTTGGTTTGCGACATGGCGGCAAGGTTAGGCAGCGCGTTGCACCGCGACAAGGCTGGAGTAGAAGAAACAGACTAAAAGCAGGACTCGCGCCAGCGCGACAATGTGCGAGGTTTCGACTACGTCATGCGTCCCAACCGTCTGCCTGCCATCTTTTTCACCCTTGCCGTACTGCTCATGGCGGGTTCGGTGCTGTGGCTCGTTTGGGAATCGCGTGAAGCGTCTGCTTTCAAAGCGGACGTGCCCAAGGCAAAGCCCAGCCTGCATGCTGCTAAACCTGTGGTGCCAACGGCCATGCCGCAAAAACCCCGCGTAGTTGCCGCCGCACCACCCGCCGCACCAGCGGCCTCGCCCACCATCGCCATGCTCAATGTGCCAGGCTCCGTGCGCAACGAGGCGCTACTCACCTTCCGCACAGCCGAAGCGCTTGCCGCATTTCGGAATCGTGCCGCCGCCCTCGGACTCGAAGTGATCGGCTACGATGCCAAGCTCCGCACCGCCCGCGTGCGCTTCCGCACTACCAATGCGCTTGAAGGTGATCTCAATGCGCATGCCGAAGACTACGCCTACATCGGGCCAAATCTCATCACGCGCATTCCCAGTCTGCCCCCCCCTGCCCCGCAAACCGACACCGCTAATGCGGGCGGGAGCGTGCCGTTTCGCAGCCAGGGACTCGCGGCCATCGGCATCAACGGCGATCATTCAGCCTGGGGCCAGGGTGTCACCGTGGCCGTCATAGATTCTGGTATCACCAACCATCCGTCGCTCGCGAATACGCAGATCACCCATTACGACCTCCTCAACGACGGCAGCGCCTTCAACGGTCACGGCACCGCCATGGCCTCCCTCATCGCGGGCACTGACCCGAACGTCAGTGGCGTTTCGCCGGCTGCCAAACTGCTCGATATTCGCGTGGCCGACACCAATGGCGACAGCAACACCGCCCTGGTTTCCAGCGGCATCATCAAGGCCACGGATCTCGGTGCCCGCGTCATCAACATCAGCCTGGGTGCCACCGGCGACTCCCCCGTACTCGACGCTGCCGTGCAGTACGCGCAGAGCCACAATGTCGTCGTTGTCGCGGCGGCTGGCAATGAGCAGCAGACCACCCTCTCCATGCCCGCCGGCATTCCCGGTGTGCTCAGTGTGGGTGCCGTCGATGCCAACGGCACGCAGGCGTCGTTCTCAAATTCAGGCACAGGACTCACCCTGGTGGCTCCCGGCGTCGGCATCGTCTCTGCTTATTCAGATGACAAACTCGTCATCGGCAGTGGCACCTCACAGGCCACAGCCATCACCAGTGGCGTTGTGGCCTACCTCCTGGGGCGTGGCTACTACGTGCCCAATATCATCCCCATGCTCACGCGCACTGCCGAACCCCTGCAAGCCCCTGCCACAGCCGTGGGGGCGGGGTTGATTCAGGTGCCGAAGTGAAGCGGGAGTAATGACGAATGTCGAATGACGAATGTCGAATGAATCCGGAACTGGCCAAGACATCTTGGGTCTTCCTCATTCTGGTTTCGTCATTCGTCATTCAATGTCGTTAAGTTGTAACCGGCACAGTAAACACCTCAAGCCGCAGCTTGACTTAGAGCGGTCACACGTCGGTGCGATGACCGGTGGCCAGCGCTTCCAGCTTTGGCCTTGGCCCATGCATCAGGCATGATCTCGTCGATCTGCTGGTTGGTCA
>CAINGK010000180.1 GCA_903848465.1 uncultured Verrucomicrobiota bacterium
CAGCATCATCCAAACCGCCCGCCGCCGTGCCCGTGGCTTCCGCAACTTCAATAACCTCAAAGCTATCTGCTATTGGATGGCTGGAGACCTCAACATCAAAATCCCTTCAGCGTTTACCCACCCAATCTAGCGAAGCGCCTAAATATTGATCATGCAACCGCCTGCAATCTCTTGGAGAAGGCATTTAATGCCGCCAGCAAGACTGGGTATAAACCTTCATCTCCGCACCAGAAGCTGCTGGAAACCGTCATTTTGGGCAGCCACTTGACCTTTAGATATATTCTCACAACCGCCCTTTTAGCGAAAGCGACGAACCCGCGTGCCAACGGACTTTCATTACAAGCAGGTGCTAAATTGAAAGGCGCATTCGACGCCCGGAGTCTCTGCCATAGTGTCTTGGTCCCTTTCGAGCGAAAGAAGCTTCAAGGCGGACTTGGTGCGTCAAATGAACCATTTTTAAATAAACCTGCGCGAACTACACATCTTGACAAAGATAATGCCGTGCGTGGCGGTGGCGATCAACAACTGCTCAATCTTCTTTGCGACAATATCCCTAAAATCAACGGTAAAGAAGCCTTACAGGCGCTAACCGACGCTCTTTTTTACGTACTTCAACGAGCAGCGACGGCGGCCGAGGCGGCAGAGAAGAAAATCATCTCTAGCAAAGGGCGTATTGAGGTTCTCAAGTTTGCATTGGAATTTGTAAAGGAGTCCATGGATGGCGAAGCCTGCGCGCTAACCATAGGTAGCCTACTGCAATGCCAACTTTGTTGCAAAGCTGACAAGGATTACGAGGTTCGTGTTCATCCGGTAAATCAATCTGGCGCATCCTCAAGAGAGGTTTCGGACATTGACGTTTATCACAATAAAGCTCTCGTGATGGCTTGCGAAGTGAAGGATAAAGTCTTTTCTCAAGATGATGTTGAGCACGCTGTAACTAAGGTCGTCAACGCAGGCTTTACAGCCCTTTTATTTATATTCGGTCCTCGTGCCTCGTTATCTAACTCAATTCGGGCTAATGCAACCATTGCCGCATCGGCACGCGGAGTTCATCTGGCTTTCGTTTCTGTGGTCGAATTCATAAATACGAGCATAGCGGGTTTCGGGGATTGGAAAGAAGGAGACTACTACGAATTCCTTGTTGAAAATTCCACAAGCGCACGAACGAAGGATTCCACTAAGGCACGTATATTGAATGTGGCGGAGCAACTTGGCTGGCTTGTGGAAGGTGCCGAAGCAGAATGATCATGCATTATTTCAATTGGAAACTAAAACCTGATTTTGGAGACCAGCTAGGATCACGGGAGAGACGCTGGTTAAAAGTAGCTAACAAATTAAGCCACATTTTTGGGTTGTGTGGCAGCGTTTAGCGGGCGCGCGGTAGCTGTTTGGCGCGTCGAGGTATGCCTTGGATAGCGAAGCGTGATTGAGCGACCAGACGGGCTGAAGCCCGAACTACGCACTCAGAGCCGGACGGGCTTCCCTGTTGGCCAGGGCTTCCAAAGACGCGCAGAACGGCGCTGGGGGGGGGCGGCTTGACTGAAAACTGGGAACTGAAAACTGAGAATTGAAAATTGGGTTCCGCGCAGGCGGCGCTGGGTGGCCTGATGAGCGATGGGCGGCTTTGAGGTCGCGGTGGGCTGTGGGTCTGTTCTAGGAAGAGGGCTGGGGGTGGGCAGGCTGGGGAAATGTCAGGGGGCAGAAAACTGTGAGCAAGTTCTTGCCACGAATTTGCGACTTGCTAAAGTATGCGGCTTTACCCGCCCCGGACCAACCACCCGACCTCTCCTCTAAAACCATGCCTCCATCCTTCCTTTTGCAAAACGGCATCACTCTCGCCATCGCCCTCGCTGTTGTGGGGCTGGTGTTTGCTTTCATCCTGATCAAGAAGGTGGTGGGGGCGGATGCGGGGAATGAGAAGATGGCGGCGATTGCAGGTGCCATTCAGCAGGGGGCGAAGGCATACCTGAACCGGCAGGTGATGGCGGTGAGTCTGATCGCAGTGGTGGTTTTTGCGTTGGTCTGGTGGCTGCGCGGCGGGCTGACGGCGACGGGCTTTGTGGTGGGCGCAGTGTGCTCCCTGGCCGCTGGCTACATCGGCATGATGATCGCGGTGCGGGCGAATGTGCGCACGGCGCAGGCGGCTTCGGTGAGCAGTCATTCGGCGCTGAAGGTGGCTTTCAATGGCGGCGCGGTGACGGGCCTTCTGGTGGTGGCGCTGGGCCTGCTCTCGGTGGGTGTGTTTTATTTGATTGTGCGCGGGTCGGTGGATCACGCGAAGCATGCGATTGATTCGCTGGTGGGGCTGGCGCTGGGCAGCTCGCTGATCAGTGTGTTTGCGCGACTGGGCGGCGGTATTTATACCAAGGCGGCGGACGTGGGCGCGGACTTGGTGGGCAAGAACGAGCAGAATCTGAATGAGGATGATCCGCGCAATCCGGCGACCATCGCGGATAACGTGGGCGACAACGTGGGCGACTGCGCAGGCATGGCGGCGGACGTTTTCGAAACGTATGCGGTGAGCTTGATCGGCGGCGTGCTGGTGGGCCACCTGACGGTGGGCACGGAGGCGGCAGTGGTGTATCCGTTTGTGCTCTGCGGCCTGGCGATCATTGCGTCCCTCATCGGCATCGGCTGGGTGAATTTCATCAAGCAGGAGGCGACGGCGTCGCTGGTGTGCGGGGTGGCGGTGTCGGGTGTGGTGGCTTCTGGTTTGTTCTGGTGGGCGACGCAGTCGATCTTCCCGGCGGGGCTCAAGATCGGTGAGCTGGCGGTGTCGAATGTGAACCTGTTTTACTGCGCGGCGGTGGGTCTGGTGATGACGCTGCTGGTGGTGTGGATCACGAACTACTACACGAGCACGCACCACAAGCCGGTGCGGCTGATTGCGAAGGCCTCCGAAACCGGCCCGGCGACGAACATCATCGCGGGCATCAGCATCGGGAATCAGGCGACGCTGCTGCCAGTGCTGGCCATCGCGGCGTCGATCTGGGGCTGCTACGATCTGGCGGGCTTGTACGGCATCGCGATTGCGGTGGTGTCCATGCTGTCGCTGTCGGGCATTGTGATTTCTTTGGATGCGTTTGGACCGATCACGGACAACGCGGGTGGCATTGCGGTGATGGCGGGTCTGCCGGAGAGCGTGCGCAAGATCACGGACGAACTGGATGCCGTGGGCAACACGATGAAGGCGGTGACTAAGGGCTATGCGATTGCGAGCGCGGGCTTGGCGGCGATGGTGCTGTTTGGCTCGTATGTGGAAGATTTGCAGGACTTCGTGGGGCACAAGGTGGCCTTTGATTTGATGGATCACCGCGTGGTGATCGGCATGTTCATCGGCGGGTTGCTGCCGTTCCTCTTCACCTCCTTCTGCATGAGCGCCGTGGGCAGCGCCGCAGGTGCGGTGGTGCTGGAAGTGCGCCGTCAGATCACGGCCAAGCCGGGCATCCTCACTGGGTCAGACATCCCCGACTATGCGCAGTGCGTGGACATCGTGACGAAGGCGGCGCTGGGCCAGATGATCGTGCCGGCGCTGCTGCCGCTGATCTTTGTGATCGCGGTGTCGTTCCTGGGCATGGAAGCGCTGGGCGGGGTGCTGATCGGCACCATCGTGACGGGTCTGTTTGTGGGCATTTCCATGACGAGCGCCGGTGGCGCGTGGGACAATGCGAAGAAGTTCATCGAAGAAGGCAACCACGGCGGCAAAGGCAGCTTTGCGCATCAGGCGGCAGTCACGGGAGATACGGTGGGTGATCCCTACAAGGACACTGCCGGTCCTGCGGTGAACCCGATGATCAAGGTGGTGAACATCCTGGCGATTCTGATCATCCCGATCGCGTTTAAGGCGGTGGTGAAGTGATCGCCTGAAGAGTTAAAAGAGGGGCTTCCGGGAGACTGGAGGCCCTTTTTTTTGCAATGGAATGTGGGGGCAAGGGAATAGGACGGAATCGGGGCGCGGCTTAGGACGTGGGTCGAATGACGAAGGTTTCGACCACATGAGCGCGCTGGGGGCCTGCGTAGATGATTTTTCCTTCGATGTCGGCGCTGTCGAGCAGGCGGACATCAATGGCGTACCACTGGGGGGACTTGGGATGGAGATCGCCCAGGTAAGGGGAGCGCTTCATGACGAGAGGGGCGGCGGAGGATTTCATGTGGTTAGTTACTGCACCTTGCACCAACTCCTCCCAATGCGTGTCCTTATTTTGGCATTGGGATTTCCCTTATATGCCTTGGAAGTCACGGCGGACTGGGGTGGAAGGTGATGAAGGCTGAGGTGTGAGGGTGGCGGCGTGGGAGGGGGCAGTTTGTGCGAGGGCCAGCAGGAAAGAAAAGCGCATGCTTTTTGGAGGCTGGGTCCCTTGTCACTGTCCATTTACTCCGGTTGGCACCTCCCATTCAATGGGGTGAGTGCCTACTTAATCAGCATTTGATTCTGTGGGCTTGGAGGGCACTGTAAAGGAGGGGGCTTCTTTGACCGCCCGCTTTGTGACTGACCTTCCCTACATCGACGACCGACGCAGCAGCAATCTGCGCATTGCCATCACCGGCACGGTGGTGGTGCATGCGCTTTTGTTGCTGCTGCTGGCGTGGATGTTTGCGAGCGATGCGGCGCAGAAGCTGTGGCTGGAGGCGCACAAGCCGCCAAAGGAGAAGGAAAAGGAGGAGGTGCTGCTGTTTCCAGAGCAGTTCCTGACTCCGCCGCCCCCACCGCAACCGCCGAAGCCGGAGGTGTACATCCGCACGTCGCAGAATCAGGCGTCGGACACGGCTCCGAAGAATCCGGCGTTCATCGCGGATCGGAACACGCTTGCAGCTACGACGAAGGCGCCGTCTCCCGATGCGACGGAGCCGATGCCGAGCATGGACGGGCTGAAAATCCCCACGCGCGAGCTGGCAAACCGGGATTTTCACAATGGGGACTTGAAGGACGATGCGCGGCCGAAGACGCAGCCGCCCGCTGTGGCGATGCTGGCCCCGCAGCCGCCGACACCGCCCTCCCCGGTGGTGCCGCCATCCATCCTGAAGCCGAAGGATGCCACACCACCGCCGCCGCCCAAGCCGCCGAGCGAGTCGGCACCGAAGCCGCCGGAGCCTTCAGAGGCGGAGCCGCAGACGCAAAAAATGGCCAAGGTGGAGCCTGACAAGACGCCGCTGACCAAGATGATGGAGGAGGCGGACAAGGCGCTGGCGCAGGTGGACAAAAACCGCCTGCCGCTGGAGGTGAAGAAAGCCGAGCCGATGGAGAAGGCCCCCGACTCGCCACCGAAGACGGAGACCCCACCGAAGACCGAGCCGACCCCGCCCAAAGCGGAGACCGCACAGGACATGCCGCCGCCGACGCCCCAGGAGAAGCCCATCCCCAAGGCGCTACCGGTGATGGATGATGAACCGGTGACGCGGACGACGCGGAACCAGGACCCAGACGCTTTCACGCCCTTCACGCGCCAGTCGCAGGTGAAGGGGACGATTTCGAACCGTGGCGCGGAGGCCTCCGTGGATGCTGAGGAGACGCCGAAGGGGCGCTACATCCGGCAGGTCACGGGGCAGGTGGAAAAGAAGTGGCACATCTACCGCCTGCTGCGCCGGGATGGCGTGACCTACGGGAGCCTGAGAGTCGTTTTCTACGTCAACCGCAAGGGCAAAGTGGAGAGCCTTCAGGTCGTCAGCTCCAAGGAGTCCAACCCCGTCCTCACCGAATTTACCCTGCAGGCAATCAAAGACGCGGAAATACCGCCCATGCCTGCGGACGTGATACCTACTCTCCCGATGAATGATCAGGAGCGCCTGAAAGTTGAATACAATGTCCTTATTTACTGAACTCCTCGCCACCGCCTCTGCCACACCCATGCTCGCTGCTGCTACGGCTGCAGCGGCTGCTGTTCCTGAAAAGACCGCGCCCTCGGGGCTGCAACTGGTCTATGAATTCTTGGCCACGGGGGGCTTCGTCATGGCGCTGCTGGTGCTGTGCTCGATGTGCGCCATCGGCGCGTCGATCTTGGCGTGGCTGCAACTGCGTGCGCAGGTGATCATGCCGAGCGCGGTGGTGAGCCAACTGCGCTCCATCCCGAGCTATGCGCTGAAGGGGGACATCCGGCCGTTGCAGGAGTTTCTTTCGCATGACGGCTCCATGCTTTCGCGGCTGGGCAGCATGGCGATTAGCGGTGCATTCACGAGCAAGCAGGAGTGCCATGACGCCTGCGCGATCAAGGCGCGCGAGGAGATTCACCGGCTGGAGAGCGGCATCCCGGTGCTGGAGGTGATGGTGACGGTGGCTCCGCTGCTGGGGCTGCTGGGCACGACGGCGGGCCTGGTGGGCATGTTCTCGGCCTTTGGCACGGGGGATAGCCCGGACACATCGGTGGTGGCGCATGAGATCGGCGTGGCGCTGCGCTGCACGATCGCGGGTCTGTTTGTGGCGGTACCTTCGGTGCTGGCGCACACGTATTTCACGCGCCGACTGGACGCGCTGGCGGTGCGGGTGGAGTCGATCATGCAGGAGACGATTCAGCATTTCTACCAGCACTTTGAAGTGCAGCGCCCGAACGCCTGATCGCACGCTGATTTAGCACTTCCTGCCATGAATTTGCGCCCCAAACGCCGCCCGGTTCCGATGATTCCCATTGTGTCGCTCATCGACATCATGGTGATCTTGCTGATCTTCTTTGTCGCGACGACGACGTTTCGAAAGGACGAGAAGAAGCAGATGAAGATCACGCTGCCGGAGTCGAAATCGCTCGGGGGGACCGCGACGGCACCGGAGACGCGCGTGGCGATCAGCATCGACGAGCATCAGAAGATCTTTCTGGATGGAAAGGCGGTGGAGCTGGAGGAACTGGCGGCGGCGATTAACAGCCTGAAGGCAGCGCAGCCGGGGCTGAAGCTGGAACTGCAGGCGGACACGACCTCCGCACTGGGCGTGCTGGTGAAGGTGTGGGACGCGCTGCGGGATGCCGGGTATAGCATCAATGATGTGCCTGCGCGGATTCAGCGCGCGGCGCCGTGATGAGGGATGACGAAGGACGAAGGGTGGAGATGGGGCATAGGGGGGGAGCGGTCTATGCAGCATTAGATGGGCAGTTTGAGCTGCTTCTGATGCGGGTCCATGAGGGTGGAGAGGCCGATGCCGATGAGGCGGAGGGGGGCGGTGACGAGGCGGTGGCGGGCGAGGAGAAAGCAGGCGAGGCGGTAGATGTCGCGGTCTGAGGTGACGGGCTCTTCGACGCGGAGCTGGCGGGTGAGGGTGGTGAAGTCGCTGTAGCGGACTTTGACCTGGATGGTGAGGGCACCGAGGCCGTGCTTGGCGAGGGTTTGGGAGACATCGAGGGCCATTTCCTTGAGGGCGGCGCGGAGGACGGGGCGGGAGTCGGTGTCGTTGAGGAAGGTGTTTTCGGCGCTGATGCTTTTGCGTTCGTCGCTGATGTCGATGGGGCGGTCGTCGTTGCCGAAGGCGCGCTCGCGCAGGCGGGTGGCGAATGATCCGGCGACTTCTTCGAGGGGCTTGGCGGTGTCTTGGAGATCGCCAATGGTCATGAGGCCGAGGGCCTGGAGGCCCTGGGCAGTGACGGGGCCGACGCCATGGATGGCGCTGACGGGGAGGGGGCGCAGGAAGGCGACTTTGTCGCTGTCTTTGATGGCGGTGAGGCCGTCGGGCTTTTCGAAGTCGCTGGCGAGTTTGGCGAGGAACTTGTTGGAGCTGATGCCGACGCTGGCGGTGAGCTGGCATTCGTGCTGGATGCGGCGCTTGATCTCTGCGGCCATGGGGCGTGCGGCTGCGATGGCGGTGTCTGCATCGTCGATGGTGGCAAAATGCGCGCTGACATCGAGGTAGGCTTCGTCCACGGAGACGCGCTCGATGAGCGGGGTGAACTCGTGGAGGATGGTCATGATGCGGGCGGATTCCGCGCGGTAGGCCTCCATGCGGGGGCGCACGAAGATGCCCTCAGGGCAGAGCCGTGCGGCAGTGCGTGAGGGCATGGCGGAGCGCACCTGGAACTTGCGGGCTTCATAGCTGGCCGCACACACGACGCCACGCTGGTCTGGCGGCGAGCCGACGATGAGGGGCTTGCCACGGTAGGCGGGATTGTCCCGCTGCTCGACGGATGCGAAGAACGCATCCATGTCCATGTGCATGATCACCCGTGGCATTGCTGCGGGTACTTACGCGGGAAGGGGCGGGTTCAGAACGATGAACAATGAACAGCGAACAGCGAACATCGAACATCGAACATCGAACATCGAACATCGAACCGTGCGCTTTAGCGGCTTTTTACTTTCTTGTACTTCACGTAGGGCTCGAACTTGAAGTGGGTGGGCATGATGATGCCTTTTTCGTGGAGGAAGGAGGTGCGGCTTTCGGCCACTTCAAAGCCGTATAAAACGCGGTTAAAAAGTGCGGCGGGTGCGCCGGGTGGCGTGGTGGTTTAAAAGTGCAGCACCTCTGGTTTAACCAGGAGGATGTTCACGAATATGGAGCAATGGAACGAGATACGACGCCGGGTATTGGTTGAGGGA
>CAINGK010000181.1 GCA_903848465.1 uncultured Verrucomicrobiota bacterium
ACAGCATCATCCAAACCGCCCGCCGCCGTGCCCGTGGCTTCCGCAACTTCAATAACCTCAAAGCTATCTGCTATTGGATGGCTGGAGACCTCAACATCAAAATCCCTTCAGCGTTTACCCACCCAATCTAGCGAAGCGCCGGTTTTATTCATTGTTTGGTGATCGACTGTTTCCATGATCATACCAGGAACTGAATGAGGATCAAAATCCAATGGCAGGAACCCTTTATCTTTGAGTATTTCAGTCAATTTTTGTGGGCCGATATGATGTAATTGTTTATCGCCTCGCTTAAGCATTCCTTTAGGAGGTGTGTCTTTGCCATATCGAAAACCTTCTGGTCTCATGTAGAATTCGGTGTCCCATTTTTTGAATGAAGGCACATCATCCACATCAGTGATGACTTTGTTTACAAAATCGTCGAGAATTTTGTCGCTGTTTATCTTTCCGTGATCCATCCACGCTGGATCTGAAATCTTGCCACCGCTTTTCAGGTAAGCATCACGTTGTTTAGCCAAGAGGGGGAAGCGATCTTTGCCCAGGTCGTCGATGTGCTTGCCAGCCAGCTCCGCTAAATCATCTGTCAGCGTTGCCACCTGCTGTTTGATGGGAACTTTCGGATAGGCATTGTGAACCCAGATGCCTGAACTCCCAACAAAGTAAGTGTGGAATTCTTCCACCGTGAAATTGTAGGTCGTAAATGTCTGGCCTTTCGGTGCATGCTCCACCCGTAGATGGGTCACGACCGCGCTGCCACCGTCTGCGCATGCAAAGACATCATTGCACCGCAAGTCTTTCACCGAGACGAAAGCCCCCGACTCGCCACGTTCGACCCAAAATGGATGTTCGCCAGTGACTTTTAGCGTCTCGATCCCTGAGACATGGGCGTAACTTGGGAGGGATTGACTTCCTTTGGGTGAGCTGTTTCGGGGGTGATCACGCACTTCGTAGGTCAGGTGGTAAAGCTCCAGTGGGTGCGTCACCTGTACTGCGGTAACCTGCCGCCAGCCGCTCTGGGTTGGATCATCCTCATCCCGAGACCACACAATATCGCCTCGATGAATGTCCTCGATATTGGTGAAGCCCGTTTGGGACTGAGTCACCACTTTTTCACCGGCTAAAAAGCACCCAAAAGGCCCTTCGCACACTGCCTTTTTTCTCGTTGCGACAGCGCTTGCACCATCTGTTAGAACATTACTCTTGCCAATGAGTCTTTCCAGCAACTTACCTTTGGTTGCCTGCATGAGCTTTCCTGCCTTGGTGTAGGGCAGAAGAAAGCTCGCCACCTCAAAAACGATCTTGCCAACCACGTATCCCTGCTGACCAGGCGTGCCGCCCAAGTCCTTGGATGTCTGGGTCAACACCTCTGCCGCCATCATGAATATCTTCTGATGTGTCTCGCTGCCATGAAGCGCAGTCTTGAGCAGTTCCACATCGCCTGTGAGCAGTCCCACCTGAATCTTTGGAAATATGGCCGCCGTATCCACGAGCAATGAACCGAGGAACTTGCCCACGGCCAGCCCTTGATCGATGACTGCTCCCTGCGCATTGTCCACCTCGGTGAGCCACTCGTTGGTCTGGGTGTTGTCCTGTCCGGTGGCCCAGTTGAACGCCCACTTGAAACGCAGCCCCACCTGGAGGTGGGCACGCCCCACAAACTTGGCCGTACCGACGATCAGCTCGCCGGTGCTCTTGACCATGTCATACCCGCCGTAACCCAACCCCAAAGCAAAGCCTTTGGCAAAGCCAACATCCTCCAGCTCTTTCATGCGCTTCTTATGTTCGGCGTCGGCCTCTCCTGGCGGGCCGTCTTCTCCCCATTTCTGTGAAGGGGTGAATCCGGGCGTGAAGGGCACCCCCGGCTGCTGAGGATCTTCCAGGACGACACCATAGTCGTCGTCCGCCATGATCTTGAAGGTTTCATCATTGAAGGCCATCTGGAAGTGCTCCTTCAGTTCCTTGGACACTCCCACGGAAAGTGAATAGCGGTGGTACTCGCCGCCGTTGGATTGCTCGACCTGCAACATGCCTGCGTAGGGATCCGGGGAGACGGTGGCCACGGTCGCGGCACCACCACCATTATTGTTGTTGTTGCCACCAGCAGCACCGCTACCACCTGCTCCTCCGGCTGTATTTCCCCCCCCCAGTGCTGCCATCACCACCTGTTGTGCCTCCAGTGTTTGTGGCACCTGATCCGGTGGCTCCTCCGCCTGAGGTGTCGCCTCCGCCGGAGGTTGCCACGATGGCGCTCTGATAACCGCCGGTGAAGACCCCAGAAGCGATGGTTGTCTCCCGCAATCCCACTCGGTAGGTTTGCGCGCTGCCGGGCATTCCCACCAGCAGGGAGAAATACGCCAGGCATTTAGTTGTTGCGCCAGCGAATTTTTCACCCATTTTCCGCCTCCATGAAACCGGCTCAATCCTCTGATCCACAGGCGCTCCCGCTCGAAGAGCAGCTTGTGGGTGTGAATGCGAAAACTGGGCTTTATCCTGGCGCGCGGTCGTGGTCGGGGGGGCGGCATCGTATTCTGGGGAGGGGGCCGCTGGAGTCTTATTGTTACCATGTGATGTCGCGCACCTGCGGGGGGGAGGTGTTCTTTGATGAGGTGGAGAAGGAGGCGCTGAGGCGGGTGATTTGGCGGATGGCGGAGTTTTCGGGTATCAAGGTGGTGACTTATTGTTTGATGAGTAATCATTTCCATTTGCTGGCTGAGGTGCCGCATCGGCAGACGTGGTTGCAGCGGTTTGCGGGGGCGGATGGTGAGGCGAAGTTGTTGGAGCATCTGGGTATTCTTTACAGTCGTGCTTATGTGGGGTTGCTGCGTGAGGAGCTGGCCGACCTACGAGCGCGCGGTATGGCGGTGCTGGCAGAGCAGCGACTGGATGCGCTCAAGAGGCGCTTTTGCGATTTGTCGTTGTTCGTCAAAGAGGTGAAGGAACGCTTCAGCCGCTGGTTCAACAAACGGCACGGAAGGCGTGGCACGTTGTGGATGGATCGCTTCAAGAGTGTGCTGGTGGAAGGCAAAGGCGAGCCGCTGATCACGATGGCGGCTTACATTGATCTCAATCCGGTGCGCGCGGGGCTGGTGAAAGATCCGAAGGACTACCGCTGGTGCGGCTACGCCGAAGCGCTCGGCGGCAGTCGTCGGGCCCAGCGCGGCTTGTGCAAAGCGCTGGGCAAACCGGTGGATGGCTGGAAGAGCGCTAATGCGGCTGAGGCGTATCGTTGCCTACTGCATGCGGAAGGGCGCGAGGTGAAGGATGCGCAGAATGAGAAGGTGGTATCGCGTGGTGTGAC
>CAINGK010000182.1 GCA_903848465.1 uncultured Verrucomicrobiota bacterium
CGTTGCTCTCCACCCCGCCTCACGGCGACGCAGTTACTTCAAGTTCTCACCCGGAACACGGTTCCAGATGGCCGGGGTCTCTCACCCCGGAGGATCGTGACGCTTCACAGCGCACTAGGGCGGCTTGTCCTCAAGCCGCCGTGGTCTATTGCGTGGCCTTCCCACACGCCAAGCCCAGACTTCACTCCTCGCGCAGTTTCCGGCGCAGGGTGGCGCGGTTCATTTTCATCGCGGTGGCCAGTCGCGTGGGCTTGCCTTCGAAGCGCATGAGCAGAGACTCCAGCATGGCGGTTTCCACCGTTTCGAGCAGGTGGTCATACGCCGGCATTGTTTCATCGGCACCCGTCGTCTTTTGATCCAGCCAAGCGGCGATGGACCGTTTCATCGTCGCTTCGAGATGACTGGTCGCCTCCGGCTTCGCGATGCTCGTGGGCAGATGATGGGGCAGTATCGTGCTGCCATTGCACACGGCGGCGGCGTGCGCCATGGCCGTTTTCAATTCACGCACGTTGCCCGACCAGGGGTGGTCTTTGAGCACCGCCAGCGCCTCTGCGGAGAGCACCTTCTCACCCAAAAAAGACGCCGCCAATGCCGGGATGTCCGCCGTGCGTTCGCGCAGCGGCGGCTGTAGCACCTGGAGGACCGCCAGCGCGTAAAACAAATCCTCCCGCAAGTGCGGTGCCGCCTCCTGGCTGGCTGCGCTGAACAAGCGCGCCTTCACCGTACCTGCGCTCAGGCGGTGCATAAGTGCCGCCTGTAGCGGCTTCGACCACGCGCTGATTTCATCGAGAAACAGTGCGCCATCGCCTGCTTTGGCGATGGCCTCATCCAGCGCGGCTTCCGAACGATCCTCCTGCCATTCATCGGCACGAAACACGACCAGCGGCTGTGCAGCACGGGCACTGTGGCGGTGAATCACCTGCGCGGCCAGGCTCTTGCCGCTGCCGGGCGGGCCTTGCAGCAGGACGGGCGCGTCGTTGCCGCTGGCCTGGGCGATGACAGCAAAGGCACGCTGCATGGGCTCGCTGTTGCCGATCATGGTCGTTTCAGCACGCTGCTCGCTCTTCACCGGCACGAGAACTTCGCGGATCGCACGCTGCAGGTCGGACAGGTTGAGCGGCTTGAGGAAATACTCACGCGCGCCGAGACGCTTTGCCTCAAGGGCGGTGTCCAGCGTGCCGTGGGCAGTGATGATCATCACCGGGGGCGGTGCAGGCAGCGCCTGGATTTTCTCCAGCACTTTCAGCCCGCTCATGTCCGGCAGACCGACATCGAGAATGATGAGCGCGTAGGTATGCGCCGCCAGTTTGTCGATGCCCCCCTGCCCCGAAGCCGCCACGACTGCGGTGGCATCGAGACGGCGCACCACCGTCGCAAGGGCAGCGGCCAGAGCGTATTCGTCTTCGATGATGAGGATGGTGGGAGTCATGCGGAAAGAAAAGGGAGCAGCACGATGATCACCGCTCCGCCCTTGGGGTCATTTTGCAAATTCATGCTACCACCATGCGCAGTGACGATGCTGGAGACAATGTTCAAGCCCACGCCCATGCCGCCGTCCTTCTCGGTGAAGAAGAGTTCGGTGCCATGAGCCAGCGCCTGTTCAGAGAACCCGGGGCCGGTGTCAGCGAATCGCAGCTCAAAGCATGATGTGCCAGAATGGCCGCTCACGCACAGCCTGCCGCCGCGAGGCATGGCCTGAATGGCATTGATCATGAGGTTCCGCACCGCTTGGGCGAGGCGCTGTGAATCTCCCAGTATCCAAATCGAAGCTGGCAGATCAATTTCGACCACCACTCCGGCATGCTGGGCCTGCGCCTCCATGTTCCTGGCAACTCCCCGAATGCACTCGCCCAGCTCCAGTTTCACGAGCTTGGGTGGCAGCGAATTCGCGAGGTGCAGCCACTGATTCACCAACCCGGCGATCACTGCCGATTCGTTTTCGATGAGCCTGACGGCCTGCCTGTCTTCCTCATTCAGCGGCGTCATCAACTGCGCGTGCAGTTGAATGGAGGCGAGGGGGTTCTTGATGTCATGGGCGAGGCTCGTCGCCACCCGCCCCAGCATGGCAAGACGTTCCGACTGCGCGCGCTTGAGGCGCTCGCGCACCAGCAGCCAGCCCACGAGGGCGGAGATGAGCCAGAAGGCGATGAAGGCATTTAGTGTGGCAGGATCGCGCAACGAAAGGGATGAAACGACCGGCGTGCGGGTGAAGATCATGTCGTGCTTTTCATCCAGCCGGATGGTCAGCCGATCCTCGCTGTCGGTCGGTGCTTGGCCTGCATCGCGAAACTCAATCTGCATGCCGAGCAGTTGTTCCAAATCATGCGCCAATTTGCCACTGCGTGGCAGATTCATGCGCCGCACAAATTCGGCGTCCGCCTGTGCCAACGCCTGAAACAAGCGATTGGATTCCTCGCGCTCACGCTGACGCAGCCACGCCAGCAGCAGCAGCGATCCAGCGATGATGAAGGCGAGAAAGCCGAGGCCCAGGGTGAGGCGGAGCTTGTGGGGAGAGACAGACACGCCCTACGGTTCCGGCAGCGGAGCGCTTTTATCAATCGGCTTGTCTTCCCAGATGGCCTCCCCCGTGGTAGCGTCGTAGGTCAGGATGCGGCTCTTGCTGCCGGGCACGGGGCCTTTGTCGATCTTGGGCAGCCACTTGGCTAGCTCGGTCTTGGTGCCAGCATAGTGGGAATCTTTGGCGAGGTTGGTCCACTCGTTGGGGTCCTTCTTCACGAAGTAGAGTTCCTCGCTGCCGTCGGCGTAGCGGATGTAGCGCCAGTCGTTGGTGCGGATGCTGTGGTTGCCCTGATTGTGGGTGGTGATGGCGGGCCACTCGCGGGGTGCGCTGGCATCTTGGAATTGGGGCACGAGGCTGTGGCCTTCGAGGTCGCTGCGCGCGGGCATTTTGGCAAGCGCGAGAAGCGAGGGGAAGATGTCGAGGAGTTCGACGGGGCTGTGGCACACCTGCCCGGCTTTGATGCCCGGCCCCGCAAAGATGAGCGGCACCTTCGTGCTGCGTTCCCAGAGGGTGTTTTTGCCAGTCATGAGCTTTTCGCCGAGATGCCAGCCGTGATCACCCCAGAGGACGACGATGGTGTTGTCCAAGCGACCGGTGGCTTCAAGCTGGCTCATGAGGCGTCCCACCTGGCTGTCCATGAAACTCACGCAGGCGAGGTAGGCGCGCACCAGGGGCCGCCATTCGTTGAATTTGCGCAGGGTGCTGAGGCGCGGCTCGGGGAGCTTCCAGTGCAGGAAATCGGCAAACTTCGGCAAGTCATCGCGGTCATCTTCTTTGACCGGCGGCATCTGGAGAGAAGCATCGGGGTAAAGATCAAACCACTTCTGCGAGGCGTAGCACGGCACATGTGGCAGGCGGAAACCCGCAGCGATGAAGAAGGGCTTGTCCGCAGGCGCACGCTTCAGCGCATCCATGGCGGAGTCGGCGATCTTCCAGTCGGCGTTGTCCTCGTCCTTCTCGGGGAAGACGCCCCAGTCCATGGCGGGATGGCGGTCCGGGCCGGGAAGATTGGCAATGGGTTTCTTCGGCTTCGGCATGGGGCCGCGATTGCCCCATTCATTGAACTCCACCTTCTGATCTTTCCCACGCAGCGAGCCATCGTGGTAGATCTTCCCACTGTTGAAGGTGAAGTAACCCGCCTGCGTGAAAGTCTGCGGCAGCGTCACATGCCGCTTCGTCTGCTCCACTTCGCGAATGCCAGGCGCCAGACCATAGATGCCGGTGCTGGACGGACGCAGTCCCGTGAGCAGCGAACTGCGCGAAGGATTGCACAAAGGTGCCTGACAATGCGCGCTAGCGAACAGCGTGCCGCGCTTGGCCAACGCATCAATCGCCGGTGTCTTCACCTGCGGATGCCCGCCCATGCAGCCGATCCAGTCGTTTTGATCATCGATGGCGATGAAGAGAACGTTGGGCCGCGAGTCGGCAGCGTGGAGGATTGAGAAAGCGGTGGCGAGAGCTGCGAGCAGCGGAAACAACTTCATGGGCGCTTTAACGAACATGCTTGTTTCATGTTTGCATCAACCTCAGCCAGATGTGCAAAGTCTATAGGACTGGCTTCACTAATTTTCGAAGCACGTCGGCATGCTTCCCGGCATACATGGCAATCAGGTAGCGGGCATCCACATAAGTTTTGCCTTTCTGGCCTTCTGCCCACTTATTATATACCCCATCGATTTGCTCACGGAAGGATGGGTTCATGGACTCAATGACCTTCTGGCGTTCAGCGTAGTCAGCAGGAGGTCCGCCAGGCCCGAAGAGCTGAGCAACGGCGCGCAGAAACTTTGGATACTCCTGATCGCCAGCTTCCTCAAAGGCCTGCAACGCATAATTCCATTCGTTATATGCACTTGTGGTAAAGACCTGCTCAATGCCTTCATCTGCAATTGCCAGAATCTCAACCGCCGAAATATAGCGCTTTGCTTCCAGCGGCAAAGGCGCAAACAAGGCAGGATCATCTAATGCCGGGCTGAGACTCCCGACCAAATGCTCCAAGCCATGGGCCTTTTCGATCACATACAACAAAAGCCAAGCCTCGTTCGGCCTTTTGCGCTGCAACTCATCTGTCAATTTTACTGAACGTTCCGGGTCAACCAACGCAAGCGCATGCAACGCCTCGACATAGCAATAAAGGAATCTGCGGTCGGTTTCTTCTTCTGTCCCGGCTTTGGCTTCCCAGGCATTAAGCAACTCGTCGATTTTTTCTTTGGGCAGATGGATGTCCGCAGCGTTGAAAGCTTTAAGCGCCTCTTCAACCCTGACGGAAGTCGGGGAGAAAAACTCGTCATTGTAAAAATGCTTCATCGCAAGCGCTGGTGACAGTCTTGCCAGAACCTGCATTGCATCTTTTACCGACGGAAAGCCCTTCTGCGGGACAACCCAGGGCAGAACTGCTGGAGCAAGCTGCCGGCAGAATTCCGGTTCAAGATTGCGTCCGGGCATAAACGTGAATGAAATCCATTTGATCACCTCCTCGCCAACTTCTGGGTCTGATAATGCACGGGAAAGAAATGGCGCAGATGATTCTGCGCCTGTTCTGGCAAGCTCTTCCGAGAGACGTCTCTTAGTAGACTGTGATAATTTGGGATAATGTTCAGCAAGAAATGTCAACTCTGCTTTTCCGACATCCGAGCGAAGCCAGACGAGGTATTCATCCACTCCCAGTCCGACTGAGCGATAAAATTCTTCGGTCTTTTTCAAGATTGCTTTGAGGTTCACTTCGTCTGCTTCCTCCTGTGAATGTACATGCGGTACGCCGCCCAAAAGAGCACCCGCCACCCAAAGCCAGTTCAGTGATGCTGCAAAACATTTCATTGATTCATCGCCAGCCAATCCTCAGTCCTCGATCAAACAGGATGACCCGTGAGGCTCTTAAGTCATGGGGTTCGGTACCAGATGCTCGGCGGCCTTCGCAGCTTCCGCTCGCAATTCAGGATTGAGATTCTTCTGCTCAAACTCGCGGCACCAGCCTTTGATCTCCAGTTCGTTGAAGATCTTGCCGATGACGCGGCGGAGGAGGCCTTTGAGGTTGGGGAGTTCGACTTCCTGGAGGGAGCGGATGGCGGCTTCTTTGTAGCTTTCGAGGAGGGTCATGGCTTTCTCATGCGCGCCGCTGTCGAGGGCCCAATCGCGGATGGTGGCGTTGTCGGGCTTTACTTTGGCGACGCCGTTCCAGAGGGCTTCCATCTGGTCTTTGACTTCGCCTTTGCCTTTCTCGCGCAGGAGGGAGAGGACGATGCTGGGGCGCATGTTCCATTCGTTGCCAGCGGCGGAGTCTTCGCCGAGATCGTCGAGGTCATCGCGGATCTGGTAAGCGATGCCGAGATTTTCGCTGTAGGTGTGGAGCACGTCAGCACATTCATCGAGCTGTCCGGCGAGGGCGGCACCGACCTTGAGGGCGACTTCAAAGGCGGGGGCGGTTTTGCTGCGGAAGATTTCAAGCACCTGCGTGCTGCTGAGTGCCACGGGATGCCGTGTCCAGAGGAGTTCGGCACCTTGGCCGATGCAAAGCTCCCGCTGGCCTTCAGCAGCCACGAGGATGGCGGCGCTGCGGATGTGCGCGGCGGCATCGTTGTCGGCGAGGAGGCGGTAGCCTTCACCGATGAGGAGGTCGCCGATGTTCAGAGCCACGGGGATGCCGTGCTCGGTGTGCAGGGTGGTTTCGCCGTAGCGTTCGGCGTCGCCGTCCTCGATGTCGTCATGAACGAGCGAGGCTTTATGGAAGATTTCGACGGCGATAGCGGCTTTCTTGACCGTGTCGGAAATCGGGCCTTCGGGGTCTTCGCGCAGGGCCTGATAGGCGGCGACGGTGAGGAAGGGACGCCAGCGTTTGCCAGCGCGCGCGAGCCATTCGCGGGCGATGTCGTCGCTGTGGCCACGGGAGGGGCCCATGAGGGCGTTGAGCGACTCGATGGTGAACCAAGTCTTCACCTCGTCGTGCAGCGCGTTCAGATTGAGGCGGCGGGTTTTGTCGTCGCTGGTGAGGTGGATGTAATCCCAGACCCAGTCGATATCGACCAGGGTGTCGATGCAGTCGTCCTGCAGCAAGGGCACGGCGACGGCGGGAATGGCGGCGGCTTCGATGTAGGGGAAGGTACGCTCCAGCACGGGGAGGCAGGAAATGCCCACGATGGCCTCGATCTTGCCGGTCTGAATGAGCGACATGACGATGGCGCTACCTTCGGCCACGAGCACGGCGTAGCCGAGCTTTTCAGCTTCGTTTTGGAAATCCTGGATCGAGCAAAGGCCGCACTGCTTGCAGAGCAGGCCGAATTCATCAAAGGGGGCCGGGCATTTGCTTTCGACGCGGAGGCACTTCGGCATCAGCAGCAGGCGCTTTTCAAACGGCACGGTGGCGAGGGACTCGCGCCAGGTTTCATTGGCCAGCAGCACCCCGACGTAGTCACGGTGAATTTTGTCGATGGCATGAATCGCAACGATCTTATCCGTATGCCCCTGCAGATCGGCCAAGGGCACTGGAGGCACCAGTTTCTGCTCCTCGGCATAGGCGCGCACCCAGCCCAGGATCTGATCACGATCCTGCTTGGTCTGCGGGATGTTTTTCTTCGGCTGGCGAATACGGCGGTTCAGACCGGGGATGGGCGGTGGCAGAGCGGCAGAGCGGACGACAGCAGCGGACATGGGGAAAAGACGAGTGGCAGGATGCCGGGTGAAAAGAGTGGGCGTGTTAACCGTGGAACAAGGGGCTTGTCTTGCAGATATTGCGGTAATGTATGCGAATCTTGCGCCTCAAGTGGAGATAACCCGGCGGTAATGAAGCTGAAACAAGCGCAGGAAACCCGCCTCAGACGACCGTACCACGACCGCCTTTGGGCGTGTTTTTCTTCGGTTTGGTCTCAGGCAGCCCCTCATCCTGGAGAATGGTGTCCTCCATGAGCGGCTCGGTACCTTCCTCGCCTTTGGGGTCAGGCTCGGCAAAGGGGGTGGCCTTTTGGTAGAGTTTGAGCCGGGTATCGAACTCATCTTTGAGCTTTTTGCGATCCTCTTCCGGCAGGTCTTTGTCTTCGTTGAAGAGGGTGATGCAGCGCTTCTGCCACAGTTCGGCTTCTTTGAATTCACCGTTGCGGGCGAGCGCGGCGGCCATGGTGTCGATCATCTCATAGGGCTGCTCGTCGCTCTGCACGACTTCTGCGACGAGCTTGAGCGCACGCCGGGCGAGCAGCACAGCGCTCTCGCCATTGTGCAGATTGTCCTCCGGGCAGGTGGAGAGGAACCAGGCGAGATTGTTGGAAGCCCAGGGATCTTCGGAGCGCGCCGCACGGCGATACCAGGCTCCGGCACGGCGGTAGTCCACCGGGACGCCCTGGCCGCTGTAGTAGAGATTGGCGAGGCGCGTCATGGCTGGGACGAAGTCCTTCTGCGCGGCCTTGAGGTACCACAGGGCAGCCTTGGCCGTGCTCTTGGCCACACCATCCCCGCGTTCGAGCTTGGCAGCATAGGCGGTCTGCGATGGCGGACTCCCCTGATCGGCAGCTTTCTTGAACCACTCGGTCGCCTTGACCGTGTCTTTCTTCACGCCCTTGCCTTCTTCATACATGGCGGCCAGACTGTGCTGAGACAGGGCAAAGCCGAGGTCTGCGGAGGAACGATACCACTCCGCCGCCTTGGCGAGATCCTTTTTCACGCCAACGCCGTCTTCATACAGCGTGCCCAGGACGTGCTGCGCACGCAGGTGCTTTTGCTTGGCGGCCTTCTCCACGGACTTCACGCCAGCTTCGAGGTTTTTCTTCACCCCTTCACCGGTGATCATGCGCAGGCCCAGCTCGAACTGCGCATCCGCGTCACCACGGTCCGCCCAGTCGCGCAGTTCCTTCTCATCCACATTCTGCGGCTGCTGTGCAGGTAGGATGGAAGCAGACAGCAGCAAGGCTGCGAGGAGTCCGGCGAGAAAGGGAAATGGAGGCGCGTGCTTCATGGCACGAAATTACGTCTGGCTGGAGCCGTCTCAACCATCAAAATGCAGGTGAGCTGTAAATTGGTGGTCCCAGAGCAAGGCGGCGCAAATTTTATTCTGTAAAAGTGGCGATCAGGTTTGGGATGGTTCAGCGGAGTTCATGTTGAGGTAAATTTTGCCGGTGCTCCACTCATCGCTTTGCTCGCAGAGCAGGGCGGAGACGAGGCGCAGGAGGGAG
>CAINGK010000183.1 GCA_903848465.1 uncultured Verrucomicrobiota bacterium
AGTCCGCTGGCCGCATGCGCCATGCCCATCCAGCCGCCCAGCGTCTGCCGCTCGATGGGCATTCCCTGCCGGGCATACATCTGCGCGATGCGGTAATACGGCAGGTGCAGCTCGAAGTGATTGGCCGCCGTGTGCGCCAGCAGTCGCGGCGTGGCGATGCAGCGGTCCTGCAGCGTGTGCAGCGGTGCGGTCACTGGCGGCAGATGCCGTGCTGCGGTGCGCACGTATTTGCGGCGCACCAGCTTCTGGCACAGGAAGCGCCCCGGCGTGTAGTCGATGAGCTTGGTCTCCTCTGCGCCGATGCAGCTCCATGCTTCAGGCTCGGCCTTCACCTCTTCCGGATCAATGATCACTTCGGTAACCGGCAGCCCCGCGATGAGTTCATCGAGCGTGCGCTTCCTGCGTTTGCTGCTTGCGACCGGCGGTGCTGCTGCGGCTTCAGCCTCCGAGGCGTCTGGGACGCAGTCGGAGGCGGCGGGCTTTTTTGCTGCGTCCTGCTCTTGCAGCGGACCATGCAGCGCATCAAACACCATCTGCAACTGTGCAGGGTCGAGCTTCTCGGAGGACCGCCCAAAGAGCTTGCGCGCCATCGCATCAACCTTCAAACGCAGCACCACGTTGTCCTGCGTGATCTGCTCAATGCGGGCCGTGAGTCCCTTGTTGGCATCCGTGAGCACTGCGATCTGCGCTTGCAGCGCCTGATTGATTTCACGCAGCGTCGCGAGTTCCTGCAAGAGCAGAGATTCGCGCGGGGTGTCAGACATCATCGGGGTGCAGTGATGCGCCATTGAACGCTCCACCGCACCGGGTCTTTATCATCATCCTGCAGTGGCACGCAAAAAAAACTTCTGCTCAACGCACCCGCTCATACCAGCCGCGTGGTTTGGCGCCATGCATGTCGATGCCGTCGGTGAGCATGGCAAAGGCTTCGGGCACCAGTTCCAGTTTGATCTGTCCTGCCTCTGCCGCACGCGGCCAGCAGAACGTGCCCTGCTCCAGCCGCTTCATCATCAGCCACATCCCCGTGCCGTCCCAGTAGAGCACCTTGATGAGGCGGCGGCGCTTGTGCGTGAAGACAAAGAGCGCGCCGCTTTGCGCGGTTTCCTGGAGACGCTCGGCCACCAGGGCGCTCAGCGTATTGACACCCGCGCGCATGTCGATGGGATCGAGCGCAATGAAGATTTTTAAACTGCCGGTGAAGCTCAGCATGACGCAGATTGGGTGAGAGCCTTGAGAAGTTGCGCCGCCAGGGCGGCCTGCTGAGGTGTCGTGATAGTGAGGTGCGCACCGCCGGGTAGCGCGACCTCCAAGCCAGCCTGGTGCGACGTGGCAGCCGCCTGCTTTGGATCAAAACAGACCTCCACCAGCCGCGGCTTGGTCGGTGTGCGCTTCTTATCCTGCCGCGCGGTCAAATCCTGCCGCGCGGTCAAGCCATGCGCTCGCAGCCAGTTCCAGAACGTGTTGTAATGCACTCCCGCCAGTTGCGCGAACTTGCTGGCCGACAAACCGCTGCGCTGAAACTCTTCGACAAGCAGCACACGCCTCTCCCGCGGTGTGCGAACCCGTCCCAACTCGTCTTGCTTCAATACCAAAGATGTTTTGTCCATAAACGTGGGATGCTCTCACACCCCACATTTCACATTCCACCCCTTTCACACGGCACTTGGTTTGACGGATACCATTCAATTGCCTTGGTACTTTTTGTTCAATCCTGTTTCAGCGAGTCGAATTCGAGGCTGCGGGGAGATCATTCCAGTAGGTCTTTGCGATTTACGTTCAATCCGGCGCACATTTTTTAGCGCCACCCAGTAAATCAAAAATCTTTTGAAGAATCTTTAACCTTTACCATTGTTTCTTCAGCCTGTTTCAATCCTTCTCGTATCTTTTTTGCAGATTGAGATAAATTCATCCAACCAATTCCATTCGTGATTTTGTAGAGAGGATCGCTTTCCCACAGATCTTTTTCTATGATTTTATGGTCCGCAGTACCAAGAAAGTTCAGAGACACACGCGACATACCTTGACCATCATACACATTCAATGCCATTTCGGAACTAAATTGAGTGCCCCATTTTTCATTGATGTAATCATAATAACCGGGTTCTGCTTTTTTAACTATCCACTTTAATTCAACCGGTAATTGCTTTTTTTCCACGGTTTTCTCCGAAATTGCTCGAAGCAAGTTCGAATCAATCGGCGTGATAGAGTAAGAACTTGGATCAGCTCCTTCTTTGATTATGACTCGGCTTTTGCCTGCGGAAAGAACTCCTTTTTGCGGTATATTTAAATACAATTGACCGTTCAAGGCATTCGCAGGAAGTCGAAATCCTTGACGGCAGGAACGTTCTATACCCGGTTGAAGAACTTCAATAACCAGAGATTTATCAGATGTTTCAATCAATTTTTTCGTCAGTTCGCCATCAGGCGAAAACTGACGGCCTGTGTTGTCCTCAATCCGAAAGTCATCAGTAAGAACAAGGGAAGGGCTTTTGACCTCATTGCGTATGTCATATTCGATAATAACAAAACGAACATTCTGATTCGGTAAATTTAAATTAAGATTTGATGCAGCACTCTCTTCTTTTAAATTAGTGAGCACCATTTCGCTCAATGCACTAGCTATTTGATTCTCAATGTCATTTGCACTAACAGCGGTTTTAGATATTTTTGCTGCGTTAATTCGGTAACTAAAATCCCCCAATCTAAACCACTCAGACATTTTATTAGTTACTTCGTCCTTTTTGGAACCTGATTCAAACCTTTGATTTTTTTCTTCGACTAAAGTGAAGTATTGTTCACTTATAGAAAAACCGTCAAAATACACTACTTGAACGAGAATGCCCTTGTTGAGATAGATAAATGGATGAAATCGACCGAGTAATTCTGAAACATTTTTTGCAACAGTACGACAATTAGCCTTTTCATCGTTAGAATATTCTTTATATGATAGCTGAATAATTTTACAAGCCGGAGCATGGCAAGATGAATTGACGAGATCGGCATGCGCACCTGCAAATTGCGCCCACGCAGCTATTCCAGATTCTTCTGGCATGGTAAGCAATTTTCTGATGCCTTCGTGGTTGAGCATCGGGTGAGTGTTTGGTATGGGTGGTCCATAACGGACCTCTACCTCTTCCCGCGTCTCTCCGACGCGCGCCAAAGAATTTGAACCGATGTTTAAAATGACGAAAACCAATAATAGCAACTTTGAAGTGTTCATAACAATTGATAACAAAAAACCTTTTAAAAAGGCCATAAAGTATGCGCGGAGTCAATGGCCTTTATGGTTCTTCGGGGATTGGCGTGTGATTAGAGGACGGGTTTTAGGTCAAGTTTGCCGCAGAAGAACAGGATGCGACGGCGGTAGCTCGCGAAGCTGCGAAAGCCTCGTGCGGACGCCTTGATCTGCTGGATCACGCTGTTGAAGCCCTCGCTCATCGCGTTGCTGATGCGGTGCGTGAAGTAGTTGAGCAGTTCTGGCAGGCTGGCCTCCAGACTCCTGGCCAGCTTGACAAAGACCGCCAGTCGTGAGCGCACGGCGCGCTTCTTCCACTTGGTGAAGAACTCGTGTGCCGAGACTTTGTCGCGCTGCTCCCAGAAGCTCTCGAAGGTCGTTTTCATCTCCCACGCACGGCTCGTTTTCAGGTTGATCTGCACCAGCCGCTCGAAGCTGGCAAAGGCTGTGTCGCTGAGCTTCTCCAGACTGCTGAGCCAGGTGTAGCGCGTCCCCTTGAGTGTGTCGTCACCTTCGGTCATGAGCTTTTTGTTTTCCGCACGGCGCACCAGGTCCACCGCTTTGTTTTGCTCGGCGCTGATGTGATAGCGATCATGCACGATGTCGGCCTGCGGTGCTGCGGCTCGCGTGCCTGCGATCATGGATTTGCCACGGTCCATGGCGGCTGCCTGCACCTGCTCGCGCTGCTCCTCGGGCAGTGTTTGCCAGAGCGCTTCCACTTCCTTTTGCCCGGCTCCCTGGATCACTTCGAGCACGCGCGCTCCTCGCAGATCGGTCATAACAGCAATGTAGTCCTGCCCCTTGCGGAAGCTCTTCTCATCAATGCCCACAAGCTTCAGCTCGGCAATGGTGCGCCGCGCCAGACCGCGCTCCACAGCACGCTCCATCATCTTGTCACAGGCATCCCAGCCCAGACGCAACAGACGGCTGCCATCGCTGATGCTGCGGGTGTGGAGCAGCACTTCAATGGCCCAGGTTTCAAACTGTTTGCTCCAGCGGCTCAACCCCTCGGCCCAAGGCACCACAGCCATCTCTGTGGCACCGGTGAGTGGATTGAGCAGACGTGGCACCTCTGCCTCGATGATCGTGCGACACTGCCAGAGGTCCAGATGACGCCAGCGGCGCTTCTCCCAACCATGCACATGCTGCCGTTGTCCGGCGGCATTGCTCCACTCCACTTGTTCGCATTCCACCCGCACCACCACCTCCTCCTGCGCGACATTGATTTCCATGCCCACCACCCGCCAAGGCGCGGGGAGCCTTCCGCCTCCGGGGCGCTTTCCAGGCGGTTCACGATGGGCTTGCCGGTTCGCATGACGATTTCATCATCCTCCTGGTATTCGACCGCGCGGCTGTGAGGGAAGAAATCCAGGTCAGTCTTGCCGATGGCATCCTTCTCATGCTTCACGCCGCAGTAGTCGCAGCCGCGCCGGTTCACGGCCATGAAGCGCCCCTGACGGTCCTTGATGAAAAACGACATATCGGGGAGCAGGTCAAAGAGCCGTGCCAGCTCCGCGCCGCGCACCTGCCGTAAAAAAGTCTGTGGTGAAATCGCCGCCATAATGCGTGTATTTTACACAAGTAAGGCATGCCCGTGCAAGACGCGAATGCACGTGTCTGCGTATTCTATGGCATGAAAACAATCATGCTTTCCCTGCTACAGCGCCGCGAGCGGCTCCGGCGCATCGCCGCAAGCCTCCACCGCGGCCACACGCGTGATTTGCACCAGCTCGATGCCTTGCTCGGCGACGTGGAAGTCGTCGGTTCCTTCAATGACGAAGAGTTGAAGGACCTCTTTCTCACCGTGAAGCATCATCGCCCTGATCTGGCGCTGCATTTGCTCACCCATGTCCGGGCAGCCAAGGAGCGCCTGAGCCTCGGCAACTGCCTCGCCGCCGTCTGGAGCCGCATCGACATCAACGCCGCCTGGCGCGCCATCACCGCCAGCAGCCTCCCGGAGTCCGAGCGCCACGCGCTGCGTACCGCCATGGTCTGACGCCCCCTTTGAAAGATGCGGGGCCTATTCCTCGTAATCATATTCATACCAGTCCGAGACATTTTCATACCAAGCTTTAAAACCCGCATGCGCATCGACACTACCCTGCTCTTCACCCTCCTCGCCTCCTCAGCGATGGCGGCGCAGCCCATCGGCTTTAACAAGGACATCCGCCCCATCCTCGCGGAGTCCTGCTTCCATTGCCACGGCCCCGATCCAGGCACTCGCAAGGCCGGACTCCGACTCGACACCGAGGCCGGTTTCTTCACCGCCAAGGAAGGCGAGCAGCCCACCGTCATCAAAAGCAAGCCCGAGGTCAGCAACCTCTTCCAGCGCCTCATCTCCAAAGACGAAGATGAGCTCATGCCGCCGCCGGATTCCCACAAGAAGCTGAAGCCCGAACAGATCGCGCTGGTCAAAGAATGGATCGCTCAAGGTGCCCCCTGGCAGCCGCATTGGTCCCTCATCCAGCCGCAGCGTGCCGCAGAGCCGCAGGTCAAAGACAGCGCCTGGGTGAAGACCCCCGTGGACCGCTTCATCCTCTCCAAGCTCGAAGCCGTCGGCCTCAAGCCCAACGCGCAGGCAGATGCCCATGCACTCATCCGCCGCGTGGCGCTGGACCTCACTGGCCTGCCGCCTTCACCCGAACTCGTCGCACGCTACGCCCCCAAAGATGGTTCCCCCATCGCAGACGCCGCCTATTCGGCTCTCGTCGATGAACTCCTCAAATCCCCCGCCTATGGCGAACACCGTGCCCGCTACTGGCTGGATGCCGCACGCTATGCCGACACCCACGGCCTGCACTTTGACAAAGAACGCGAGATCTGGCCCTACCGCGACTGGGTCGTGAAAGCCTTCAATCGCAACGAGCCCTTTGATCAGTTCACCGTCGAGCAAATCGCCGGAGACCTCCTGCCCAAGCCCACCGAAGACCAGCTCATCGCCACCGGCTTCCAGCGCTGCAACATCACCACCAATGAAGGCGGCACCATTGATGACGAAAACCTGGCCAACTATGCCAGCGACCGCGTGCAGACTCTCGGCTGGGTTTATATGGGCCTCACCACCAACTGCTCCCAGTGCCACGATCACAAATTCGATCCCATCACGCAGAAGGACTACTACTCCCTCGCCGCCTTTTTCCGCAACACCACGCAGAAGCCCAAGGACGGCAATGTGAAGGACGGCATGGGCCCCATCCTGGTGCTGCCCACCGACAAGGACCGCCCACGCTGGAATGCCCTTTCTGGTGAAATCGCCGCCGCAAAAACGAAGCAGGACGATTCACGCAAAGCCGCCAAGCCGCTGTTTGATCTCTGGCTCGCCAGCGCCAAGCCCGAAGACCTCGACAAAGACGTGCCCACCAAGGGCATGACCGCCCACGTGCCGCTCAATGAAGGCACCGGCAATGAAGTGTCTGGAAGCTGTGGCAACAACAAGACCTTCAAGGCAGCGGGCGAAGTAACCTGGAAACCCGATGGCAAACTGGGCCCCGCGCCCGTGATGAAACCCGGCAGCACCTTTGACATCGGCGACGTGGGCGACTACGAAAAAGATCACGCCTTCAGCTACGGTGCCTGGATTCGCGCCGGACGTGTGACCGGCATCGCCGGCGGCATCATCAGCCGCATGGATGAAAAGAACGCCTTCCGCGGCTGGGACCTCTTCCAGAGCGACAACAAGCTCACCGTACACATCGTCAGCAAGTGGCCGGATGACGCCATCAAAGTCTCCACCGCCAAGCCCGCCCTGCGCCCCAATGTCTGGCAGCACGTCTTCGTCACCTACGATGGCAAAGGCAAGGCCGGCAGCGTGCGCATCTTTGTGGATGGCGTCGAAGCACCGATCAGGCCCGACACCAATGCGCTCAAGGGCAGCATCAAGACCACCACACCCACCCGCATCGGCCAGCGTAGCGAAGGCTCCTACTTCATGGACGGCGGCGTCCAGGACTTGCGCATCTACGACCGCCAGCTCAGCGCCGCTGAAGTGCTGACGATCTCCAAAGTCGGCCCTCTGCGCACCATGCTCGCCGCAAAAAAACAAGGCCCCAAGCAGCAGGAGGCCCTGTTTGAGCATTACCTCGTCACACGTGACACGCCCTATCAAACCGCACTCGCCAGCAGCACCAAGCTGACCGCTGAGCAGGAGGCCATCAAAGCCCGCAGCCCTCTCACCCACATTCAGGAAGAGCGCATGGATGCCAAGCCCATGGCCAACGTCCTCATGCGCGGTCAGTATGACAAAGTGGGCGATGCCGTCGATGCCGCCGTGCCAGCAGCCCTCGGCAAACTTTCCGCCGATGCACCGAAGAACCGCCTCGGTCTCGCCAAGTGGCTCGTCAGTCCGGAAAACTCCCTCACTGCACGTGTAACAGTCAATCGCTTCTGGCAGGAGCTTTTCGGCACCGGCCTCGTGAAGACCAGCGAAGACTTCGGCATCATGGGCAGCCCGCCCTCACACCCCGAACTGCTCGACTGGCTCGCCGTCGAGTTCCGCGCCAGCGGCTGGGATGTGAAGCGTCTCTTCAAGCTCCTCGTCACCTCCGCCGCCTATCGTCAGGCCGCCATACTCACCCCTGAGAAGATCGAAAAAGACCGCGACGACGCCCTGCTCTCTCGCGGCCCGCGCTTCCGCATGGATGCCGAGATGATCCGCGACTACGCCCTCGCCGTCAGCAGTACCCTCTCTCCTAAGATGGGCGGCCCCGGCACCATGCCCTACCAGCCGGAAAACGTCTGGGAAGTCGTCGGCATGGGCACCGAAAAGTACAAGCAGGACAACGGCGAAAACCTCTACCGCCGCACCATCTACAACTTCTGGAAGCGCACCGCCCCCTCCCCCAATATGGAGGTCTTCAACGCCCCTCCCCGTGAAGTCAGCTGCGTCCGCCGCGACCGCACTAACACCCCGCTGCAGGCCCTCGTCACCATGAACGATCCCCAGTTCATCGAAGCCGCCCGCAACCTCGCCCAGCACACCCTTCAGAACGTGAAAGGCGACGATACCGCCAAGCTCACCGCCATCGCCGAACGCCTGCTCTGCCGTCCCCTCAAAGCGCAAGAAACGCCGATCCTCACCGCAAGTCTCGCTGACCTGCGGAAGTTTTACACTGCCAATGCCTCTGATGCCGAAGCACTCTTGAAGGTGGGCGAATCGAAGGCCGACGAGAAACTGCCCAAGCCCGAGTTCGCCGCCTGGACCATGCTTTGCAATGAGCTCATGAATTTGGACGAGGTGTTGAACAAGTAGCACGTTCCAGCTTCATGAAAACCACCGCACTTGCAGATCTCAAACACGACGACAGCCAGCTCATGTCCGAAGATTTGGCGCTCAAATCCGCAATGCATACGCTTAACCCAATGCCAATCTCAACTCAGACATTTGTCGTGAGGAACTTCAAACCTTAAACTTTAAACTTTGCCTTCCGCCGCGCCATATCCCTTTCCGGGACTGAACCCCTACTTTGAAGAGCAGTGGTTTCAGGTGCATCCGTCCATGATCGTGTATGCGCGCAATCAACTGACCAGGCAGCTTCCGGCGGATCTTTTGATTTTGATCGAGCAAGGAGTCTCCATTTCCGCGCAGTTCCCGGAAGACGACAAACGCCCGCGGCCCGATGCCTCCGTCTGGAAGGTGCGTGAAGACACGCTGCTCTCATCCGCACCACCAAACTTCTCGCCGCCACTGACGCGCAGCATCACCTCACCCAAGCCCCGGCATCTTGCGATCCGTGAAAAGACCGGCGATCTCGTGACGGCCATTGTATTACTCAGCCCCACCAACAAGCATTCCGGCAGTGCTCTCACCTACCTGCAAAAACGCCAGCACATCATCAATCTGGGCGTCAATCTCGTGGAGGTAGATTTGATCCGAAAATGGGGACTCGCTCTGGAGCAGTTTGAGAGTGAAGAGATGGCGGAATCCATCCGCCTGTCAGACGGTCGCATGCCCGCACATTCCGTGAATGTCTTTCGCGCGGAAGTCCCGCTCGACCGCGAAATCTATCCCATCACCTACTCGCACGTCCTCCCCGCCATCCGCGTCCCCCTGCGCCCCGATGACCAGGACATCTGGCTCAATCTCCAAGAACTCGCCGAGCAGTGCCACGCCGACTGCGGTTTCGACAAGAGCACCAAGTACAGCCGCGATCCCGAGCCTCCGCTGTCTCCCGAAGACGCTCTCTGGCTCGACGCCCACCTCAAATCCACCCACCTCCGCTAAACGCGAAGCCGCCCGCAACTTTAAACCTTCAACTTTAAACCCTGTATGAACCTCCTCCAAGAATGGAACACCTACCAAACTCGCCGCCAGCTCTTCGCGCGCGGTAAAAACGTCCTCGGCGGCGCAGCACTCGCATCCCTCCTCGGTGAATCGTTTGCCAATGCCTCGAACGACGCCGCCATGGGGCCGCAGTTTGCGCCTAAGGCCAAGCGTGTGATCTACCTCCACATGGTCGGTGGCCCGGCGCAGATGGACTTGTTTGACTACAAGCCCGGCATGCAGGCTTTCTATGACAAAGACCTGCCGCCGAGCATCCGCAACGGCCAGCGTCTCACCACCATGACCAGTGGCCAAGCGCGCTTCCCCATCGCACCGTCGAAGTTCAACTTCGCTCAGCGCGGAAAATGCGGCATGTGGATGAACTCCGATCTCCTGCCCTTCCTCGGCAAGAACGCCGACGACATCTGCTGGATGCGCTCGCTCCACACGGAAGCAATCAACCACGAGCCCGCCATCTGCGCCATGCAGACCGGCAATCAGATCACCGGACGTCCCTGCCTCGGCTCCTGGGCTTCGTATGGCCTGGGTTCGATGAACTCCAACCTGCCCACCTTCGTCGTCCTCATCGCCACCCCGACTAACCGCGAGCAGGAACAGGCCATCTCCTCCCGCCTCTGGTCCAGCGGCTATCTCCCCGGCGAGCACGCGGGCGTTTCCTTCCGCAGCAAAGGCGATCCCATCCTCTTCATCAACAACCCGCCCGGCGTCCCCGATAGCGTGCGCAAGCGCACCATCGAAGGCCTCAACGCCCTCAACGAAATTAACTACAAGCAGGTCGGCGATCCCGAAACGCACACCCGCATCCAGCAGTACGAAATGGCCTTCCGCATGCAGGCCAGCGTGCCCGAGCTCACCGACATCAACAGCGAACCTGACTACATCTTCAAGCTCTACGGCGAAGAGGCAAAGAAGCCCGGCACCTTTGCCAACAGCGTCCTCATGGCCCGCCGCCTCGCCGAGCGCGGCGTGCGCTTCACCCAGATCTACCTCAACAACTGGGACCACCACAGCAACGTCGGCGGTCGCATGCCCAGCCAGTGCAAGGATGTTGACCAGCCCTGCCACGCCCTCATCGAAGACCTCAAGCAGCGCGGCATGTTTGACGACACCCTCATCATCTGGGGCGGCGAATTCGGTCGCACCATCTACAGCCAGGGCGGCCTCACCAAAGAGAACTACGGCCGCGACCACCACCCGCGCTGCTTCACCATGTGGATGGCCGGTGGTGGTTCCAAAGGCGGCACCATCTACGGCGAGACCGACGACTTCAGCTACAACATCGTCAAAGACCCCCTCCACATCAGCGACTTCCACGCCACCGTGCTCCAACTCCTCGGTTACAACCACGAACGCTTCACCTACAAATACCAGGGCCTCGACCAACGCCTCACCGGCGTCGAGCACCGCAAAGTGATCAAGGAGCTGATCGCGTAGTCACCCCCGCTTCAATCCCCGAAACTTCCCCGGTGCCATGCCCGCGTACCGACTGAAGTGTCGCGTAAACGCGCTCTGATCACACCACCCCGTTTCGATAGCGATGTCTGCCAGCGAGTGGTCTGTCTCACGCAGCAGCCGCGTCGCCTCATCCAGCCGCAGCTTGTGCAGCAACTGTAGCGGACTCATTTGAAACAGTCGCTGCACCCGCTGCTCGAACTGATACACACTCAGCCCCGCCTTCTTCGCGATGTCCTCAATGCGGAGGCTCTCCGCAAAGTGCCGCTGCATGTGCTTCAGTGCTGCCGCGAGTTCCGCGAAGCCGCTGGCTTTATCGCTGGGCGCATTCAGATCACGTGAGATGCCGGTGACGCCGATGATGTGGCCATTGCCGGCGCGCAGGGCGTACTTGGTGGTCAAGCACCAGCCCGCTTTGTGGCCGGGATAAATGTGCAGTTCGAGCTGATGCTCCACGGGCTTGCCGGTTTTGAGCACGGCCTCATCCTGCCGCATGTAGCTCAGCGCCAGGGCCGCAGGAAACACCTCGGCGGGCCGTTTGCCAATGAGCTTCGTTTTATCGCCACCAGCACACCGATCCGCCAGCGTCTGATTCACCCGCACATACCGCCCCACAGCATCCTTGATAAAGAACACTACATCCGGCAGCGCATCGAAAAGCGCCTCGGTCGTCGCATGCTCAGAGAAAGGGGCGGTGGATTCCATGGTTTTGACTGAATTGGCAGTTGAGCAGCCAAAAAGCAATCAAGACCCTTGGGGCATCCTATTTCATGCTCCGCCATGTCTCTACCCCAATGGACCGGCGTTTTTCCGGCAGTCGTCACGCAGATGCACCAAGATCAATCGCTCGATCTCGCGGCTTCGGCACGTCACTTCGAAGCCTTGATCGACTCCGGCATCTCCGGCCTCATCGTCTGCGGCTCTCTTGGAGAAAACCAATGCCTGCAGCCTGATGAAAAGCGCGCCGTGCTCAAGTGCGCTATCGACACGGCCAAGGGTCGCATCCCCGTCGTCAGTGGCGTGGCAGAGATGAGCACGCGCGCCGCCATCCAATACATGCAGGATGGCGAACAACTCGGCGCAGCAGGCTTCATGATCATGCCGCCCATGGTCTATAAAAGTGACCCGCGAGAGACGGAGCATTGGTTCCGCACCCTGGCCAAGGCCACTCCCCTGCCCTGGATGCTTTACAACAATCCTGTGGGCTACCACACCGATGTGACGCCGGAGATGTTTGCACAGCTCGCCGACATCGAAAACCTCACGTCCATCAAGGAGAGCAGCTCCAACCCGCGCCGGATCACGGAACTGCGCAATCTCGTGGGAGATCGCTACCAGCTCTTCACCGGCGTGGACGATCTCATTCTCGAATGCAGCATTCTCGGCATTGATGGTTGGGTCGCAGGTAGCGGTATTGCGTTTCCCAAGGAAAACCAAAAGCTCTGGGAACTCACCCGTGCAGGGCGCTGGGATGAAGCGCGCACGCTCTACCGCTGGATGCAGCCGCTCATGAAGCTGGATACGCACCTCCACTTCGTGCAATACATCAAGCTCCTCTGCCAAGAGACCGGCCTCGGCCAAGAGTGGTGCCGCGAGCCGCGGCTGACGCTGGCGGGTGCCGAGCGCGAGCAGGTGCTCCAGATCATCCGCGATGCTTTGGCGAAACGTCCAGTGTTGTAAGACTGCATCCGCCATGAAGCTCACTTCATCGTTCTTCTTCCTCGCTCTCGTCACAGCCAGTCCCTTGTCGGCTCAAAACGCAGACACCAAGCTCGAAGCCTTCTTCAAGTCCTACCTTGAAGAAACTTTCCAACTGCGTCCGCTCGATGCCACGATGCTCGGCGATCATCGCTTCGACCACTTGCTCGACGACATCTCGCCCAAAGCGCGCGCAACATGGCTGGCGCAGGCGAAGCGCACTCTGGAAGCACTGCCGAAGGCTGTGCCCTATGACCAACTCTCGCGTGACCGCCAGATCGACTTCGAAATGCTGCGTGACGACCTCACCCGCAGCATCTGGCTCTCCGAGAACACTCATCCCTTCGAGGAAGATCCCCGCACCTACGGCGGCTACATCAGCGACAGCGTGTACACCCTGCTCGTGCAGTCCACGCTGCCGAAGGAGACCAATATCAAGAATGCCATCGCCCGCATGGCGCTCATTCCCGGCATCATCGCGGTCGCACGCGAAACTTTGCAGCATCCTTCCAAGCCGATGCTGGAGACGGCGATCCTGCAAAATCGCGGTGCCATTGGCTTTTACGAAGAGGAACTCTTCACGCTCGCAGGCGACACACCGCAGCTAGCGGCATTGCAGGCGGCGGCAAAACCTGTCGTCGCGGCCTTGAAGCAATATCAAGGTTTCCTCGAATCCGACATGAAGGGAAAAGCCAGCGACGACTGGCGCATGGGCAAAGCGAAGTTCGCGCGCAAATTGGAACTGGAACTCGATACCGGCCGCACTGCCGATGAAGTCCTGGCCGATGCCGAAGCCGAGTTTGCCCATGTGCAGCGCGACATGTACGTCATCTCCCGCCAGCTCTGGAGCAAATATTTCCCCACGTCCCCTTTGCCTCCCGACGACGACCAAGGCAGGTATGACACCATCGCCCAAGTCATCCGCGAAGTCAGTTACGAACACGGCAAGCCCGAAGACCTCGTCACCGATGCCCGCGCCACCGTGGACCGCATCAAGACCTTCATCAAAGAACACGACATCCTGCATCTCCCCGACCCAGACCGCTGCCAGATTCTGGAAATGCCCGAGTTCCGTCGTGGCAACTCCGTCGCCTACTTGGAGTCAGCCCTCCCTCTCGATCCCTCCGGACCCAGCACCTACGCCGTGAGTCCGCCGCCTGCGGATTGGAAGCCCGAGCGCGTGCAGACCTTCCTGGAAGAATACAACGAGCACATGCTCCAGGTGCTCACCATTCATGAGGCCTATCCGGGCCATTACGTGCAGCTTGAATATTCAAACCGCAGCCCCTCCCTCATCCGCCTCATTCTCGGCTCCGGCACCTTCAAAGAAGGCTGGGCTGTTTACACCGAGCAGATGATGATCGACCAAGGCTACGGCGCTGGCGATCTCGCGCTCCGTCTAAACCAGTTGAAGTTTTACCTCCGCGCCGTGGTCAATACCATCCTCGACCACAAGATGCACTGCACCGCCATGACCGATGCGGAGGCCATGCACATGCTGACCCAGGGTGCGTTTCAGTCCGAGGGCGAGGCCAAGTTGAAGATCATCCGCTCCAAGCAGAGCACCGCCCAGCTCAGCACCTACTTTGCCGGACGCATGGCCTTCTACCGCCTCCGCCAGCAGATCCAGCGCAAACTGGGCGATAAGTTCGACCTCGGTCGCTATCACGAGGCCGTCATCGATCACGGCTCCGTCCCTGTGAAGTTCCTCCCCGAACTCGTCCGCACCCGACTGACCAAACCGCGATGAAACGCATTCCCATCATCGACTCCCACACCGGCGGCGAGCCTACGCGTGTGGTGCTGAGTGGCGTTACACCTGAGGAGTTGGAAACGTATCGCCGAGCTATCATCTGCGAGCCACGCGGGCATGAGGTCATTGTCGGTGCGCTGCTCGTGGAGCCCAAGGACGCATCATGCGCCGCAGGCGTCATCTTCTTCAACAACGTCGGCCTGCTCGGCATGTGCGGGCATGGGATGATCGGCCTCATCATCACCCTGCGGCATCTGGGGCGCATTTCAGCGGGCGAGCACAGAATCGAGACACCCGTAGGCATCGTCACCGCCACCCTTCATGAAGATGGCCGGGTAAGCATCCGCAACGTCGTGTCCTACCGCAAAGCCAAAGCCGTGCAGGCTGGCGGCGTCTGCGGAGACGTCACTTATGGTGGCAACTGGTTTTTCTTGGTAGCAGATCACGGCCTGGAGCTCACGCGCGAAAACATCCCACAGCTCACCCAGGCCACTCTGGCCATGCGCGCCGCCGTGCATGCCGCTGGCTATCCCGAAGTCGATCACGTCGAACTCTTCGCCCCGCCGCACGATCCCGCAAATCACAGCCGCAACTTCGTCCTCTGCCCCGGCGGTGAATACGACCGCTCCCCCTGCGGCACCGGCACCAGCGCCAAGCTCGCCTGCCTCGCCGCAGACGGAAAACTCGCCCCCGGCGAAAACTGGCGGCAGGAGAGCATCATCGGCAGTGTCTTTGAGGGCAGCTATACGCCAGCCGAGAATGGCATCATCCCCACCATCACCGGCACCGCGTTCATCACGGCGGAAGCCACGCTTATCCTTGATCCAGGTGACCCCTTTCAATTTGGTATCTCATGAAATTCATCCTGCTCGCCTTGCTTTCAACGAGTGCCCTAGCCGCTGACTATGAGCAAGCTCTGAGTCTGCCCAAACGCACCGAAAACCTCGTCTTCCGTGATCGTGTGAAACCCAACTGGCTGCCAGATGGCAAGGCGTTCTGGTATCGCGTCCAAACGGGGCCGCAGACTTATGAGTTTGTGTTGATCCAAGCCGAGAGCGGAGAGCGCAAAACGGCAGCGTCGCTTAAAGAACTGGGGTTGCCGGAGAAGGAGGCGCTCAAATCTTCCACGGCTAAAATTGAGCTGCGCAAGACCAAGCGTACCGGCGAGGAGTCTGGCCTCAAGTTCATCAATCAACTCGATGCCGATGTCGATCTCTTCTGGATCAACCAGCAAGGCGAGCACGTCCGCTACGGCGGCATCCGTGCGGGAGCCGAACGCGAGCAGCATACCTTTGACGGCCATGTATGGCTCATCACCAGCCGCACCGGTGAGCATCTTGCCATCATTGAGGCTGGGCCGGTGGCGCAGACGCTCATCATTGACGGCAAGGGCATCTCAAAAGCAAAGAAAGAAGAACAGAAGCCCAGAGAGCCCGGTTCCAGGTCACCAGACGGTGCAGTCATTGTCACGAGCGAAGCCGACCCCGTAACACGCCGTCAGATCACCATCGTGGATTCCTCACCCAAAGATGGCGTTCAGCCCACTCTCAAAGTCATCGAGTACATCAAGCCCGGCGATCCCCTGCCCAAGCCGCAGATGGTCATCACTCACAAAGAGGGTCGGAAGATTCGCGTGCCCACGGAATTCTATCAGAACCCCTTCACCGAGTCCGGCAAGCTCGAAGTCACGTGGTCCCCAGACAGCCGTGAGTTCTACTTTGATTACAATCAACGCGGTCATCAGCTTTACCGCATCCTGGCCGCAGACGCAAAAACAGGCACCGTGCGCGTCGTCGTCGAAGAAACCTCCAAGACCTTCATCGACTACACTCAAAAGACCTGGCGTCACTGGCTGCACGCCACCAGCGAACTCCTCTGGATGAGCGAGCGCGACGGCTGGTGCCACCTCTACCTCCACGACGCCAAAACCGGCAAAGCTAAAAACCAAATCACCCAAGGCGCATGGCCCGTGCGAGAAGTCCTTCATGTCGATGATGCCAAGCGCGAGATCTGGTTCCTCGCCAGCGGTTTGCGCAAAAACGAAGACCCCTACCACCTCCACCTCTGCCGCGTGAACTTCGACGGCAGTGGCTTCCAGCAACTCACCCAAGGCGATGGCAATCACCACATCGAGTTCTCCCCCAACCGTAGCCGCTTCATCGACACCTGGTCCCGCGCCGATATGCCGCCCGTCCACGAACTGCGCCGCAGTTGCGATGGCAGCCTCGCCTGCGAATTGGAAAAAGCCGATGCTTCCAAACTCCTCGCCGCTGGCTGGACCATGCCCGAACGCTTCGTCGCCAAAGGCCGCGATGGCCAGACCGACATCCACGGCATCCTCATCAAACCCTCTCACTTTGATCCCGCAAAAAAATACCCCGTTATCGAAGACATCTACGCCGGACCTCACAGCGCCTTCGCACCGAAGGACTTCGGGCGACTGCTGAATCACCACATCCTCGCCGAACTCGGCTTCATCATCGTCAAACTCGACGGCATGGGCACCAACCATCGCGGCAAAGCCTTCCATGACGTGTGCTGGAAAAACATCAAGGACGCCGGCTTCCCGGATCGCATCGCCTGGATCAAGGCCGCTGCGCAAACTCGCCCGTGGATGGACCTGAGCCGCGTCGGCATCTACGGCGGCAGCGCTGGGGGCCAGAATGCGATGCGTGCGCTGCTCGACTATCACGACTTCTACCACGTCGCCGTCGCCGACTGCGGCTGCCATGACAACCGCATGGACAAAATCTGGTGGAATGAGCAGTGGATGGGCTGGCCCGTGGACGAAAGCTATGCGCGCAGCTCCAACAAGGACGACGCGCACAAGTTGGAAGGCCACCTGCTTCTCATCGTCGGCGAACTCGACACCAACGTCGATCCCGCCACCACCGCGCAGGTCGTCGGTGCCTTGCAGAAAGCGGGCAAGACCTTCGACTTCATGCCCATCATCGGCACCGGCCACGGCGCGGCGGAGACGCCCTATGGCTCACGGTTGCGGATGGAGTTTCTGGTGCGGCATTTGCGTCCCTAGATTTCAGGATAGGGGCAGGAGTTGAGGTAGAAAGATTGAGGGTAGAAAAATTTCCAGAGTCAGAATTTTTTCTTGGGGCAACTCACCTCAACTCAAAGCGCGCAGGTAATCAAAGGTGTAGAGGCCGGTGTTGTGGCCATCACTGAAGTCGAACTGGATGGCGTAGCCGCCGACCATGCGCCAATCCTTGACGGTAACACCAGGAAAATGCTTTTGATCGGTACCACCGATCTTTTTGCCGAGCAGGTCGCGCTCGCCGGTATTCTCAGCGCTGGGTGAGGCGGCGCGGAGGGTTTCCATGGCGATAAACTGCTCCGTGCCATCGCTCCAAACGAAGGCGACTTCAGTGCCGATGAGTTCCAGGCGGGTGGGGGTCATGATGAGAGGCTACGAGGTGGAGAAAGCAAAAGGGACGCTCGAAAGCGTCCCTCTTGAAGAATGATGGCTAATCCTGAGGGATTAACGGGAGTAGAGTTCGACGACGAGCTGCTCGTTGGCGATCGGGTTGATCTCTTCACGCACAGGGACGCGATTGACCACGCCACTCATCTTGTCGCGATCAACGGTCATCCAGTCGGAAGCAGGAGTGCCCTGGGTCATTTCAAGGAAACGACCAATGAGCTGCTGGCTGCGCTGGCTGGTGCTGCGGGCGGCGACGACGTCACCGGGCTTGCACTGATAGCTGGCGATGTTCACGACCTTGCCGTTCACGGTGATGTGACGATGGCTGGTGAGCTGGCGGGAAGCGAAACGGGTGTTGGCGAAGCCCATGCGATACACGACGTTGTCGAGGCGCAGTTCGAGCATTTGCAGCAGGTTTTCACCGGTCACGCCCTTGCGGCGCTGAGCTTCGGTGAAGAAGCGGCGGAACTGCTTCTCCATGAGGCCGTACTGATAGCGCAGCTTCTGCTTTTCAGCGAGGGCGGTGCCGTATTCAGAAGTCTTGCGGCGGGTATTGCGCGCACCGTGTTGTCCTGGCGGGAAATTACGGGTTTCGAGAGATTTGGAAGGACCGAAAAGTGCAATGCCGAAGCGGCGATTGATTTTTTCGCGAGGACCAGTGTAGCGTGCCATAGTGGGTAGTAGAAAGGAGCTGAAAAATTAGACGCGACGTGCTTTTGGCGGACGGCAGCCGTTGTGCGGGATGGGGGTCACATCCTTGATGGTGGTCACTTCGACACCGAGGGCCTGAACGGCACGCACGGCGGACTCACGGCCGGAGCCAGGACCGCGGAGGCGGACTTCAGCTTCACGAAGGCCATGGCCCATGGCCTGACGGCAGGCATCCTGCGCAACGACCTGAGCGGCGTATGCGGTGCCTTTACGGGAACCACGGAAGCCCATCTTGCCAGCGGTGGACCAGCCGATCACACCACCTGCACGGTCAGTGATCGTGACGATGGTGTTGTTGAAGGTAGCGTAAACGTGGACCAGGCCCTGGGAGACGTTCTTGGAACCCTTGGCCTTGACGACCTTCTGTTCGGCAGCTTCGCCACCGATTTCGAGCCAGACGCTCTGGGAAACCTGCTTGTCACCACTAGTGGAGGTGCGCTGGTCAGCGGGTGCGGCGGCAGCAGGTGCTGCGCCAGGAGCAGGTGCGGCAGGAGCGGGAGCTGCTGCAACAGGTGCGATAGGGGTCGTTTCTTCAGCCATGATATATAGACGGGGACGTTGCTAAAATTCAGATTACTTCGCCTTCTGGGCACCCACGGTCTTACGTGGACCTTTGCGAGTGCGGGCGTTGGTGTGGGTACGCTGGCCGCGCACTGGCAGACCACGGCGGTGACGATGAGCGCGGTAGCAATTGATACCCAGAATGCGCTTCATATGCATCTGGAGTTCACGGCGAAGGTCACCTTCGATCGGAATCTTCATCCCCTGAATGGTCTGAGTGATCGCGGTGATCTGCTCATCGCTCAATTCACCAGCCCGGATGTTCGGGTCGATATTGGTGGCAGCAAGAACTTTGCGGCTGATCGAGAGACCAATGCCATAAATGTATGGCAGTGAGTATTCGATTTTCTTTTCGTTCGGGATTTCGACTCCAAGCAGGCGGGCCATAATTCAGTAGGGTGGGATGTAAAAGTAGATTAACCCTGACGCTGTTTGTGGCGTGGATTTTTGCAGACAACACGGACAACACCTTTGCGGCGGATAACACGGCAAAGTTCGCAGAGAGGTTTAACGGAGGTACGGACGCGCATACAGGAGTAGTGAAATAAGGTGAGTCTGGGGGAACTCAAAACCCCGCTTTTGGAGCAGGGGGCAGGATGTCTAACACAGACGAAAAGAGGCGCAAGCTGGAATTTGATGAGTTATTCACATTTGTGGAGACCAGTTGCCCCAGCTCCGATGAACGGCATCATACACGCCTGATGAAAAACGTTCTCTGTTTTGGCGACTCCAACACTTGGGGCTTCATGCCCGAAAGCATCTCCCTCCCCTGCCCTGAACGCCACCCGTACGACGTGCGCTGGACGGGCATTCTGGCCCGCGAACTCGGCACCAGTTTCCGCGTGATCGAAGAAGGGCAAAACGGCCGCACTACGGTGCATGACGATCCCTTTGCACTGGCACGCAATGGCAAAACGGTGCTGCCCGCGATCCTGGAATCCCACAAGCCGCTGGATCTGGTGGTGCTGATGCTGGGCACAAATGATCTCAAAGCGGTGTTTGGCGTTTCCCCTGGAGAGATCGCCACCGGCGTCAAAATGCTGGCGCAGATGATCTTGGGCAGCGATGCCGGCCTCGGTAACAAAGCGCCTAAACTCCTGCTGCTCTGCCCACCGGCCATCGGTGACCAACTTCATCTGCCGGATGTCGCTGCCAAATTCCCGAACGGCATTAAAGAGAGCCGCAGACTGCCCAAGTACTATGAAGCAGTCGCCAACTCACTCGGCTGCGGTTTCCTCAACACGCAAACGCTGATCGAACCCGGCAGCGATGGCATCCATTTGGATGCGGCTGCGCATGGACGGCTCGGCAAAGCCGTGGCAGCACTGGTGAAATCCATCCTCCCGCCTGACGCATGACCTTGATCGAATCCTTTTATCCCGTGCTGAAGCCGTGGCTCTTTCGGCTAGATGCAGAGCGTGCCCACGGCCTCACGGTGAAGATGATGATCATGGCCCATCGCCTTGGCATGCTGAAATCCGTGGTCAGCGGGCCACAGCAATCACGCAACGTGATGGGGCTGACGTTTCCCAACGTACTCGGGCTTGCCGCAGGCATGGACAAATCTGCCAGCGCCGTAGAAGCCTGGGGCGCACTAGGGCTAGGTGCAGTCGAAGTCGGCACGCTCACGCCACGCCCACAGCCAGGAAACCCAAAGCCGCGACTGTTCCGCCTGCCAGAGCATGAGGCACTTATCAACCGCATGGGCTTCAACAACCCCGGCATTCAATCCGCCGTGAAGAAGCTCAAGTACCGGCGCACCAAGGCAGTCGTGGGTGTGAACATCGGCAAAAACTTCGACACGCCGAATGAGGATGCAGTGAAGGATTATCTCATCTGCCTGAAGGCTGCGTATCCAGTCGCCGATTACATTGCAGTAAACATCTCTTCCCCTAACACGAAGGGCCTACGCGATCTGCAGGCCGAGGGCGCGGTGCGCGAGCTGATCTTTGCTTTGAAGAAAGAGCAGGCCGTCTTGAAGCAGGAGCATGGCAAACAGGTGCCGCTGCTCGTCAAGATCGCCCCAGACCTCACAGACATGCAGATCGAGGCACTCGCCCGCGTCTTCAACGAACAGAACATCGACGGCGTCATCGCCACCAACACGACCATTGATCGCGAAGCCATCGCGGGACATCGCTTGGCCAATGAAACCGGTGGCCTGAGCGGCGCGCCAGTGCGCGAGCGCTCCAACCTCGTACTGCAGGCCTTCCGCATGCTGCTCAAGGAGCAGATCCCGCTCATCGGTGTCGGCGGCATCCTATGCGGAACGGATGCGGCAGAAAAGCTAAAGGCAGGCGCGGCCCTAGTGCAGGTGTACAGCGGGCTGGTGTATCGCGGCCCAGGGTTGGTGCGCGAGGTGCTGGAGACGGTCTAATGTAGTCGAGAGCTTTAGCTCGCCCTGAGAAGCCCCGCCCCTTCCAGAACGAACTCAAGATCGCAAATCCTTTGGCCCCCTGCCCTCACGGCGGTGCCGTGACGGAGAGATGCACAAACTTCGCGCTCTCCGTCGTGATCGGGATGACCGCCTGCACCTGCTGCGTGGTGCCATCATCGCTCAGCACCGTCTGCACCACGCCACCGCTGCTCCAACTGCCAGCAGCCAGGGTGTTGCTCCATTCCACATTTAGATGAGAGATGGGACACAGAACTTGGGCATTACGTGTTTCAGCACTCGTCCTGGAGGCGAAGTGCGCAAAAAACGCATGGCTTGATGGCTTAAAAAATGGCCATCTCGCACCGTCGAGAAGGCCGCATTTCCACCTCACACCTTCGTCAACTGCCGACGCAAACTGATCTCCACGGCGGCAATGATCAGCCCGAGCGAAAAGAGGATGACGATGCTGTTGATCCAGAGAGTGTTGTACTTGGTGCCGAGGTAGGTTTTGCGGGTGCCGAAGAAGACGTTGGGGCTGGCTTTGCGACGGTAGTCTTCGCGTTCCATTTCGGCTTTGGTGACGAGGTCGAGCACCTTGCGATTCACGTAGATTTCTTCGGCGCTAACGCCGTCGTTCTGCTGCAGCATGCTGTCGAGCATGGGGGGCTCGATGCGGCCACTGAGCACGGCATCGCGGATGGAGCCGAGGCGTTTGGAGATTTCGCGCGGGTTCTCGGCGTAGAGGCCGGAGACGACGGCGAGGGACTGCTTGGTCAGTTCAAGCTCATGGCGCTGCCGGTCATTCATGTCCGAACCCGTAGGTGGCAGAAGCGACTGGATGCGCTCGTCGAGGAAGTCCTGGTTTCGCGTGAGCGGATTGAGCTTCGACTGCGAGATGACCATGCCTTCGTAGGACCAGCGCAGGGGCATGAACTGACAGATGAAAGGCACCTTGAGCTTGCTGGCGTTTTCTTCGTCATTGCCGGACTTACGGAGCCATTTCCCCACGGAATAGACGAGGTCGAGGTTCTTGTTCATCTCCTCGTATTTGATCAGCGCCCCACCCAGAATGATCTGCGGAATGAGGATGAGTGGGATGGCGTTCACCGCAGTGCGGTTGTCACTGACGATGCTGGAGATGAAGAGGCCGAGGCAGACGCCGGTGAGCGAGGTGAGGAACATCCACCATAGGTGAATGAGAAACATGTCGCGAATTTCGAGCACCCAGTTGCCGATGAGCAGGTAGATGAAGCACTGGGCGAAGGCAAAGGTGGCGAGAGAGATAATCTTGCCGCAGAGGTAATAGAAGGTGCGCAGGTTGTGATTGCGCTCTCGACTCAGAGTATGGCGGTCGCGGATGATTTCATCGGCGCTGTTGGTCAAGCCCAGGAACATCGCCACGACGAGGCTCAGGAAGAGATACGTCGGGATGTGGAAGGCGGTGGCAAAGGTGTAGTGCGCCTCCTCGGAGTATTTGAGCACGCTGGAGATGAGCCACGCGAGCAAGGGGGCCTCGAGTAGGGTCGTGAGCAGATTGGTGCGGTTGCGCAGCTTGCTGAGGAAGGCACGCTTGAGCAGGGTGTAGAAGAGAATGCTCTCCTCACGCACCGTGTGCTTGGGCGGCTTTGGCGTGTTGCGCAGGCGGCTCGCGCTGTGGCTTTCATCCCGCTTGGGCCGGGCGATGAGGCTGGTGCTACCCGGTGCGGCCTTCTGCTTGGCCATGCTCTCCATGATGAGATGCCGCTGGTAGGAGTCGCGCCAGAAGTTGGGCGGAAAGCGGCGCGCAGCCACGAGGTGACCGTCTGCGCTGCGTTCGTGGATGATGTCGCCGCTGATGTCGCGCAGGGGTGTTTCGAGCACGTCGAAAACGAAGTCGGGCGTGAGTTTGTCTGGAGGCTGGGCGTCTGCATCTCCCGCCTGACCGGTTTCGGTGTGATACACGCGCCAGAAGTACTCGATCATGCCTTGCGGCGTCCCGAAGTAGGCGAGCTTGCCGCCTTTATCGAGCAGCAGGGCTTTGTCGAACATCTGCAACAACCTTGAGCTCGGCTGATGGATGGAGGTGATGACGATCTTATTGCGCGCCAGACTGCGAATGATTTCGAGCACGTGTTCGCTGTCCTTTGAGGACAGGCCGGAGGTCGGCTCATCGAAGAGATACACGTCGGAAATACCGATCATGTCGAGTCCTGCATTGAGGCGTTTGCGTTCGCCACCGCTGAGGAACTTCTGCTGTGGCGTGCCAGCGAGCCTATCGCGCAGGTCGGCCAGGCCGAGTTCTGCGAGCTTAGCATCCACGCGCTTGCGCCGCTCCTCGGTTTTCAAATGCGGGCATCGCACCGCCACTGAGAAGTCGAGATTTTCCTGCACCTTGAGCAAGGGATCAAAGGCATCCTCCTGCGGGATGTAGGCGATGTAGGGAGTGAGGTTGTGCAGATTGTCATACAGCGCGAGGCCGTTCATCAGCACCTCGCCGCCTTTGGGTTTGAGTTGCCCGCCGAGAATGCGCAGCAGGGTGCTCTTGCCGCAGCCGCTGGGGCCCATGACGCAGATCATCTCGCCACGGCGGGCGATGAAGCTCACGCCGTCCTGCGCGGTGTCGCGGCCATCAAAGCGGTGGCTGAGTTCGCGCACCTCGATCTGGCGCACGGTGTTGCGCTCTTCTTCGATGATGCGATCAGCAAAGTGGCAGCGCAGGTACTGGCCTTCGCCCAGCGTGATGGTATCGCCATCATTGAGGGTGATCCTATCACGCACCGGAATGATGCCGATGTAAAGCGGGCGCGAGGAACGCAGCACTTCGAGCACGCCGGTCTTCTGCGCGTAGTTGCATTCAATGCGCAGCAGGATTTCACCATCGGTGTCCTCCGAGAGAAGGATGTCGCCTTCGTCCAGCAGTTCGGGCTTGTTGGAGACGAGATAGGTGTTGCGGCTGCCTTCCAGCCGGAACTGACCGCCAAACTCCTGCGCACGCACGCGGAGATCGCGCAGGGCGATTTCCACCTCGCCATGGGCAATGAGGCTGTCCTCGATACTGGCCTCCACCACGGTGCCGCTGCTGAGCACCACGCCATTGAGCGTGGCTTTAGTGGTGCGCAGTGCCTCCACCGTGACGCCCAGGCCAAAGCTGAGCCGCAGGTTCGTACCACGCGTGCGCTGCGGGGCGATTTCGGCGCTGCCACTCTCCGTGAGCGTGAGGTAAATCTGCGTACCTGACAGCGTCTTCTTGGAATTGAAGTACGTGATCAGGTCATTGTAGTCCAGGGTCACGTCTTCCAGCACCACGCGCTCGCCGGGGTAGAGCCGTGAGAACTCCCCTGGCGGCTGCCGCCGGCTGCGCACCAGAATGGAAATGCTGCCGGTATTTTTCAGCAGCACAAGGTTTTGAAAGCGGAACGCCACCACGGAGCAATCGTCTGAAAGCGAGCGCAGCAGCACATCGCAATTCTTCGTGGCACCAATGCGCAGCGTGTCGAGCGGCTGTCCGCCTTTGGTGGAAAACCCTTCCTCGGGTGGTTTGTCTCCCGCATTGAGTTGATAGACGATGTCGATGGCCTGGGCGGCGATGCCCAAGTTCGTCATGAAGAGGTAGAACTCCACCATCTGCCGCTGATTCTGCTGCGCGCGGGAGATGAGGAGGTACAACTGCACACCCAAGAGGATTTTTTGCTCCTGGGAAAGCTTGTGGCTGAGTTCCTTCGCGCGCTGCGTCAGGTCCTGCGGCTCCTGCAAGGCCTCAAAATAGAGACGCCGCATGTCGGAGTAGATGGCCTCAGGGTAGTCATAGCGCAAGTAGCCGAGGCTCGACTCGACTTCCTCTTCCTCGATGTTGCCATCCAGCTTGCTGAAAGCCGCGAAGACTTCGATCAGCACGGGCAGCATGGTGTTCGCCGTGGCGGCGGCGGCGGCGGACATCGGCGGCTCACCATTCCAGAGGTAGGCCCACCGCTCCGGCGACCACCAGGGCAGTTCCGCTGGCCCATGAACTCCGTGCGCAGAAGTCTGCGTGTTCAGGTTGAACTTTTTGGCGAGTTTTTTGACCAAGCTCATGCGGTGGGTGTCGTGGCAAGCCATTGGTGGCTGCGGGCGGTGGCGAGTATGGAGTTCGTTTGCATAAACACAACTCACGAGACGCGAATGCCCGCCATCGCAGGTCATAAAAAAGGCGGCCCGGTTGCCCGGACCGCCCCGCAAGGGCCCTCACCACTTGCAAATTAGCACTTCACACCACCCGATTCCGGGCGGCACCGCGCTGGGCTTGATGGATAGCGCGTCCACCTTGGGGGCTGCGCTCATAGCCACCCTGCTGGAAGGGAGGAGCAAAGCCTCCCCCCTCGCGGCGCATGGAGGCAGGACCACGACCACCTCCTTGCGGGTGGCGCTGCTGCCACGGATGCCGGAAATGCTGCGGGCCTTCGCCCTGATACCCACCACCGTGTGGTGGGCCGAAGTGCTGTGGGCCGAAACCACCATGCTGTTGGTACCGTGAATCCGGCGCGCCTTGACCTCCAAAGTGTGGGGAGAAACGCGGACGGCCAAACTGCTGCGGCCCCTGCCAGCCATGGAAACCTTGGCCCATGTGTGGCCCATTCCCGTAGCCATGTCCGGGATGCTCGTGGCCATAGCCGTGCTCGTAACCACCCCAACCGTGGCCGTAGCCATATCCCGGATGATTAAAGTGCTGCCCGTAACCGCGCCCAGACCAGCCGGGGGCTCCGTGCTGATAGGGTCTGCCAAACTGCCCACCCTGCGGTGAATGGAAGCCCTCGCCACCCTGGGGAGCGCCATACTGCCCACGCGACTGCGGCCCATGACCGCCAAAGCGATGCCCGTAGCCACCGCGACCATAGCCGCGTCCCCCCTCCCCCCCTTGCGGTGGACCTCCACGGTGCCAACCATGCCCACCCTCGTGGTGGCCATTCATGGGGCCGGGCGCACCTTGCGGCTGCGAGCCTCCCTGCGGGTGCTCCCCGCCGTTCTGTCCTTCCATCGGCGGGCGGCGGAAGCCTTCGGGACCCCGGCCTTGACCGTGACCACGATGGCCGTCATGCGGCGAATTCATCGGGCCACGCTGTCCTTCGCGCGGGCCGGAAGCCTCCGGGCTGTGCTGCGGCCCGCGCATGCCTTCGGGGCGCGGACCGTTTTCACCGTGTGGAAGTTCCGGGCGCTGTTGGCCGGGGCGCTCAGTGGCTGGCGGTGCGGACTGGGGAGCAGCCGGTGGGGGCAGCGGGGCTGCCGGAGGAATCGTCGGCGGGGCTGCGGGTTTGGCATCCTGGGCCAGCACTGGCGAGACGCAGAGCGCGAGGGCACCGCAGAGCCAGGGGATGGGGTTGGTTTTGGGTTTCATGTGTGGGTTGGTATGGATTGACTTCGGGAGGAGAAACCCACGGGCGGGAAAAGAGTTGCCAAACTCTCGGCTCAACCACGGCGCATGGATTGCCGCCTACAGCGCGAATGCTGTCCTGCGTGGCACATGCTAGGCCTGCTTTTTGGCCCAAACTGGCCTTTGACTCCCTGATTAAGTCGGCCATGCAGCGGTTATTCTCTTTTTTGAGAATCTTGAATTGACGCAATACTGCGAAACGTTTAGCTTATTTAACAATCAACACTGCCTCTCACTTCACGAATTTAATATGGCAAAACTAGTAATCATAGACGACGAAGCCGCCATTCTGGAACTCATGTCCAAGCTCTGCCGAGCTGCGGGGCACCAGGTCTTTGGCTGCACCACCGGTATCGACGGCATCGCCGCCATTCGCTCCAACCAGCCGGACCTCGTCATTGTGGACCTGCGCATTGGCGATGTGAACGGACTCGATCTGGTGAGCATGTGCCGCGAGCAATTCCCCAGCACCGCCGTCATCATGGTCACGGGCCATGGCAGCGTGGAAACCGCCGTGGAAGCCATGCGCCTGGGCGCTTTCGATTACCTCACCAAGCCCTTCGATCTCGGCGATTTGATCAAAACAGTGAATCAGGCCCTGCAGCGCAACGGCATCGCCGCCGCCACCCCCACCAGCATTCCCAGCTCCACGCTGCGCTCCGCCTCATCTTCGAAGCTCATTGGTCACAGCGATGCCATTCAGCGCATTTTTGACATCGTCCGCCGCGTGGCCAACAACGATAGCCCCGTCCTTCTGGAAGGCGAATTCGGCGTCGGCAAGCACATGGTCGCCCGCGCCCTGCATGAGGCCAGCCGCCGCAGCAACTCCCCTTATAAGGAGCTCCAGTGCAGCGCCATGCCGGAAGATGCCCTCGAAACCGAGCTCTTCGGCCAGACCGCCATCTTCAATCGCGCCTCAGGGGGCACCATCCATCTGGCAGAGGTGAATCAGCTCCCGGCCCGCATCCAGGCCCAGCTCAATACTTTCCTCGATGAATCGCAGTCGAAGAAAGGCTGGGGCAATGGCTCCGGCGGCGCGGATTTCCGCCTCGTGGTCTCCAGCACGACGTCTCTCGAAGACGCGGTGAAGGCGGGCAAGTTCCGCGAAGACTTGTACTACAAGCTCTCCGTCGTCCCTCTCAAGATCCCGCCGCTGCGTGAGCGCCGCGTGGACGTGCGCCCCCTCGTCGAGCATTTCCTCAAAGACCTCGCCGACCGCACCGACACCAAGCCCAAGAGCATCGACACCGGTGCCATCGAATTCCTGGAGAAGTACAACTGGCCCGGCAACGTCAGCGAACTGCGCAATGCCATCGAACGCGCCTGCGCCTTTGCCGAAAACGACCGCGTCCGCCCCTCCGACCTGCCGGCCAAAGTCACCCAGCAGATCGAAATACCGACCCCTTCCACCACCGAGGGCATCACCAAGCTCCCCATCGGTTCCACGCTCGATGACTTCATCAAGGGGCAGGAGCGCGCCTTCATCAACGAAACGCTCAAGTACAACAGCGGCTCCCGCGAAAAGACCGCCAGCATGCTCGGCGTCTCCATCGCCACGCTCTACCGCAAGATGGGCCTCAACGTCGAGCGCAAGACCACGTCATAGGCCCGTTGAAGCATCATTGAGTCAAGGCATGAAGCCGGCCACGAGGTCGGCTTCGTGTTTTCCGCCAAGAAGAAGTCGCTGTTTTCCGCAAAGGAATGTGTTGGCAAAGGAATGCCGACCCATGGGTTTGAATTCCTTTGCCAACACATTCCTTTGCCTAAATACCCCGTTCCCTTCGTGCATGGGCCTGAAATAGTTCCTGCGATGAAAGAGTTGAATGGTTTGCTTGGATTCAGTTCAGGGTTTGCCAGAAGTTGCAGAATGGGCAAACTGCCCGCACAATCGCACTCAGCCTTTTTTACCACCTCCTTTTGAGCCTACCAGCCACCATCCTCTACTGCCGCTGCGCCTACGCCCAGGTCGTTCCTACCGGCGTTAAAAACGAAGTCCTGCAGAAGCTCTGCGAGTCCAACGCCAGCTTCGAAACCGTCTCCGACCTCTGCGAAATGGCCGCGCACCGCGATCCCCGCCTCCAGGCCATCGCGTCCTGCGCCAGCCTCCGCATCGCCGCCTGCTACCCCCGCGCCGTCAAAGGCCTCTTCCAGCAAGCCGGTTTCCCCCTGCCCACCGACACCGAGATCCTCAACATGCGCACCCAAACCGCGCAAGAAATCGCCGACGCCCTCCTCAACGCCGAGCCAACAACCGCCGCCTGACCCTCCGTCATTCGTCATTCAATGTCGTTAAGTTAAGCAAAATAGACCGCGAAGGTGTATTGTTCACAACGCGAATGAGCACGAATAGCCGCGAATTTTTCACGAATTTCAGAGTTCAGAATTCCTCTGCATTCGCGGTCATTCG
>CAINGK010000184.1 GCA_903848465.1 uncultured Verrucomicrobiota bacterium
GGGTTTCTATTCCCATTGGACAGGTATGGTACAGGGTCATGGGGTCACAACCTATATATAGGTTGTGACCCCGTGACCCTAATAGGGTCAGGGTCAAACTGGGGTCAATGACCCCGATTTGACCCTGACCCCAGACCATCCACGCGGAGATCACTTCCGCGAAAATGCCGCCTCATTTTCTCCATTGGAAGCAGGAAGACGCACCGCATGGCAGACCGCCCTCCGAGCCGCCCCTCGGCGTCGAGCCAGGGTCAGGGTCACGCAGGGTCAAACCAGGGTCATTGGCCCTGTTGACCCTGAACCCACCCCAGAAATGAACCCGGCGGGCTAGGGCTCGCGGCTAGAGATGCCGCCAACGTTATCGCCTTCGTCTCAGGAAGCCCGGAGGGCTGGCACAAACGATGCAGCGAGCACCAAAGAACGCGACAGCGTCTTGAAAGCTGCGGCAGACAGCCCCCAATTCACTCCCGCCGCCAGCCCGCAGAGCAGCACCCACAGCAGGCCCTCGCGGCTCATCTTGACCGCCTTAAACGAGCCCCGCCACACCAATAAGACAATACAGCCCTACCCACCACGATGCGCGTACGGCCAATTAAACACGCTTTAAACGCATGCCAGCAACAGGGTATAAACCACCCCCCTCCAAATGAACTCAGGGGATGTACGGCAGTCTAGCCCCCATGTTTGTGCATTCCATCCGTTGCCATTTCCTACCACTGAATGCAACACGCGAAAAAGTTTCTCCCACCGCGCACGATGGTCTCACACATCGGGTGTTGACGGAGCGCTCCCCTGTTCCGCAGGATCAGGGCTACTTTGAGGCCGCTTCTTCACGGTTTCCATGGTTGACGTGTCTAGCACGGGAAACTGGAAACCGCGTTGAGAGCCCTCCGCTCGTGGACGGGGTCTTCACTCCATGAACTTGTGCGAGCCGTCGCAGGCGGGGAGCTTTTTGGAGTGGCCGCAGATGCAGTCATGGATTCCCTTGCCGGCAAGAATGCGTGGTTTGCATTTTTCGATGCGGTCGTCGCGGGTGGCGGATTGTTTGGCGGCGTTGAAGTGGAGGAGGTAGGCGCGCTGGCGGCCGGGTGTGAGGGCGGCGAAGGCTTCGTCCAGCGCGGGGTTTTTGTTGAGCTTTTGTTGGAGTTCTTCCGGGATGGGCTCGGGGGTGGTTTTGAAGACGGGTTTCACTCCGGCTTTTTCGGTCGCGATGGCTTCTTCCAAGTAGGCGTGCAGGACGGGCTTCAGGTCTGTGACGGCGCGGACGCTGGTAAAGGGGATGAGGCGCATGGCCTGGCTGTGTTCGCCGGGTTTTTTGAGGATGCCGTGGGGGTCTTTGAGCACGGAGCCCTGGCAGAAACTGAGTGAGCAGTAGTCCTTGAAGCCTTGGAGGAGAATGATGTTGCTGCCCTCAAAGGTGTAGCAGGGATGGTCCCATTTGAAGTCTTCGGTGAGCTCGGTGTCGAGGAGGATGCGGCGCAGGGCCTTGAACTCGGGCTGCCACTTTTTGGCGTTGGCGATGAAATCATCTACCTTGGGATTTTTGCGGTTCATGGAGGGATGAAGCGGAATGAAGCGAGGTGATGTAGGTCTGCCATTGATTCGTGTGGCGGCAATGCAGGAATGGCAAACTGAGGACGTTCGGTTTGCCGCAGAGAGGCAAAGGGGCAGAGGTGGCAGAGATTGAATTCAGTCTCTGCATCCTTTACCTCTCCGCTCCTTTGCGGCCAACCGAACGTTCCAGCGACTTGATAACGGCCTGCACTGGCACGCAGGGATTAGGATGCGCGAGTGGTAAGTACGATGAGCACTCTTGCCCGTCGAGACCCAGCGCACCGCTATCATCCACCATTCGCAATCTAGCATGCCGCGCCGCAGGCTGATTGCCAGCGGCAGGCGGTTTGAGGGTAGGCGCTTGCGGGAGCGCTGGCCGACGGGCAGGAGTGCCCATCGCACTTAGGCGTCATTTTTTCTTGGGCGCTTCTTCTTTCTTCTTCGGCTCTTCCGTCACCTCTTCGGGCTTCACGGGCACACGCACCTGGAACTGCGTTTCTTTGCCGAGGTTCTTGGTCACGGTGGCGGGGTAGTCCCAGGCGGGTTTGTCGGCGGAGTAGATGACGACGCGGCTGCGCATGGCGGCCATGGCGGTGGCCTGGGGGATGTCGAGGTATTTGAGGACGTTGAGCAGCGCTGGGCCGGGCGCTTTGGGATCGCCGGTGACGGTGCCGTTGTGGGTGAGAGGCATGTCGTGGAGGTCGAGGCGTTTGACCTTGTCTTCAAACAGGGAGGCGTAGAGCGCATCCACCGCCATGTCGCGGTGAGCCTGCAGCCAGAGCGGGGTTTCTTCAAAGCCAGGGATGGCGCGAAAGGTCTGGATGGTGCGGCGGATGTCCCACACGCGCATGCCATCGAGCGTCTGGCCCAGGAGGTAGAAGCGGCGCAGGCGCTGCGTTTGCGCCTTCTCGCTGCCAGTCCAGGCGGTGGGGCCGATGCCTCGCGGGCAGATGTAGGCCATGCCCCATTTGAAACTGGTGAACATCTTCTTCTCCTGCTCAAAGGCGGCGTCATCCTTCGGCGAGCCGGGGAAGACTTCGATGAGCTTGCCAAAGCGGGAGTGGTAGGCGGCGCAGAATTCATCCCAACCGGCTTCATCGAGCACGTTGAGCGCGACGAGTTGGAGATCCTCCGCGCGCAGGCCATCGCGATGCACCACATAGAGCCGCAGGCGGTAGGGGGACTGGCTGTCGAAATCATACGCGGTCATGCGGATGCCATCGACCTCAGCGCTGTTTTCCTTCTGCGGATTAACGGAGGCGATGTCCTTGGGCCAGCCGTTGAAGACTTTGTCCTTGAGGTCCTGCATCCAGGTGTCGCTTTGTTTGGACCAATCCGCAGCATTGGTGGCGGGCGCGGGGGCTTTGGCCATGGGTACGAAGGTCTCATCGGCCTTGGTATTGATCTCGTCTTTCGGCAACTCGGTGAAGACGCGCAGGGAGGCAGGCTCGATGCTCTTCTTGGCACCTTCATCCAGCACCGCCATGGGGTCAGCCCCTTTGAGGTGGCGCTCGAACCAGTGAAATGCGCCGATGTTCAGCGGCTGCAGATCTTTGTGCGGACCTTCGGCCACCTGGAGGCCGAGGTTGGCCTCTTTGCCGAGCAGGGTGTAGAGCCTGCGCACGTCCTGGTAGATGCGAAAGACGCCGTCGATGGGGAAGATGGTGTCTTTGTCCGTGTTGACGATGAGCAGCGGGCGCGGTGCGGCCAGCGCGACCATGCGCTCAAAATTCCAGCGGTAGGTGTTCACGAAGAACATGCAGTCGCAGTGGCCTTCGACGCAGCCGTCGATGACCTGATTGACCATGTCCGTAACGCCCGCCGTCGGTGCGCTGACTTTGATGCGCTCATCCAGCGCGGTGATCCACCAGGAGTAAGCGCCGCCACCGCTGCGGCCGGTGACGCCAAAGCGCGTCTTGTCCACCTCCTTGCGGGTTTCCAGGTAATCGAGCGCACGGATGCAGCTCCAGGCCTCCAGCCCGGCGGGCGTATAACCGCGCGAGAACCACCACCAGCGGCCTTTGCTGTAGGTGCCGTGGTGCTCGCCCCGGATCTCGCCGAGCTGCACGGTGTCGAGGATGAGGCAGGCGTAGCCATGGCGGGCAAACCACACGCCGTGGTGCTCATAGCCCGCTTTGTTGCCCATGCTAACGCCGTCCTTCACCACGTTGGCATGGCCGCAGACGTACAGGATGGTGGGCAGCGGTTTCTCCACCTTGGCAGGCAGGTAGAGATTGGCCGTGACGTAGAGTCCCGGCATGGACTGGAAGTGCAGCTTTTCCACCACGTAGCCGTCGCCCTTGAGCTCGCCAGTCTTGGTGGCCTGGAGCGGCGTTTTTTCCGGCAGAGGGTCCAGGCCCATCATCTCAAACAACTCGCGGCGGTATTCCGGTGCCTTGGCCTCCCAGTCAGCGGCGGTTTGGATCTGCGCGAGACCGTTCTCTGCCGTGATCTCGCGCGCCTGCTCGGCCAGGTAGCGGTCCAGGAGCTTGTTTCCCGGCGTATCCGGCGTCTTTTCAGGGTAAGGCGAGGCTGCAAACAGGAGGGACGGCAGCAGGCAGAGAAGCAGAGGAGTGCGCATGAAATGGGATGACAGCCAAAACGCGCCCCAAAGGCAAGAGTGATCTTCTTTTGCGAGGAAGCGCAGGAAGTTGCAGAAAAACGTAAAACAGTGGTTGCATAAAACCTCAATCGTCTATATTCGCGCCCCTGTTTTCAGCACCTGCTCGGGTGGCGGAATTGGTATACGCGCAAGACTAAGGATCTTGTGCCGAAAGGCTTAAGGGTTCGAGTCCCTTCCCGAGCACCACTGGAAAATCGTTTTCCAGGTGGTTGGTCCAGGTGTTGAATTAGGGTGATTGAAAGTCGGCTTCGTCTACAGGACAATCAGAAGTTTTGGCAGTTCCATCTCCGTTTGAATGATGATGGTGATTGATCAGCCAAGTCGATTGGGAGGAAGCTTCATCTCAACTGCTACAACGGGGCTGGAGATGTGCCTTTGGGACTGAAGGTGATGATGAAGTGTTCGGGATACACGTCGAAGCCGTAGTCCAGGCCGGCTTCAAGAATCAGAGCCTTGAGTGCACGGAAGGTTTCAAACGAGTCTGGAAAAACGTTGAGACTGATGTAGCCTCCCCAGCGTTTGTAGCTTGCCAGCAGCCTGCGCACGGCAGCCGCATCACTCAGGAGCATGCCTTCAGATTTTTTGGGGATGGCTTCGAAGTCTTCTTCCCCCTTCATGACACGGGTGAGGCCGGAGTACTTTTCTCCGGAAGAGTCGATCAGCGGATACAAAGCACCGTACTTCAAGATGATGTTCATGGCCGCCTTGGTGGTCTGCCGCTCTTTGGGAAAGCGCACATGCTCGACGTGTTTTTCATCCTCGGCGGTGATCTTGCTGCGGATGCTTTGGATTTGAGCCGCGAGATCCCCGGCTTTTTTTTCCGCTGCCTCTTTTCTGGCTTTAGCCTCAGCGACCCGCTGGTCCACGGCTTTGACCTCAGAGCGGATTTCGGTGATGTCTCCCACCGGATCTTTTGCGGTCCCGGGGGCTGGGTTCAGTGATGACGAATGCTGCTTCCGCAGTCGGTCCAGAGTGGCCTGCAAGTCGTTGCGTTCATGGATCAGCGTCTGCAACTTGTCCTGCCCGAGGTCTTTCATCTTTAGGTTTAACTTTTGGAGTCCTGCCAGTTCGCTTTTGGCAGCTTCTAACTTCTCCGCCAGCACCCTGCCCTGCATGCCTGACGTTCCGGTAGGATCGTCAGGCGTGGGAGTTTTATGGTTGCTCAGGAGCGCCAGCAGGCATGCAATAAAGACGAAGCCGCCAAAGACATCGCAAATGGTGTCAAGCAGCAGGTCGATGCTCTCCTCGGAGTGGGGACGCAGTTTTCTCATCTTAGTTTACGGAGGTGCTCCAGCGGTCTCCAACTGGATGTGTTCAGGGATGAGGTCGTAGCCAATTTCATAACCTGCGCCCCGAGTGCGTTTGGTAATCTCGGCGAACTGTAAGGAGCCTGAGGGTTTGAAGTAAATTACGATGTAATTCCGCGTCGATGGAAAAGCGGTCAGTGTCTGCATCAGATCCTCCAGCGAGGAAGCCGACTGCGCCTTGGAGCCGTCAAACGCCTGGATGTGAAAGCCGGACTTTGAGACCATCACCAGCACCGGGTCTTTGTTAGTGGTGCTCTTTTCTGGAATAAGCAGCAGCACATTCTGCCGGTCATAGCTCTGCTGGAGTTGGCTTTGAACTTTTTTGACTTCGCTTTCCAAGGCTGTCAGCTTGGACTCTGCCTCAGCTGCCTTTCTAGTGGTGTCAGGGAGCAGTTTTTTGAGCGATTCAAGGGTGGTCAGATACTTCTGCTTTTCGATGCGCAGCTCCCGCTCAAGGCGCGATTCGCCAGCGGCGGCTTTGGCGGGATCTGACTGGGAGTTTGGAACGAGCCGCTCAATGGAACTCTTCAGCTCGGCAATCATGCGTGTCACCGTTTCCTCATTTTCATGCGGACTGAGTTCGGCCATGGCTGCTCCAGGTTTGAGCTTGGCGATCTCCGCGAGGGTTTCCTGCAGGGTGACGGTCAATACCGGATGAGGATCCGTACTGCTGCTGGCGCTGATGACTTCGTCGATGTTAAGCGCCAGGAAAATGGTGATGATGATGAGAAAGCCGAGGGTGGCCGTGATCACGTCCTGAAACGCGAAGAAACTCACGGCGCTGCCATAGGATTTTTTGAACCGGCCTTTCATTCAGGTGTTGTTCAGTTTGCCTGCAAACGAAGTTTTCCCGCGACCTGCCTGCTGCACACTTCATTGCAGTTGTCCAAAAACTGAGATTCAAGAGACTGCATGACACTGACGAGCAACTGCAGAATGAACGCACATACCAGGGCGACGAGGGTAGTCTCAAATCCCGTGGCGAGACCTCCCGTGACCGATGTCAGCGAGGCGCGAATGGCCGTCAAGTCACCCCCGGCCTGCAGGGTGCCAGTGAATGCGGCGATGGCCTGGCTCAGCCCCAGGGCGGTGCCGATGAAGCCGAGGACTGGAATGCACCACATGAAGCCTTGAATGATTCCATAGCTGGAGGCGATCTGGGCTTCGTCGTTTTCTGCCTGCACCTTCAGGATGGCGGCCACATCGGCGGTGTAGCCAATATTGTGCAGATTGGCAAGAGCGAGGTCGATCCGGTTGAAGAGCACGAAGTGGTGGGGATTGTCCACCAGCATGCTTATGCGGTCCAGCACCTCACGGGCCGTCGCGGAGGTCAGCACAAATTCAGGCTCCTGGGGCATGATGGTCAGACCGAAGACCTTTTGCTGGAAGACCAGCTTGCGCCATTTCAGCAGCAGCAGGGTCAGCGCCCAAAAGAAGAGGAGCATCGTGGGATAGGGGCAGGGGCCGCGCTGAAGAAACATGGCGGCAAACCACTGCGTCTGCGGCCACTTTTGCTGCACGAGGATGACTGCGGTGTAAAAAGCGGCGGTCAGCAGCAGGGCGATGATCAGCGCCAAAAGATTGCTCGGACTGGTGAAGCGCCCGCCACGAAACCCCAGCTTGCGCTCGATGTCTGAGCGCGACCAGTCGAGTGCTTTTTGCGGGTTCTGAAAGGGGTTTCCGGAGATGGGGGCCGGGCTTGCTGGCGTGACCTGGGGGGTGCTCATGGATCTGGGTTGGTTTTAGGGCATGCAGGCTGCCGCGATCACTTGTCAATTGAGGATGGGATCGGCTTGATGCCGCGGCTGCGTTCCCCCTCGATTGAAATCAGCCTAAAGCGCGCATCGCCATTGCCCAGCAGTTCGCGTGCATAGCTCTGCAGTCTTTTATTTCCTATGTGCACAGCCTGCGCAAAGGTTTTAACTGAAGCATCATTCTCTTTGTTCTTCTCCTGCGGCGGCAGAAGATCCAAGTTTTTAACTTCGGTAATTTCATTGCGGCCGAGCATTGTGGTTTCCAAGCCCATTGGGAGGGCTGCACTGTCCTTGGTGAGGTTGAATGCGAGGAAGCAGTGCCCGGGGATGATTACAAGATAGGATTGAATCCCAATTTTTTCCAGTACAGATGCCATCAGGACCGAGCCGTCCACACAGTTCGCCTGCTGGCTGTTGATGGATTCGTGCATGAAGCGGACACTTTGACTGATGACCCTGTCTCCCGGAGGAGTGGCAGTGACATCGCTGTATTTGATGCCGCGACGCTGGAGCGCGTTCCATACCGCAAAGACCTGATTGACGACCTCCTCTGGCTTCTCGGATTGATAGCCGTCAAACTGCTCCACCGTTTTGCATTTGAGTGCTTCCTGGAGGATGTCCTGAACTTGCGGGTGTTCTTGATTGACGTATGCGGCAAAAAGAAAGGAGAGGCTGATTCCACCTTTGCCGTTCTCGTTCTTTAACACCAGGGGGCAATCATTAATGGATCTCAGCGTGTAGGTTTCGGTCACTTGCCGAAGCGGCTTGTCGTCGATGGAGGCTGAGAAGATGACATTGATAGGCCGCTGCTGGTGGACTTTATACATCGCGTCGAAGTTCCATAAGATCTTGGGCATGACCCGCACACTGCCATCCTCGCCTACGGCATTCACGGTCACCTGCTCTTTGGAAGGTTGCATGTAACCCTCGCACGTGATTTCGATGCTGACCTGGGCACCTTTTTTCAGCCCCTCAAGTTCAATGCCCAGCCAGCTGTTTTCGTCGCCGTAGAGTGGCCGTTCGTGTTTGCCCAATTGTGCGTCTTCTTCAGTTTTCTTGTCCTCCGCAGACTGTGCGTCACCATTCCAGTCCATCTTTGCAGTGGCTACGAGCGCACTGGGGTAAAACTCACTCCCGGTGAGGGAGAAGGGCTTGAATTTAACCTGCCCGGGTTTGGAGTCATCGGTGTTCCAATGTTTCGTCGCGATCACGTAGGCGGTCACAATGACCATGAGGATGCAGATGGTGGCAGAAATGATGATGACCGGCCACAACCAGACGGACTTTTGAGCCGTGGCCGGCGAACTTTGAGGCATTGGATAGCCAGGCTGCATCCCTTTGTGCATGGGCGGTGGCAGCGGCGGCACCGCTGGATGCTGCTGCATGGGGGCTGCCTGCAGCTGCACCGGAGAGGGGACAGCTTGCTGCGGGTGGGCAGCCTGAGTCTGCGCAGGCGGAGCGCTGCGGCTCGCCGCCAGCGCCGCAGCGCGGTGCTGCTCCATGAAATCGCGCAGGACGATCCATTTGCCATCCACGTTGATCTTGTACAGGGAATGCAAATCACCCGCTGAGAGACCGGCTTCGATGTCGGTGTACGATAATCCGGACTTCTTGGTTCCGCGCCATTCCAGGGTGTAGGTCGTGTCACTCATATCAGGGGGCAGCTAGGAAGACTGATTCATTGAGCACAGGCTTAGACTCTACCCCTGGGGATGAGAGGGCTTCCTGATACTGCTGGGCGAGGGCTTTGCGGTCCGCGCTGACCAGAAACACAGGACTGAGCTGAACGGATGAGGAGGCGATGATTGGCGCGACGGTGTCCGAAGCGGCGCTGCCTGCGGAGGGATTGGAGATCAGCAGGGGTTTGCCGCTTTCTTTACCGAGGACCCAAAGCTCGCCAGAAGTGCGTCCCTGCGAGTTGAGGACCAGGGACAAGTCGGTTTCCACATAGCCGGCGAATTTCAAGCCGGCAGCGGTCACGGCGCGCAGGTAGGTGCGACGCGCGGTCGCCTCGGTCACGTAGGCGCGGGTCTTGCAGGTCTTGAAAAAGGCGGTGAGCGGTGCGGACCATTTCTCACGCACGGAGGGGATGAGCCAGTCCTCGCTGCGCAGCGCGGTGGAGGCGAGGATGCGGCGGAGTTCACGCGCATCATGCTGCAAGGAAGGGCAGAAGTGGTCTCCCCAAACGTAGGGTCGAAGCTGCATCATGTCGTAGAGCTTGAGCATGACGTATGCTTTGGCGACGGGGCTGCCACTGACGTCTTTGACCAGTTTGTCGAACACTTCCAGGAGCGGCCGCATCACGCGCTCGCCCTTTTCATCGGTGATGCGTCCGAAATCCATCATGTTCATGAACTCGCTGGTCGGACTCAGATGCGTGGACTGCACGGCATCTCCCTGATATTCACCTGCGGTACCTGCGCGGGTGAAGCTCTGCTGGATGAACAGAACGGACATCTGGCTGGGATCGGGCAGGTAGAATTTGGCGCTCCAGCGGATGGAGCCTCCGATCACGGTCTCCTCGGGCTTGCTCGTGGACCAAAGGGTGGTGGTGGGCTTTTTGCTGGAGTAATGAGCGAGGGTGCTTTCGTAGATGTTGTTCAAACGCTCATCGTGCAGGAGGCTCAGGATCATTTTGAGATCGACTTCGAGCAGGCTGTCTGGAGCCATGTAGCGGCCGGACTTGTCATCGAGAATGGCTTGCAGCAGGTCCTGGTTGCTGCTGGTAAAAAGGGCTGCCTGAAAGGCTTTCTCGGTCGGTAGCTTGTCCAGCATTTGCATGGCCGGAGCCGCTTCGGCAAACTTGACCGTCTGCCATTTGGCGATGGCTTTTTTGTAATCCTCCAGCGTTTTGGCACCCGCCGTTTCGGTGCGCAGGGTAGCGAAGGACTGGAGGTCTTCTTTGAAGGAGTTCAGGCGCTGGCGCTGTGCTTTGATGCGCGTCTCCAAATCTGCTGGCAGGGTAAGTGCGGGCACCTCAGGTTTGAGGAGGGCTTCCAGCGGCTGAAGTTGCTGGTCCAGAGCATCACGGCTGGCGCTTACTTTGACCGCCAATTTCTCATGCGTGAGTTCGTCCACACTCGTCTTTTCAATCTGACTCAATGTGGTGGCGGTGCTGGTGGAGATGCCTTTCAGGACGGTCGCGAGGTGAAGCTCCACCTTGGTCTTCAGCGCTGTGAGGCGGTTCTTCTGATTGGAGGCCAGATCACCCACGAGCTGTTTGACCAAGGCATCAGCATCGTCCAGTTGCCTGACGAGCTGAGGAGGTGGCAGCTTGGTGCTTTCTCCATCGAAGGCTTTCTCCAAGGCGAGCAGGGATTCCTGAGCCTGCAGGTCCGTGCTTTTGGCCTTGGCCACCCATGAGTTCACCTCTTCAATCTTGGCCTGGAGGTAGGGCCAGCGCAGCAGCAGTTCTTCCTCACTGCGCAGCTTCTTGATCAAATCTTGTGCCGCGCCGGTGTTTTCTTTGCTTTGGTAGGAGGCTAGCTGCTGCGTCAGCGTCCAGGCCTTCCAGGCATGGAGTCCGAGGGCGGAAATGCAGCACAGCGCCACCAGTGCGGCTGCGGCCAGTGCCACGGTACGGAGACGTTTGCCGCGCTGCATGCGTTCCAGCCGGGCGCGCAGCTCTTGGCCCGCTGCACGGAGGCGTTGCAGGGCGTCGTTGGCCACCGGCAATTGATAGGCTTCGAGTTCCTTCCACCGTTTGACGAAACGCTCGTCCAATGTGGCGATCTCCTCATACGTGACCCCTGCCCCCGTGAGCAGGCGGGTTTCTATTTCTTCCACGAAGGAAAGGAAGCCCTTGAGCGCACGATCGAAGTTGCGCTGCTTTTCGTCTGCTGCCTTTTCTTTTTGATGGTAACGCGTCAGTTCCGTCATGGCCCGGTGCTGCTCGTCATCGGCAGGCACCAGTCCGTGCTCCGCGATCATGGCATCCAGTGTTTCGAGCATGCGACCCACCTGCCGCCACTGGCCCTCCGCTTTCAGCGTCTGCATAGTGGCCAGCAAGCCGGGCACGCGTGCCTCCGCCTGCCTGCGCCGCAGTGCCTGGCGGATGTCTTCGCCCTGATGGAAGACATCCAGGCGTTCTAACTTGGCAGGCGGGGCCACGGCCTTGATGCCCTCTGCGAGCGCGGCAATGCGCTCTTCGTCATCGGTCTTGAGCGCTTCACGCAGGAGGTCGATCTTTTCCTGCAAGCCTTTGTTCTCCAAGCGCAGGAGTTCTTTGCGTGCGTTCTCATCCTGCGGATTGAGCTTGATGATGGTGCGGACGATTCTCAGTGATTTCTCATCATCACGTGAGAGCACTGCGGAGCGAAAATCTTTGTACAGCGGATGATTCGCCGAGATCCCCTTGGCATACAGGTTCTCCAAATCCTGCACCATCTTGGCATTGAGGCGGACAGCGGTCTTGAACCCGTGTGCCTCGCAATACGTATGCCAGTTCTTTTCTTCGCCAAAGCTCAGGATAGCGACGAGATCCAGCAGCGGTGGCTCTTCCTCTGCCACCTGTAGCGCCTGGTAGTCACTGCCCTTTTGTAGCATGGCCGTGACGCGGTCCAGCCGCCGCTCCGCATCGGCACAAAACTGGGCGTAGGTGACTGCGGCATCCTCCACCGATGAAGGAGGCAATTCCTCTTTGAGGACAGCGCGGATGACCTCGATGGCGTGGAGCAGGGGTTTCACGGGGCGGGCGGTTTGGAGGTGGAAGACTTGGATGCAGGGGTGACGTTCAGCTTGCAGAGCTCGATCTTGTTGTTCGGCAACTCCACCAGCAGGGTGTACTGGTCTGGCATGAGGTCAAACTTCACGGGCTTCTGCACTTCAAGGCTTTGCAACTGGGCTGTCAGGGCCTGTAGCTTGGTCACTTTGTCAGACCTGCACTTCTTGTAGTTCTCTCTGCTGTGGTCCATCTCTCGGGGGAACAATTTGGAGTTTTCAAGAGCCACCAGATCAGCCTCGTCTTTTACAATGCCCGCTTCGAGTTCGGCGATCTGTCGCCGGAGGTCCTGCAGGTTGTGCCCCAGGCTCGTTTTGCCCACAGGCGGCAGCATCTCGAACGAGGAATCTACCGGTGGTTTGAGTTCGAAAAACTTTTGTTTGGCAGCCGTGCCATCGAGCCGCAATGAATAGATCATATGAGTCTGACCCAGCAGGTGCAGACGAGGCAGAAAACCAGCGGGCAGGAGCAGAGTGCCGGTTGAGGAATTGTCCACTGTGGCACGGATTTCTTTCGCAAAAATGGGTTTGGAGACGACGCTTCTGATTGGAATCAACCGCAGGTCAAACAGCACATGCACAGTGTCCTTGCTGCGTGCCACGAGCCTGAGGCCGTTGGCCGCGTTGCGGTATTGTTCTGGGAGTGAGAGCAGAGTGCCAGTGCTGGAAATGCGGATCATTTCCTCCAGCTTAGCGAACCGGGAGGAGCCAAAGTTGATCTCATCTTTGCCGTCGATGCTGACTGACATCCAATGCTTGAGTTCGCCATCCTTGGGTTCCGTCTTAGCATCTGGGTTGGGCTGCATATCCCAAGCTTCGCCAACGTACAACTGCATGTCCGCAGCCACTTTAAGTCCGGTGATTTTGCTTGTGGCATCTTCACCAGAATTCAGCAGGAGGATGTGGATATCGTGCTTCGCAGGGATCGCATCCGCGTCTTCCATCGCAATCTGGGGTTTTTGGGGCTCCTTGGTTTGGTCAGGGCTGGGTTTCTTTCCCTGATCAACCATCTTGTCGAGATTGTTCTGTTGTTGCTGCTTCACCCGCACTGCTTTTTCGCGCAGCCAAGCGGGGAGAGCGCTGTCGGCGTAGCTCTTTTCTGCTACGATCCATCGGGTAGGGCCTTCCAGGTCTTTCCATAGTTTCAGCCAGCCCTGCGCTTCAGCATCCATGGGGCTTTTGTGACGTTCCAGGAGTTCGAACAGATCCGCCCAAGTTGTGCGAGTGTCACGCGCTGGCTCTTCACGGCTCAGTGCGGCTTTGGCGATGGTCTTAAGAGGTTGCAGCAATTCATCCGAAAGTGGAGGCGTGGCTTTCAGGTCGATGAAATCGGATAACTTTTTCCACGTAGCATTACGCAAGTTTTCCCATTTGCGGAAGGCTTCGTACAGGCTCGACACCGTCGCCGTGTCCTTCTCGCTTTGCAGTTTCTCCCAGAGGTTCTGGTGCAGCTTGCTCCACTCATCCAGCAGCTCCTTGAGCTTTTTGAGGTCATCCTTATTGTCGGTGGCCAGCGAAGGTGAGGGCGTTCCAGGGTGGTTCAGCACCTGCTTCATGCTGCGGAAAAACTCCTCGTGTGAGTTCAGCAGCTTATTGCCCTCGTTCAGCACGGGCTGATCTTGGAGAAACTTCCGCGTGTCGTCGAGGAGGAGAAGGCCATTTTCTTTCCAGAGCTTGGCGATGGCAGTTTCGTAGGCGTTGCGTGCTTGGTTCTCCTGTTGCTGCTGGTTGAAGTGCCACAGCAGTCCGCCACTGACGCCAGCGATCAGCAGGACGGCAACAGCGAGCGAAATGCCAATGTAACTCTGGTTTGCTTTCGCTGCTCCTTTACGAGTCTCAGGGGGCAAGCTGCCCATGGAGCTTACGTCTGCATCTTTCATTGAAGATGCAGGCACTTCCTCTTGGAGGGCGGCTCGGAAAGCCGCTATGGCTCGGAGCAGGCGTTTCACGGTTTGGCAGGCTTGACTGAATTTTTGGATGGCGGCAAAATCTGCACCTTGCAGATGTCGATCACGATGCCGGGCACAGGCAATGCAATGAGGGTGTATTCTCCTGCGACAGGAGTCTTCGGCTTGGGAAGCTCCTTGGGTTTCTCTAGTTCGGCAAGTTTGTTTTCTGCTTCTGCCAGTTCACTTTCTTTTGTAGCTATCCCATTGTCATACTCTTTAACTCTTGAAGCATTTTGGGGGATTGCTTTGAGATTTTGCAGGCTTTTAATTCCATCCTTAATGGTCTGAATAAGGTTTTTCTGATTCGTTATTGCCAGGCTGTTTGTGGCGGTGGCACTCTGTTGTGCGGAGACAATGCACTTTTCCCCCTGAGGACTTACGTCCCAAAGCTCATTTATATTCAGTGGGGGACGTAACTTGTACTGGGATTTGCCACTGCCGAAACGAAGCCGAGTGATCAGCAATCCCAGTTCAGGCGATTCGAATTGCTCTGAAAAAGGAGCTAAGGTGGCACTCAGAGTAAATGGCAGCAGAAGAGACGAACCTGCTTTCGATGGAAGGATGCGCAGATCAAAAAGCACATGCACACCGTCCTTGCTACGTCCCACCATGCGGAGTCCGTTGATGGGGCTGCGGTATTTGTCAGGGAGGGCAAGCAGACTGCCGGTTTTGGAAATGCGTATCATTTCTTGCAGACCCACGAGCTTGCTGGGGCCGAAAATGATATCATCGTTGCCGTCCACATTGATTGACACCAATGGCTTCAACTGGCCACTCTTGGCTTCGGCATTTCCATCCGGACTGGAGTGTGCATCCCAGGCTTCGCCGATGTATATCTGCATGTCAGCAGCCACTTTGAGTCCTGTGATTTTGTTTATAGGATCCTCACCTGGCTCAGCATCGGGGGATTTAAGCAGGCAGATGTAGATCTCATGCTTCGAAGTGATTGCATCCGCGTCCTCCATCGCAGTCTGGAGTTTTGGGGGGGGCTTTGCTTTGTCAGGGCTGGGTTTATTTTCCTCCTCAGTCATCTTGCTGGATTTGTCCTGCTGCTTCACACGCACTGCTTTTTCGCGCAGCCATAAAGGGAGTGATTTGTCTGCGGAAGCTTCCTGCGCTACGATGAGAGAATTGGCATCTAGATCTCCCCAGAGTGTCAGCCAGCGTTGTACCTGAGTATCCATTTGGCCCTTTTGGTCAGGCAGTGTGAATAGCTCTTTCCAGCTTTCCCGGCTTCCACGCTCAGGCTCTTTATTCTTCAACGCCTCTTTGGCGACGTCCTTCAACGGTTGCAGCAACTCATCCGAGAGTAGGGGGGGGGCATTCAGGGAGAGGAACCTCTTCAGTTTTTCCCAGGTAGCTTTTCGCGAGCGCTCCCACTTGCGGAAGGATTCGTCAATGCTCGCTGCCGTAGCCGTATCTTTCTCGTTTTGCAGGCTAGCCCAAGGGGTTTTGTGAAGTACGGCCCACTCTTCCAGCAGTTTCTTGAAGCTCGTGAGATCATCCTTGTTCTCTGTAAGCTGGGTGAGTGGAGTCTGTTTGTCAGGCTGATTCAGCACCTGCTTCATGCTGCGGAAAAATTCCTCGTGGGATTTCAGCAGCGTATTGCCCTCATTCAGCAAGAGCTGGTCTTGGAGAAACTTCCGTGTGTCGTCGAGGGAGAGAATGCCATTATCTTTCCAGAGCTTGGCGATGGCGCTTTCATAGGCGTTGCGTGCCTGGTTCTGCTCCTGCTGCTGATTGAAGTGCCAGATCAGTCCGCCGCTGACGCCACCGATCAGCAGCACGGCGATGGCGAGAGAGATGGCGATGTAGCTGCGGCCTTTTTTGGGTGCTCTTTGACGCGTGTCAGGAGACCAGCCGCCCATGGCGGAGATGGGGTCAGACCCGGCGCTGGGCAGGGACTCCTTTGGCGGGACCATTGCCTGGAACTGAGTCGGAGGGGGCGGAGGCGCTGCTGGCGCGGGGGCTTGGCTGGCAGGGGGGGGAGCCTCTGCCTCTGGCGGTGCTGGCAGGGAGGAGGGACGGGTAAGGTCGAGGACGAGGCGGTTGGAGGTTTCCACCTGGGCCCGCATGGGGGAGGAGGATGACAAGCCCACCCAGCGGAAATCTGCGAGGTCGTCATTGGGCTCCAGGCAGGTGGTGAAGCGGGTCTGCCAGGCCTGGGCGGAGGATGCCAGCAAGGATTCACGGAAGAGCTCCAGCACGTTGGCGGCAGGAGGGGTGATGAGGTAGCAGCCTTTGAGGGCTTCACGGGACCAGAGGATGCCGGCGGAGGCGGGATTTCCGGTGATGGCGGACCAGGCGTGTGAGGGGCGGGCGGCGAAGGATGAGAGATCGATCTCTTCGGCAGAGTCGAGGTAGCGGGGGCCTTCGCTCCATGAGGTGCGCCATGACATGCCCATGAGCACATCCGCCGGCGTCAGGCCTGCGGCGGCGAGGGTACGGATCTCACGTGGCTCGGCGATTAAATGATGTGCGATGTGGTTGGTGCGGCCGGTGTAGTCTGAGCCGGCATCCTGCAAACAGCTTAGGACATGGTAGGTGCTGGAGCCTACCGTGAGAATGCGGCAGGTGTGGACGATGCGCCGGGGATCATGACCCGGGAGACGGGCGAACTGGCTGAAGCGTTCGACGGCAGCGGCGAGCATGCCACTGACGGCGCGATGACGTGCGACGGTGCCGAAGCCGGTGCGGCCTGCCTCAAGCAGGCGCGGGGCGCTAGTGTAGATGAGCTGCCAGGCCATGAGATCAGAGCGCGGAGGTTGACGGGATCATTTCAGGAGTGGCCTGCGCAAGCACCCACAGGGTGGGGGCCTCGACATGCCGGGGATTGAGCTGCTTCGGATCGGGGCCGATGCGGGGCGTGCCTTCGCGGTCGAGGAACTCCACGGGAGAGCAGCCAAGCGGGCTGACGGCGAAGTAGCAAACATTGGAGGAGATGGCCTCCGCATTGGCCACGATGGAGGGGCAGGAGCGCACCATGAGATCGCGCACACGCGCAGAGTTTGCCTTGATGTGATCGAGCCTGACGACGCCATCCTGAATGGCTGGCAGCAGCGGTGCGTCTCCCAGCAGGGATGACCAGGTGTCGTACTTGCCCACCATCACCGCCAGCGGAGTGGCGACGCGTTGGCGTGAGTCGAGCCCGAGGAGGCTTTTAATGCGGACTTCTGTTTCAGCGAGGATGACGTCCTGCTGATCGGTGCGGTGCTTCTTGATCTGCGGGTCGGTGACGCCCTTCATCATGGCGCGGAACTCGGTGTTGTGCAGGGGATCAAAGAGGAAGAAAATGCCGGAGGCCACGGCGATGTGCTGGGCACCGGGGGAGTCGGCGCTGTTGCGGGTCGGCTCGAAATGCTCGCCCGCATTGTCATAGAAGACCATGGAAAAGCCACTCTCCGGAATGGCAGGGTGGGAGAGTTTGAAGATGAACGGCTTTGGCAGTCGCACCTTTCTCCCCTGGCGGGGCAGGGTCTCATACAGCGCCCCTTCGAGGTCGGTCTTGGCCAGAAAGGCATCCTCGGGTGACGAAGATGAAAACAACTGCGTCTTCATCTGCGTCAAGATGACGTTCTCTGAAGGATCGGCATCGCGAAAGGTGATGCCAAAGTTTTGAAAAAGGGTGGCCTGCAGCAGCTTGATCAGCACGCTGAGGTAGTAGGACTTCCCTGAGGAAGGCGCACCGACGATGGAAAAGATGTGATGTGGCAGATCGAGAAATCCCGGGGGGAGCTTTCTGCGACAGTGCGGACAGGCGAGGTCTGAGGTAGCGAGGCCCATGGCATCCAGCGCCTGTCCGCGATCATTGAACCGCGTGGCATGGAAGCGCTGCATGGCTTCATCGCCGAGCATGGGGTCACCACGGAGGCTGTTATGGACGGCGATGTTCATCACATCTCCCCGGTCAAATTTGAACCAGCAGATCGGGCAGGTGAACTCGCCGTATTCGCTGTTTAGCTCGATGCCGGTGACGGCGGGCTCCGGCTCAGGTCCATGGGATTCTGCGGCGGAAGAGCTGTGGCGGTCAAACCAGGCTGTCTTTTCTGCCGGCACGGGCATGGGAGGGGGGATCATGAGGATGTCTTTGGCGTCCTGCACGTAAAACCCCATCTGCTCCATTCCGTTGGGAATTAAAACAAGCTGCTGGCGGGAGTTGACTGAAAACTGCCCCAGCCAGCTGCGCAAATATTCGGGGCCGAAGGGGCCATTCCATTCATGCTTTTCACTGCTGTAAACATACCAGGAATTGTCCTTGCGCAGTGCCATCCAGGCGTCCGCTTGGTGGGTGTGTTTAAAAGCCAGCATGTGCCCCGCCCCTAGCACGGTGTGCTCTTCGCCCGGCATGGACCGGAAAAAAGTAGCCTCCGCTCCATTGATCAGCACCGGGCAGCTAAATTGCAGTTCCATAGCATCCCCATGTTTCGCGATCTTGCAAAGGATCTGGGGGCAATGCGGAGAGCTCGTCCTAAGATCTGCATTCGGCGACGCTCCGATCAAAAAGTTAGCACCGTCAACCGCCGCGCGATCTCCATTGGTACAGTTTAAAATGCAAAGAGAGCTCTGATTGCTGCGCATTTTTGCCTGCTGGGTCATGAGGAAACTGGGATTAAACGATGAATTTCTAAAATGAGCTATTTGTCTGGGGAGCCCTGCGTTTTTTCGCGTATTAGACCACTGACAATCTCATACTGCAATCAGATTCCCAATGAGGCCTACATATATGACTGTATAGATTCTGGTGCCTCCAAAATGCAGCAGGCAAACCCTATCTTACAGCCACGGGCTTAAGATGCTTATCGAAGAAGGCCAGCATCGGTCCCTCCGTTTTCTCGGATGGCACGCCTTTCAGGCCGTGGCCTGCGCCTTCAAAGCCAATGAGTTCGGCTTCCACGGTGGCGGCTTTCAGTTTGTCCACGATCCACGTGGCTTGCTCATAGGCGACATATTCATCGGCGGTGCCATGGAGGTAGAGCGTGGGAGCGGCATTCGGCGTCACCCAGTACAAAGGGCTGCTGATGATGTGCTCTTTGCGCTTGGTGCTGAGATCGCCACCCAGAAACAGCGGCAGCACTTCCTTGGCATCCACGCTTTTGTCGTAGCTCTTGGTGAAGTCGCTGGGACCGTAGAAATTGACCACGCAGCTCACGGCGCTGCTTTGATCCAAATTGCCTTCACCTTCAAACTGTGGCACTCCGGCGGTGACGCCGAGGAACTGCGCCAGATGCCCGCCCGCAGAGCCGCCCATGGCACCGATGCGTGTGGGGTCCACGTGATACTTGGCGGCGTTCGCACGCAGCCAGCGCACCGCTGCTTTGCAGTCGTACACGGCTGCCGGAAATGGATACGCCGGTGCCAACCGGTAAGTGACGGTGATGGCCACATAACCATGCTGGGCGAGCGTGAGCAGCAGCTTGTCATAGCCCTCACGTTTGCCCGCCCGGAAGCCGCCGCCATGGATGCAGACTACGGCGGGAAAAGGCCCCTGCCCTTCTTTGGGCTGGGCCAGATTGACCTGCAGATGCTGGTTGTCGGGATTGGCAAATTCGATGTCGCGGGTGAAGGTGACGTCGCTGGGAACCACAAGTTCCGCCGCGTGGATGGATGAAAGGAGCAGCAGAGAGGCGATGAAAGGGCGCATGACAGGAACGAAGCCGTGGTGGCGACTCTGGGCAACCTGGATGTTACCGTGCTGGTCGGGTTGATTTCTGAAACTTTTCTCAAATGGGTGTGTTGTAGCAACCAACCCGCTGCCCATTTCCCATGAAGACTCTGACCTTTTCTTTGCTGCTGCTCGCTCCGGTAGCCCTGCGGGCCGCTGATGCCGCCGAGACGGCGCATGCAGGCCTGACACCGGATCAACTCCAGTTCTTTGAGAAGAACATTCGGCCGGTGCTGGTACAGTCCTGCTACAAATGCCACTCCAGTGAATCGGCCAAGGTCAAAGGCGGACTGACGCTCGACACGAAGCAGGCGACTCTGCTGGGCGGGGAGTCCGGACATCCCGGAGTCACTCCCGGCAACATCGCGCAAAGCAGCGTGTATGAAGCCATGACCTGGAAGAACGAGGACATGCAGATGCCGCCGAAGCAGAAACTGCCGGACGATGTGATCGCGAACTTCAAGAAGTGGATCGCGATGGGCGCGCCCGACCCGCGTGAAAGCAAGGTGGCGAACCATAGCGGCGGCAAGCGGGTGATCGACATGGATGCTGGCCGCAAACACTGGGCCTTCCAAAAGCCAGTAAAGCATCAGCCGCCTGCCGTGAAGACCGCCGACTGGGCGAAGACAGAGATCGACCAATTTGTGCTGGCAGGCATCGAAGCCAACGGGCTGCACCCCATGCGCGACGCGGACCGGCCCACCTTGATCCGTCGCATGGCGTTTGATCTCACCGGGCTGCCACCCACACCGGATGAGGTGAAGGCCTTTGTCGCTGATCAATCGCCCGAAGCCGTGAAGCGTGTGATCGACATGTATCTCGACTCCGCACGCTATGGCGAACGCTGGGCGCGGCACTGGCTGGATGTGGCGCGGTATGCGGAAAGCAGCGGCAAGGAGGTGAACATCCTCTACCCGCATGCGTGGCGCTATCGCGACTACGTGATTGAGTCGTTTAAGAAGGACAAGCCATACGACCAGTTCCTCAAAGAGCAGATCGCAGGAGACCTGCTGAAGTTTGATGGCAAACGCGATCAGGCGAACAAGATCGTGGCCACGGGCTTTCTGGCGATCGGTTCCAAAGGGCACAACAATCGCGACCGCCGCCAGTTCGCGATGGATGTGGTCGATGAGCAGATTGATGCGGTGTCGCAGTCGATGCTGGGCCTGACCCTGGCCTGCGCACGCTGCCATGATCACAAGTTTGATCCAGTGACGCAGCGTGACTATTACGCGCTGGCGGGCATCTTCCTGAGCAGTGAGACGCTGTTTGGAACCTATGAGCAGTTGCAGAACAACAACACCGCAGGCTTGATCGAACTGGACCGCACCGCCGGGCAGATTGCGGCGCTGGCCAAAATCTCGAAGGCGGAAGTGGCTGAACTCAAGGGCGACTACGAGAAGGCGAAAACCGCCGCCACTGAGGCGCAGCGCGAGATCTTTGCCATGCGCCAGCAGGACCGTGCCAAGGCGGGAGCAGCGAACTTTCTGCGCATTCGTGGCGCGAAGGATCGTGCGGAGGAGGTGAAGGCGGACGTGGATCTCTTTTATGAAGATGGCACACCGCGCACCCTGGCGATGGGCGTGCTGGACCGCGCCACCCCGGTCAACACCCCGATTCTCATCCGAGGCGACATCAAGCAGCCGGGCGATGTGGTGCAGCGCAGCCTGGTGGAAGTTTTGTGTGCCAAAGGCGAGCCACTGAACATCGGCCCAGAGAGCGGCAGCGGCAGGCTTGACCTCGCCTATTGGATCGCTTCCAAGGACAACCCGCTGACGGCACGCGTCATGGCCAACCGCGTGTGGTTGAAGCTGATGGGCAGCGGCCTCGTGCCTACCCCGGATAACTTTGGCGCGATGGGCCAGAAGCCGTCCCACCCTGAACTGCTGGACTATCTGGCGGTCACGTTCATGGAGAAAGGCTGGTCGGTGAAGAAGCTGATCCGTGAGATCATGCTGAGCCGCGCTTATCAAATGGGTTCACACTATGATGCGGCGAACTATGCCGTGGATCCCGACAACAAATATCACTGGCGCATGAACCAGCGCCGACTGGAGGCGGAGGCGATCCGTGATGCCATGCTCGCTATGGGGGACACGCTGAACCTGTATCCGGTGGACGGGTCTCCCGTAGCCCGGGCCGGTGAAGGTCGGCAAGGAATGATCGCAGTCTTTCGCGGCGAGCTGACCAGCAAACCCTCCAACTATCGTTCGATCTTCCTGCCAATCATCCGGGATCAATTACCAGAAATGCTTTCAGTCTTCGATTACCCGGATGCGAGCTTGGTCAACGGTGACCGCGACTCAACCAACGTGCCGTCCCAGAGTCTGTACCTGATGAACAATCCGCAGTCGCAAAGTGCAGCGGATGCGTTTGCAGCGCGCATCTCCAAGCATCCGGGGAATTCCGCCGAGCGGCTAAGCTACGCCTACGAGTTGGCTTTTGGGCGTGAACCCACGAATCTGGAGAAAGCCGCGATCGGCAACTTCTGGATGCGCTTCCCGCAGATGGTCACCAAGAGCAGTGGTGGCGGCAAGGATGCACGTGAGAAGGCAGAGTTTGCCGCACTGTCTGCCTTCTGCCAGAGCCTGATCGCGAGTGCCGAATTTCGTTACCTCAATTAAAGCCCCCCATTCACACGTCATGAATCCCCCCCCCTTCTCCCGGCGCGAGTTTTTAAAGACCGGCTCGAATGGCTTCGGCTACCTGGCTTTTGCCGCCTTGGCGCAGCAGCAGGCGCTGCGCGCCGAAGCGCAGGCAGCCACTGGGCCGCTGGCACCCAAGGCTCCGCATTTTGCGGCACGCGCCAAGCATGTGATCTTTCTCTGCATGCAGGGCGCGCCGTCGCATGTGGACACCTTTGACTACAAACCGAAGCTGATTGCCGATTCCGGCAAAGCTGCGCCCTCGGCGGCAGGGCGCTATGGCACGGCGAAACTGATGGCATCGCCGTGGAAGTTCAGCAGGCAGGGCAAGAGTGGCCTCTATATATCGGAGCTGTTTCCCAATCTGGGCAAGCATGCCGATGAGCTGTGCATTCTGAATTCGATGTCCACGGACCTGCCTGCGCATCCCCAGGCGTTCTCGCAGTTGCACACGGGCACGACGCAGTTTGTGCGTCCCTCGCTGGGATCGTGGGCCTTATACGGCCTGGGCACCCTGAACGAAAACCTGCCCGGCTTTATCACAGTAAATCCACCTGGCAATGCCACCCGCACCTATGGCAGCGCCTTCCTGCCTGCCATTTATCAAGGCACCAAGATAGGCGGCAACGGCTTCCCCGGTGGCGGTGCTTTCGCACGGCGGTTTGGCGGCGGTGGGGAACAGGCCACGGTGGCGAACATCAAAAATGACCGCTACACGACCCAGGAGCAGCGCGCCCAGTTGGATCTGGTGCAGTCGCTCAACAAGTCCCGCATGCAGCAGGACGGCGGCGTTAGCGCCGAAGTGGAAGGCGTGATCGAAGCGTATGAATTGGCGTTTCGCATGCAGGCCGAGGTGCCGAAGGTGATGGATCTGAGCAAGGAAACAGCGGCCACAAAGGCGCTGTATGGCATCGACGTGCAGGAGACGGACGCCTTTGGCAGGCAGTGCCTGATGGCGCGCAAATTTGTGGAAGCGGGCGTGCGGTTCATCGAGATCACGAACGGCAACTGGGACCAGCATTTCAATCTGAAAGCCGCACTGGAACGCAACACCGCAGCAATCGACACCCCCATTGCGGGTCTGCTGACCGATCTCAGGCAGCGTGGGCTGCTGAAAGACACGCTGGTGGTCTGGGGCGGGGAATTCGGCCGCACGCCGCACAGCCAGGGCGATGATGGGCGCGATCACAACAACAAGGGCTTCTCCATGTGGATGGCTGGCGGCGGGGTGAAGGGCGGCATGAATTATGGTCTGACCGATGACTACGGCTATGAGGCGGTGCAGAATAAGATGCACATCCATGACTGGCACGCGACGGTGCTGGCGCTGCTAGGCCTTGATCACGAACGGCTTACCTTCCGTTATGCGGGCCGGGATTTCCGTCTTACAGACGTTTATGGCAATGTGGCCAAGGAGGTCATGGCATGAGCGATTTGTCCTCCGGTGTGACGCACGCGTTGCATCTGGCGTGATCCGCCCTATCAATGGCGCTGAAAATGGGTAACAGCGCCACAGCATCCGTCGAGAAGATGTCCTCCAGCCATGCGCTGGATGCTGGTGCCAGCAGTGGTATCGACCCGCAGACGAGGCTGCGCATTGAGGCCCTTATCGAGAATGAAGTCCCCCAGGAACTGCGCGCCAGTGCCAAGGGGTTACTGCGGGCTGTGGCCTCCAAAGTCGCCGTACCGGGGCATTATGACGCCTTCTGCTGCCAGGCTTTTTCCAAGCCAGAGTGGGCTGCGGTTAGCAGTGTGGTGATTGCTGAAATGTTTGAGCAGGACGAGGACCAGCTCGCGGAGCTGGCACGCATCCCCGATCTGGTCATTGAGATGGGCAGCGGCCAAGTCAACGTGACGTGCATGGTGGCGTCGCGCTGGGCCGCACGCGGAGAGACGCATCGCCTTTCCCGGCTTGCGGATGCCATTGTGGCATCCCATGCCTCCAAAAATGCCTGTGCAGTGGACGTCATGCTGGCCCTGGCTGCCACCCTGGCCGTGACGCGTTTTTCACGTGCCGAGCAGTTGTATAATGCGGCGTTGCCGCTGGCGAGTGAGGAGCACCAGGAGGTGCTGGCGGATGCGAAGCGCTGGCTGGCAGCCGGACGTGTGGTGTGCAGTGCGGTGCAGGAGGAACGTGATTTCTGGGACGTGCGGCTGCGCAAACCCAAGGTGGCCTGGACCTGGCGGAGCAAGGCGGAGCGCGAGGCACTGGATCATTTGGCGGAGTGTTTGACGAAGGACACGGAAGGGGCGGAGTTGTACAAGGCGATATTGCCTGAGTGCTGGTGGGAGTTGGCGCTGAGGTATCTGCAGCAGCAGGAAAAGCTCGTGCTTGCGACCCAAAAGCAGGAGGCGGCGAAACTGGAAAGCGGAGTGTCGCCGAAAGTCCAGCCCGAGCCGTTTCCAGCAGCCAGTAAAGCGCCCAGAGACATACTCTTGCATCCGCGAGCGGGTCCGCTCGCACGGTTTTTGCTCCCCTGGTTCTGTGGCTGCTTGGCGATGTTGCTTACTGTACTGCTGCTGCCACGGGAATTTGTCGTGCGTATTCTTGACACGTTAAAACCCAAGGAAGTGCTCTCGACCCCCGCAGAAATGGAGGCCTGGCGGAAAGATGCCCTGCAAAAGAAGGCAGTCGAGATGGCGCAGTATGCAACGCAGCAGTCCCTAGCCAAGACCGGCGACTGGCAGGAGAATGAGCGAGTGATCACCGGACAGAGCAAAGAACTGCCGTTTGAGAGTCCGCAGTACCTGCAACTGCTAGTTTGGCTGCACCTCGACCCGCCGCAGAACGAGGAAGTCCGCATGCAGGTCTGCGCGCAGTTGCTCAAGCGGGTGAAGTCCGATGCTATTTCCCTGTGGGAGTTGCTGGTCTATCCAGGCTCCACGAATGCGGCTGAAATCAAAAAAGCAGCCCGGGAGGCGCTGACCGACCCATCGTTCCAATGGAGCGATGAGGAAAAAAAGCGTCTTGGCACGATCGGGGCTGATAAAAAAGGCTATCAAAGTCTTCCGACCACAGTCAAAAAGAAGTAAAGCAACTCTTGGCAGCGAAGAATTGAGTTTCATTTGCAAAAGTCTTCCGCTTTCTGATTTCGTCTGTTATTCTTGGAGTTTATTGAGAATAACCTCGGAAAAGCCGTTTGTTATGGCTTCATCAATTAAAACAATCAGGAGCGTTTTATAAAATTACCAGATTTTTCAGAAAGTGGAAACTGCCTTGGAGCGCCAAATCTCCTCTGCCTCCCGCAGCGTCGAGGAGGCGCGGAGACTTGCATACCACGACCCAGTGCGCGTAGGCGCACTGGTGGAGCAGATTAGCGTCCTGGCTGATTTGCGGCAGAAGGAAGGTGATTTCCGCAAAGCCGAGTCGCTTTACCGTGAGGCGCTCTTCCGCGCGCAAGAGCTGCGCAAGCAGGACCCCGACCTGCTGACCGGCATCTACTCCCTGCTAGCGCATCTTTATGACCGCTGGGGACGCATGGACAAAGCGGCTGAGTTCTACGAACTGGCACTTAGCATCAGCGCTAACAATGGCCTGGAAGAGAGTGACAAGGTGGCGACGATTAAAAACAATCTGGCCATGATTTTCAAACAATTGCGCAAGTTTGAAAAGGCCGAAGGTTATTATTGCGAGGCGCTGGAAACCTTTCAGCGCACCGACGGCGAGCAGAGTTCGCGTGTGGCCTCTGTGTACAACAATCTCGGAGTCCTCTACTACAGCAGCATGGATGTGGACCGCGCGCAGGCCATGCATGAGCGGGCACTCGCCATCCGGCAGAACCTGAATGACGGACAGATGGACCCGGCTGATTTGTCGCAGACCTTCATCAATCTGGGGGCCGTGTACAAAGCGGCGGGAGATTTTCAAAAAGCCGAGGCCTGCGTGGACCGCGCCAAGCGCATCCGCGCGGCCATGAATGGCTACCACCCCAACCCACGTCGTTCGGCCTCGCTGCTGATAGACAAGAGTTTGTAACGGGCAGGAACATTCCTCTTGGAGCATTGCTCAACCATGCTCCCCACCATCAAGGCGTGTAGCTCACGCGATAGAAGGCGCGCTGTCCGTTCACCCGGACTGGGAGGGTGTCGGTGTAAGTAGCGTTGGTGCTGGTATTGGTGAAGGTCAGAGGTGTGGTGGTGATGTTCTGCCAGGTGACCAGATCCGTGCTGTATTGAATCTGGTAGGGCTTGTTGGGCACAGCGTTCCAGCGCAGGATGACCTGCCCCGGCGCTGCCGCGAGCATCTCGATGGGTGGAAACACGTTAGGACGGAGCGTGAAGCTGTTGCTGACATCTCGATTGTGCCGTGAGGCAGTCTCATCCTGCGGGCGGTAGGCGCGCACATAGTCGGCAATCATCTGGCCCGAGGTCACGGTGACTCGGATGTGGCCGGAGTCTGCGAGCAACAGGCTGCTCAGACTCTGGGTGTATTTGCCGTCAGCAGCGCTGCCGAGCGTGACATAGTTGGCCGTGCCGGGCTGCGGGCATTCCAAGTACACGACGCTATCGAGCATCTGGTAGCCGTAGAGATGATCGTGGCCATGGAAGACGGCGCTGACTTTGTTCTGCACGAGCAGATTGTGGATGGGCATGTCCCAACCGGGGCGGTGCGCGGCAAAGCCGTTGGTGGTACCGTCCACATTCAGGCCACCCCATTCATAGAAACCGGCTACTTCGGCACCACCGCGCGCAGCCACGTTGGGCGTGACACCGTCAGCCAGGGTGGTCGTACCGCCGACGATGTGGTGCGTGAAGACAAACTTGTATTTGGCGCTGCTGTTTTTTAGGGTGTCGCGCAGCCAGTTATACTGTGTCTGGCCGAGCGACCAGTTCCAGGCGTCGCTGGTCTGGCTGGGGTTGTTGGTGGTGTTCCAGAAGGGATCCAGCACGATCAAGAGGGCATCTCCCCATTCCCAGGCATAGTAGTCTTCGAGCAAGCCCAGCGTGCCGCCACTGTAAGTCATGGCCGTCGGATTCCCGCTATAGAAGGTACTGGGAATCGGTGTGGGAAAGTAAGCCTTGCGTGCCAGCAGATCCCAAGCGGGGATGTTGTTCAGCTTGTCGGTGGCAGCGCTGAAGAGATAGCCATACTCCGCCTCGTGATTGCCCAGCGTGAAAAAGTAGGGGACGCTGTGGCAGAACAGTTCGAACTGATTGCGCAGCAGGATGGCGCGATTGTTGAGGAGGCTCTGGTTCAACTGCCCGGTGGCAAGCTCGCCACCCCAGATGGCAGGGATGCCGTTGGCGAGGGGTTGCTCCATCTTGTCGGTCATGAAGATGTCGCCGAGGTCGATGTGGAAGTCGGGGCTGTCAGCGGCGATGTTGGTCATGGCACGATCAAGCAGGCTCTGGTCGGTATTCACATCCAGATGAGGGTCTGCTGTGATCGTAAAGACAAACGGCCTGCCGCGTGGCCGTGCCGTATGGAAGCTGCGCTCGCCACGTGCATTGTAATACGTGGCGCTGGGGCTCTTGTACCGGAAGCGGTAGTAATACTCGGTGTCGGGCTGCAATCCAGTGAGCGTGATCTCGATGGGGTTGTAGAATTCTGGATGCGCGGTATCCACAGAGAAAAGGGCCGGTGAGGTGGCCATGGGGTAGCTGCCCGGAGTAGTGCCGTATTCGATGAAAGCCTGCTCATCGGTGCTGGCGATCACGTTCAGCGTCATGCTGGAGTCCGTGGGCATGCCGAGGAATTCTGCGCCTTTGATCGTGGAGTCGGTCAGCGAAGAACTCACGGTGTAAGTGAAGCTGCCGGATGTTGGATTAACTGTGACTCCGCTGGCGGTATCGGTGGCGGTGATGGTGAAGTTCACGGTGGTGCCGCCGTTCTGCGCAGGCAGCAGCACGCCATAGTAACCATCGTTGGCCGCGCCATCTCCATGCATGCCGTCATCATACATCGTCAGCACGATATTGGCAGGCGGGGCGGTGGTGGCCACGATAATGTCGTCCACATCAACGCGCGGATTGGCCGTGGGAGAGGTAGGCACGTAACCAGCAAACTGCCAGCGCAGCTTCGTATTCGTGCCGAGTTCCGTGCCCGTAAGGTCATAGTGGAAGAGCTGGAAGGCGTGATTGAGCGTGGTGGTATTGGCGCTGATGGGGCCAGTACTGGTGTTGACGTAGGCGGGCGTACTGAGGACGAAGGTGGTGCCGTTGGTGATGGAACTCACCGTGGTGTTTGGCGCGAAGTAAGTCGCGGCAAAGGCATTGCTGGCACTCGTCGCAGTGGCATTGGCGCTCATGGTGAACTGCGTGGCGGAATCGATGCTGAGAATGCGCGTATTGTTAGGAATGCCGCTGGTGCCGGTGAGGAACATGCCGACCGCCAGTGTGGAGGTGGAGGTCGTCGTCACCGCTGCACTGCCGCTGGTGATGGCACCCGTGAGGTAAACATTCGGCCCGATGATGGTGCGACCGGTGGTGAGTCCGCTAGTACTTGCACAAGTCACCGTCGTGCTGCCGGTGGTACTGCCAGCGGAATTGGTCACCACATTCGTCAGGCTCAGCACTTTGCTGTTCCAGTCCTCGCTCAGGCGGGTGTTCCAAGTGGTGCCGCCATCTGGGGAGACCTGAAAACTCCACTGGTTGTTATTCGTAGCTGCAATGGCGGTGGACGTGCCGGTGGCTGCATTGGTCGCTGTGGCGCTCATGGTGAACTGGCTGCCAGAATCAATGCTGACAATGCTAGTGCCTGCGGCGATGCCGGTGCCCTGCACGAGCATGCCGACGCCGAGAGAGGCGGTGGTCGAACCCGTCACCACGGCAGTGCCAGAGGTGACAACGCCGGACACATTGATGGGAGCAGTCGGTGCGGCGAGATCGCGCGTCTGCACATAGAATTCGACATAGCCCGCTGTGCCGGTGGTGTTGAGCGCGCTCGTCGTGGTGAACATGGAGCCGGTAAGGCTGGTGCTTCCGCCGTTGAATTCAGCCGCAGTGCCTGAAGCCGTGATGGTGAGACCAGTCCCAGAAGCGGTGGCATTCGTGTTCATCGCAAAGGTGGTGCTGTTCGTGACGGAGGAAACGCTGGCATTCGTGGCCAGGCCGGTGCCGGACAAGGACATGCCGTTGATGAGACCAGCGGTGCTGTCACAGGTAACGCTGGTGCTTGCTGCGGTGGTGGCGGCGTTGGTCAAGCTCACACCGGCTGCGGTCAGACTAAGTCCGGTGCCGGTGCCCGTGGCAGTCTGCGAAAGAATGAAGGTGGTTGAGTTTGTGATTGAGGCCACTGTCGTATTACCCGTGGCAGCGCCGCTGGTGCTGCCAGGTATATTGGGGCCGGTGATCTGTATGCTAGGCCATAGACCAGAAGTGCTGGCGCAGGTCACTGTGGTGCTGCCACTCGTCGTCGTAGCGGGGGAAATGCTGAGTGGTAGGGTGTGGTTCGAGCTGCCTGTGGCTTGGCGCACGTTGCCAGCGCCGACGGTGGTCCATGCATTGAGCGCGCCGGTGCCGTTCCAGTTATTTGAGGAGGCGTTGCTAAACAACTCGCGCCAGATGGTGGTGCTCACCGGCGTGGCGGTGTTGTAGGACAGCCTCACCTGCGACACTGGCGCTTGTCCAGCTTGAACACGAGCGACCACATAGACAAAATCCATGTAGGTGGGAGAGGTCGGTCCTGTGGTGACGGCAGAGATGAACGGAGTAACAGGCGACAGGGTGACGGTGATGGAGGCGGCACTGGTGTTGCCAGCCGCGTCGGTAGTTGTCGCGGTCACTGTGTTGCCTCCCACGCTCAGAGGGACGGAGGCTGACCAATGCGCATAACTGTCCACGGTGGTGGCCGCCACCCCATTGACGGCAACGGAGGCAACACCGGAAAGCGCGTCTGAGGATGTGCCTTGGACATTCAGCGTGATTTGATTGCTTGTAGAGCCATTCACAGGCGCGGTGATTGCAACCACGGGAATAGCCGCGTCCTGCGTGGAGGTAACTGCATTGCTATAAGCCGAGGTGGTGATGCCATCCGTGGCGGTGGCGCGGAACCAATACTGCGCGCCGCTGGTGAGGCCGCTGAACGTAGCTTTGGTTGTGCTGACCGCCTGGGACGCAATGATGGTGGTAAAGTTCACATCCGTGGCCACCTGCGCCGTGTAGCTGGTGGCATTGGTGATGGCGGTCCAGGTGACCGTCTGACTCGAACCCTTCGTGTAGGCTGGTAGCGTGGCCAGCACGGGACTGCCCACCACCACCGTGAGCGCACCCGCCGGACTGGTGACGGTATTCGTTACATTGGGCGTCTGGTTGGTGTCCACGTTATTTACGACGAGGTCATAGCTTCCGGCATCACTGCTGGCGACGTTGGTGATCGTGAGGACAGACGTGTAAGCTCCATTCGTGGGAACGGAAGACGTGCCGTAACCAGGATCGGGGGAAGTGGTGTTCGATATGAACGTGGTGGACCCGCTGATGGTAGAGCCACCGGTGGTGGCTCCATCCGTGAGGTTCACGCCGTTTTTGCGCCAGTTGATCGTCGGTGGGTGCTTCGCATAAGAAGTGAATGGCACATAAAGCTGGATCGTGCTTCCCTGCGCGGCCGTGTTGGCAATTTGTGTCGGTCCGACATAGGGCGGATAAACGGCGGGAGTGATGTTGATTGAGCTTTGCATCGCCGAGGCAATGGCATTCATCTGAGCGATCTGCGTTTGCGTCAGTCCCAGTGCCGTCTGATTGACCGCTAACAGGTAGTCGGTGGTTTCATTCGGGTCGTCCTCGATGTTAAAGAGCTGGTTGGTCGGGAAACCGACGTTGAGCGTGATGCTGGCATAAGCCACGTTCGGCGGATCGCTCATGACGAAGTGGGTGGCGTCAGTGATGGTAACGACCGTCGCAGCACCCTTGATACCAACGCCGTAAACTCCTCCGCCAACGGTGAGTCCGGCAGTGCTGTCGCATGTCACCGTGGTGCTGCTAGCGACCGTGGTGCAATGTGTCAGGATCACCGCGCTGGTGCTGGGGCTGTAGATGTCTTTGAACACCTTGGTTTGCCCACTGATCGGATCAGTGAAGCTATTGTAGCCCACGTTGGGAGTCGCGAGGGTGACCAGCGGGGAGATGTTTGTCGTGGTGGTGTTTTTCGAACCGTCGGGATTGGTCTGGAAACGCGTCTGCGTGCCGTTAGGATTGGTGCCGGAGATGGACTGTAGCGCAGGCCACATGTTGAGTCCGTCAAAGGGCAGGGTATTTTGCGGCGTGACTCCAGCCGCAGCACAGATCGTGGGGAAGATGTCCCCCACCCAGAGATACATGTTGCTGATGACACCGGCGCTGAGCGTAATGCTTGCTGGCGTGCTCGGCGTCGCAGGCGCAGCACTGAGGACAAAATGAGTGGCATCCGTGACAGCGACAACGGTGGTCCCATAAGCCAGACCGCTGCCGGCTAACGCCATGCCAGCGTAGAGGCCAGCCGTGCTGCCGCAGGTGACGCCAGTACCCGCAGTGGTGACGCAATTGGGCACCTGCAAGCCGCCAGCGAGTTTGCCAGGGAAGCGAAGACCACAAGGGGTGCGGACGCCGCCTTCGTAGGGTTCAGTCTTCGCACCACGCAGTGGTAGATCACAACCGCCGGTAGCATTTTCACCGCCGTTGTCACTCATGAATAGGACGAACGTGTTGTTCGTCATGTTCTGGCTGTCGAGTGCCGCAAGCACGCGCCCCATGGCGACGTCGAGACAATCTACCGAAGCGGCAATAGTGCGCGTCGGCACATCGGCGATATAATGCGTGGGATCTGAGGCATTGGCATATTTTGCGAGATAAGAGGGCGGAGCCGACACCGGGCCATGTACCTGGCTGAAGGGAAGATAGAGCAGCAGCGGCTTCGCTGGATCGCGATCTCCGTTGGCATTCGTGATGATGGACACCGCCTTGTCCGCGAGCAGGTCGGTGGCGTAGCCGCCATGGCTTTCAGCATCCGTATGCTGGGTAGCGTCACCATCCGCATACTGCACACCGTTCAGCCACCAATCAGGCATCAGCCAGGTGGGTTGCGTAACTGGGTTCAAAAGCGAAGCCGAATAATGCGTGAAGGCATCAATGACGCCATACTCGCCGTAGTGCAGCTTCCAGCCACGATTAAAAGGGCGATACTGGTCGCCTTCCTGGATCACTCGCACCGTTAGTCCGTTGATGGTCTTGTAGCAGATGTTGTTTTCCGGCCCACCGCAGTGCCACTTGCCAGTGATGAAGGTCTGATAACCGGCGGCATTGAACGTCTGTGGCATGATGTGCTCGCTCAGGTCAAGACCGCGTGAGTTGTTCACGCCCGTACGAATAGTGTTACGTCCCGTGTGCAAACAGGCACGAGTCACACTGCACACGGCAGTAGGGTAAAAACGCTCCATGCGGATGCCGGACGTCGCAAAGCTGTCCATGTTCGGAGTGTCAATGTGGACGCGCCCTGGATAGGTGTGATAGCCGATGTCCGCCCAGCCTTGGTCATCTGTGAGGATGATGAGGATGTTGGGCGGATTGCTGGTCGTCATGGAGAGCGCCCTGGCAGTGGTGTTTCCTCCACTGTCGGTTACGGTGGCGGTGAAGTTGTAGGAGCCAACCGCCGTCGGTGTGCCACTGAAGGAACCGGACGCACCCAGCGTCACTCCCGGCGGAAGTGCTCCGCTCGTCACACTCCAATTGTAGCCGGTGCCAGAGCCACCCGAAGCCGCGAGAGACTGTGTGTAGCTGACGCTGGTAAGCGCATTGGGCAGAGAACTCGTCGTGATGGTCAGCGGCGCGATCGAGGCCTTGATTGTCTGCAACAACGATGACGTTACTTCGGAAGTGGAAGCCAAAGTGATAGGCCAGTGCAGTTTTTCCGTCAAAGAAGCTGAAATATTCGCCTTCAAAATATTCGCCTTCATCATGTCCGCTGCAAACTGCGGATGCTCTTTCACGGTGTGCTGACGCTGCACCTCAGTGAATACCGCCTTGCCATCCTGCCCTGTCGTAGCAACCGGGGCGTGGGCCAAGGTGCAGAGCTGCAAAGCAAAATAGAGCGGCAAGAGCTGGAAGACGGACACTTTCATAACGCCTCACTAAATAATCCGCATGTCAGTGATTGATAAGCATCCCTGCCCTGAATTGTCAGCAAACCGTCAAGTTATTACAGCCCCATTGAAGTGACACACTTTGCCTGTGCCATTGCATTGGCCGCCTCTCTCACTTCACCTCCACGCCACACTCCAGCATTTCCTTCCCCCAGTACGGATTTTGCAGTGACGTGCCAAGCTGAATCCATCCCGCATTGGCTGGGGCACCCGGCCAGAGTTGCTTTGTCATCGGGCACCTGAACACATGCACTTGGGGCAGAGCTGTCCGCATTTTAATGGCAACTACAGCCACCTCCTGGCTCCAGGGGAGAAAGGCTTTGCGCAGTTGTTGGAGGTCGGTGCTGGGACCGGGAGCAACGCAGGTGATCAGACCCGCAGGCGGCACTGGCAGCAACTTCAAAGCGGTGTTGGCCGCTGCGAGATCATCGCTGGCCAGCGCGGCATTGAGTCCTGCCACAGCGTGCATGAACTCGCCGAGTGCCGCCGGATTTGCAGACTCCGCTGCCGCAATCCCCTCAGACTCATCTGACAGGGCTAGGCCATTGATCTGCGCCTGGCTGTCAATAAGCATACTGCCGCTGGTGACCACGCGCTCCCCTTCCCTGAGTCCCTCGATGACTTCCCACGAAGCATCACCTGCACGACCAAGCTTCACCGCGCGCTGTTGGTAGGAGTTGCCGGAAGTCTCAACATAGACACGCGTGGAAGCGCCAGCAAATAACACGGCGGTGCGCGGGATGGTGAGGACTTCAGGCGCATCCACTTCGATCACGCCTTCGACAAAAGTGTTGTTCCTGAGGAGTCGATCCGGATTCTCGATCACCACCCGCACCCGTGCGGCGCGCGTCGCCTCATCGAAATTCGGGCTGACGAAACCCACTCGCCCTTTGAAATCCCGACCCGGCAGCGATGCGGTGCGTACCGTCACGATCTGCCGCTCCCGCACCAGCGGCAGATCCTGCTCATACACCGTGAACATGCACCACATGCGCGTGAAGTCGGCGAGCTCGAAGAGCCTCTCCCCTTCCTTCACATACTGCCCCTCGCTGACGTAACTCTTCACGATGGTGCCGCCGAGTGAAGACAGCACGCCAAAGTAAACATCGTCTGGCTGGCGGTCTGGGATGGAGTTGATCTGCTCAGCCACCAGTCCGTATCGTTCCAGCTTCTGCCGTGCTTGCAGCAGCGTCGCGCCCCCCTGTGGCAGCGCATTTTTGTATTCGTCTGCGGCATTCAGCAAAGTGCGGCTGAAGATGGTCGCGATGGGCTGACGTCGCGCCACCGGCTGCCCCTCATGATTCATCGACAGCCCATCAATGCGGCCCTCGACCGGTGCGCTGATCACGGCATGACGCGACTCATCCTCTCCCATCATTCCCGCAACCCGCAGGGTACGAGCGAGACGCTGCCGTTTCACCTCGCTCACCTGCACGCCGATCACATTCGGACTGCCCGGTGGCAGCATGACGATGCCATCCGCAGCGTGCGTCGTCATTGTTCCACCCTCATGTGCCGCCACGAGATCCATGCCGCAGATCGTGCATTTACCCGCTTTGTCCGACTTTACCCATGGGTGCATCGGGCACTGGTTCCTCGTCAACTTGTCTGCGCTGACGTGGTCGTCTGGTTGTGCAGTGTGGGAAAAATAGCGCGCGCCAAACCAGCCGCAGGTCGCGGCGATCATTGCAATGAGGAGGAATGGTAGGAGGCGCTTCATGGGCGGGTGGGATGGCGTGGCGTAAACGAGTCAAACCAATGACATGCCAGCGTGTGCTTGCGATGGCCAATCAGTCTCATTGCAGCCATGCTTTCAACCGGAAGAAGCTGCGTGCCCCAGCAGCAGCAACGGTCGCCATCAAGGTCTGGTTGCTAACGACGAGATCGGCGTAACCCGCAACAGCGGACCACGACGCGGAGGTCGTGATATCCGTCGTGCTTTCGATGGCGTAGTGCCGCGTGAGTCCCGCGTAGCCGCTGCCAGTGGCCTGCAAAGCGGTGAACGTGAGCGTGATGTTCGCACCTGAACGTGTGGCACTGAGCAACGCGGCGGTGTTGGCAACTGAAGGGTTGGTGCCGAAGGTATATTCCTGCAGATTCGTCAGGCCATCGCCGTCGGGATCAGCGCTGTCAGCAGCACTGCCGATACTGGCTGTCGTCCCGAAGTAAAGCTGCCGCCAACTGGTAATCGGTGCGGCGATGACGAGCGTACCGCTGCTGCTGCCAGTGTAAATAGCATCGGCGACGGTGGCGACGACGGTGTAGCTGCCCGCCGCAGTCGGCGCAGTCGCGGAGGCGTTGTAGGTGATCGTAATGCCGAGATTCGTTGGCGTTGTCGTCGCGGTGACCGCTTTCGGAGTGCCATCAAAAGTCTGCTGCAGATTTCCAAGCACAACGGGAGCGACAAATTTGTTCACGGTGATTACTACTTTGCCTGCACCACCCGCACCGCCTGCGATGGTCACGTTGCTGGAATCACGCGCACCACCGCCGCCACCACCGGGCTGACTGCCACTGGTGCCGCTGACGGAGTTGTTCACCGTGCCCGCACCACCGGTGCCGCCGCCCGTAGGTGCAGTCGCGCCGACGTTCGTCGCAGTGCTTGCGCCGATGGCTGCTGATCCCGCACCACTGCCGCCGCCGCCAGCACCGCTCCCGGTCGCCGTGGCACCGCTGCCGCCTGCGAAAGTCACATCACCTGCGCTCGCAGTTGCCGAACCAGTTCCACCAGTACCGTAGCGCGTCGTGCTGGTAGTACCAATCGCGCTCGCGCCACCGGCTCCGCCTTTCGCGATGATGGTGCTGGACGGCGTGTTCACCGTATTGAACCAGGAGTCGCCGCCAGCGACGGTCGTGCCGGTGACTGCGGAATTGTTCACGCCCCCCGCACCAACGTTGAGATAGTAGGTCGTGCCCGGCACCACACTCATGGAGACCAGCTTCACATACGCTCCGCCTGCGCCGCCGCCACCATACTGCACGCTGCCAGAACTGCCTGTGCGCTGAGCACTGCCGCCCGCACCGCCGCCGCCCCAGCATTCGATTTGAATGGCCACCGCATTCGCCGGGCAAACCCATGTCGTCACGCCTGTGCTGCTGACCGGCGTGCTGGGGTCTTGGATCACCAGTGTCGCGGTCGCGCTGCCGGAGTAGTTTGGACCAGTGATGGTACCGATCATGTTGTAACTGCCAATGGCGGATGGTGCGCTCGTGGAGCCGTTGTAGGTCACACTCAAGGCCAGGCCCGCAGGACTGGTCGTCGGCGTCACCGCCTTTGGATAGCCATCGAATGCGCACAGCAAATTACTGGGGAAAATCACGCTCGCTGCCGCAGGCAAAATGACCAGCGTGGCCGTCGTGCTGCCGCTGTAGTTCACGTTGTTGATCGTCGCGGCAACGGTGTAGCTGCCAATGGCGCTCGGCGCGGTGGTGCTCGGACCGCTGCCGCTGTCATACGTGAGGACTACTCCCAGATTGGCGGGTACAGTTGTCACCGTCGGAGTCTTCGCGGTGCCGTCATAATTTTGTGCAAGGCTGCCCAGCGTCGCGCTCGCAGTTGCTTTGGAAATCACCAGCATAGCCGTTGCGATCCCGGCATAGGTCGCGTCGTTGATGATGCCCGTGACCGCATAGCTGCCCGCATTCGTAGGCGCAGTTGCGGTCGCGCCAGTGCCGTCGTCATACGTGAGGTTCACCGTGAGTGCCGCCGGGTTGGTCGAGTAACTCGCCGGTTTCGCGGTGCCGTCATACGTTTGCGCAAGGCTGCCGAGAATGACGCTCGCTGCGAGTTTGCTGCCAAAATTCAGCGCCACGCTTGATGCGGTCGCGTTTGTCTCATCGGTCACGCTGTAGGCAAAACTCGCCGCGCCAGTGTAGTTGCTGTTTGGCGTGAATTGCGCAGTGACACCGTCAGACAGCAGGCTCACTGTGCCATTGACCGGGGACGACACCGTGTACGTGAGCGGCACAAACGGCCCCGCCGTCGAAGTGACGAGCGATTTCAAATTGAAGTTCACTGTGTGATTCGCGACGGCGCTCGCGGAGCCACTTGCCCCGGTGAGCGGCGTGCTCTTGGTAATCGTGATGCCGCTGTAGGCGATGCTGCCAACAGCAGTGCTGCCAACACCGAGTGCCACCGTATCGAAGCTCGTGATGACAGCGGCGCTGTCCGTCGCCGTCACAGACACCGGCGTCAAAGTGCCACCACTGTAGCTTGCGGTGGTGACCACCTGCGAAACCCCTGTACGCCGAATGGTGATCGTGGCTGTATAACTCGTGCCCGCAACGAGCGACTGCACCACGCCACCCGTGCCATTCACCGCCCAGGGGGTGTTCACCGGCGTGGTTAATATTGTGTCTGAGCCTCCGCGCTTGGCCACCACAACAGGAGTCTCCGGTGCCGTCGGTGCAGGATTGATGAACGAGCCATAGCCCGTACCCGTGTAGTTGGCCGGGTTCGCGTTCGCATCGCTGGTGATGCGCGTTGCTCCACTCAAAAGCACGCCCGCGCGCAGGCCATTCGCTGCATCAAGCGGTGCGGTGACGGTGAAGTTGAACGACAGCGTAAGCGCGTCACCGATGTTCAAATTCTGCGTCGGGAAATACGCTACTGCCTGCCGCGTCGCATTGTTTGAAGTCAAGGTGATGCCGCCATTTGCAACCGGCGTGTTGTTCCCGCTCACGCCACTGCAAAACCACGTAAGCGATGCTGGTGGATTCTGCGTCGTGCGCGTGTTGCCCGGAAACGACTCGGCAACCACCGGATAATTCGGCAGCGTCGCCGCAACGATACCAACCTCCGAGCGCAGCAGCGGCCGCACCGCCGCACCTGATGCACTGCGTTGAAAATCACCAATGTCTCGTCCCGTCGCTGGCCGCGCGAGTCCACGAACATCAATGCCGCCCTGCGTTGCAACATTGCCCGCCAGATTGTAGCTCGGCCCAGTCGTCGAAGTATCATTGATTGCCAGCAGTGTCTGAGCCGTGCCGATGAGCGGACTGTTTGACGAGGGCACGGTGAGCACATTGAACAAATCCGTCATGAGCGGGTCCGCGCTAGAGGTGATCGTGTTGTTCGCGCCTAACATCACGCTGGCACTGCCGAGCTGCGCCGCCGTCGCGGAAAAAACATAATTTCCCTGCGCCTGCCCGCCATGATTCGAGAGCGCATCCACCACATCCGCCGTGATGCCACCACCGTTGATGTTGGCCCCGTAATAGATGAGGTTGTTGCAGAACTGCGTCCCGTAGGGTGCATTGGTCCCGTATTGCGAATTGCCGAGCGTCAGCGTGTTGCAGTTGATGAAGGTGTTGTTAAAAATCTGCGAGTAATTGGCGGTCTCGTAGGTGGTCGTGCCGTTGTCCGTATTGGCCAGGCTTCCGAGTGTGCCGGTGCTCGTCGTGCCATTGCCGACGATGAGTGCGAAACTCGACCCCGAGTTGCCGCTGATGTTGTAGAAGTAGTTGTTCGAAACCGTGTGCCCAAAACCAAACACGCGCACGCCGCCCATGCGCGGATTCAGCGGTTCGGTGAACACCACATTTCCGCCCGAATCATAGGCACCGCCTGCGAGGAAGCAGTTCCCCTGTACCACCGAGTAGTCGCCCTGCCGTAGGGAGACGTGCCCGTAGTTGTTGAGGAAAGTGTTGTAGCGGATCGTATTCTGGATCGACTTGCTGCTGATCATCTCCGGCTCTCCCGTGTTCTCATTCACCTGTCCGTCCACGGCCATGATCGAGTGGTAAAATGCATTGTACTCAACTGTGACATTGAAGTTGTAAATCGAGAGCGCGCCGACGCCGATGCGCATTGTCTCCCAGCCGTTGGTCATCGACGAAGCGACCGTGCCATCTGCGGGTGCATAAAGCCGCGCATCGCCTGAATCCGGCACAAGCCGCTGCCCGAAGTAATTGTAGCGCACCGCGTGAAAGCCCCAGTCCACCGTGTCCGTGGTATCCTTGCTAAAAATAATCGTCGGCCCATGAATGGATGTGCGGCTGTATCCATTGTCGATGACGTTGATGTCATTCGTGTTGAAATCACGTCCCTGGAAGTCGCAATGCTGGATGGTGTGATGATAGCCGGAGACGTTGATCCACGGCCCGCTGTGATCGTTCACGCTGGTGCAAGTCGTCCCACAGTGATCGAACTGGATGTGCGAAACCGTCATGTAGCGTGACAGTGCCGCCATCGCGATGAGGTAGGCGTTCGCATCGCTCGGGCTGTAGTCCGAGTAGGCACCGACCTGCTTCATCCCACTTGCTGGTCCGAAAGTGACGCCCGCAAACACAATGCCGGTGCCGGCCAGCGTGACCTGCGACACACCACCAATCACCACGCCGCCAGCAACAGGGTTGTAGTTCGTGTCACAGGCATAAATGATCGCGGGGTCTGTCTGCGCCTGCGCATCCGTCATCGCGCCTGTGAGCGTCGCGACGATGCCGCCCCAAGTCGTGCCGCCCTTGAGATACACCCGGTCACCGGCATTCAGCGTGGCAAAGCTCGCACCGTTCTTGTCTGTCAGCGCATTGAACTGCGTCGCATTGTCCACGAAGTAGCTCGTAGCGTACGCGTCACAGATCCCCAGCACTACGAACAGCGCCAAAGTAAGCAGCATGCAATTGCGTGAGGCGTGAGTCATGGTCAGGTTGGTGGCACAAAGATGGGAGCGGCCCGAGGTGCCGCCACCGCATTTACGCATGAAACCGGTGGGCAAAGCCAGTTCAATTCACGGTAAGCACTACAGTCTGGCGCGTTGTGCCGCCAGAATTTGAGGCGCTGACTTCGATGTTGTAGGTTCCGGCGGTGGTCGGTGTTCCACTGATGAGGCCGGTTTTGGGGTTCACGCTCAGGCCGCCGGGCACGCCGGTGTTGCCGGATTGCAGGATCGCACTGTAGCCGGTCGGGCTGTTCGTCGCGGTGATCTGGTAGGTGAAGGCAGCACCATGGGTCCCGGAAGCGGTCGCACTGCTGGTGATGGCTGGCGGCGCAACCACGGCTTGAATGACCGCGCGGTAAAAGCCTTTGGCCAGGCCCAGACGCGTGGTGTCGGTTTCAGCGTAAGTGGCTGAGGTGCCATCGCTGGTGGCTACACCCACGGTGATCCAACTTCCCGCCGTCATGTCCGGCGAGTACTGCACCAGGAAGCTTGATCCCGTGGTGGCGTTGAAATTGAAGCTGACGTTGTTACTGCTTCCCGTCAGCGTGGCACTGGCGGCTGCTATCGTTTCCGTGGCGGCACTGGTGACGACAAACTGCCCCATCAAGCCGCCATCCTCGTGGTTGAGCATGTGGCAATGGAACATGTAGGGGTTGTTCGGGCTAGCAAAGTCATCGTATTTCGCGATCACCGTCACGGTCTCGCCTTTGGGCACATACACCGTGTCCTTCCAGCCAGATTCATAGCTCGCAGGCAGTCCGTTGGACGATGTCGCCACGCCGCCCACCGTGTTGAAGATCTGCGCGCTGTTGCCGCCGGTCTGGAGATTGCGCGCGATGATGTTGAACTTGATGTCGTGAATATGGAGCGAGTGCCCAAAGACACCGCCAGCCTGAATCACCCACTTCTCCACGGCATTGAGCGGGATAGTGAAATTGTTCACCGTGGGCGAGTAGGCGATGTTGTTGAAGCTGAAGCCAGGAGTTCCGCCGTTGCCGCCAGTGATGCTCACTGTGCGGGTGTTGGTCACATTGGCATTGGTCCAGTAGGTGTTGCTGGCGAGGGTCGCAGGCACCGCAGTGATGGCACCGGAGGTGGCCGCAGCCACATTGATGTGCAGCACGATGAAGTCGGAGTTGCACAGCAGGCCGCCGTTCTCCGGCCCCGATGTGCCATTGGGCGTGCGGGTATTGGACTCGCTGCCGCCAAAGCCAAAGAAAGCACCGCCGGGTCCGCCTGCCGTGCCTAGATTGTCATAGGCCTTGAGATCAATCGAGTTGCCAACGGCATCCTGACTCAGATCGACCAGAATCTCCACACGCTCGCCGATCATCATCGTTACTTGGCTTACTTGCACAGGTGCGTTTAACAGACCCTGGTCGTTGGCGATGACGTAAAAATTCCGGTTATCGCTGAAGCCAAAGCGATAGCCGCGCTGAATATCGGCATTGAGGATGCGTAGCCGCACAAACTGTTTTGGCAGGCTGACCTGCGGGTTCATCGTACCGTTGACCAGCACGTAGTCGCCGTAGTTGTCCGTGCTGGAGGTGCTGCCATCAGCTTGCACGTACTGATTGGCACTGAACTCATTGGTGGCAGCTAAGAAGCGTCGGGTCGTCACGGCCAGTGGAATGTCATCCACGCCGTAGGTGCGTGGCAGAGCCAGCGCGGCCTCTTGCGGATCACGCACGATGATGAAGCCGCCAGCGCCGAGGGTGAGCTGTTCCTGCGTGGCCATGTGCAGATGCGGGTGGTACCAGTAGGTGGCCGCATTGTTTTTCACCGTAAACGTCGGCGACCAGTTCGAGCCGCCGGCCACCACTTGGCGCGGGCCACCATCCATGATCGCGGGAATGTGGAAGCCATGCCAGTGGACGGTTGTGGTCGTCGAGCGCAGCAGCGTGGAACTGGACAGATCGAGGTGGTTGCTCACATTGAGCTGCACGGTGTCGCCCTGGTTCAGGATCAACGTCGGCCCCCACATCAAAGCACCGTTGTACCCCAGAGTCGTCGTGCCTGGGGAGGGGCCAAGTGTTGTTGAAGGATTGATGCCGAGCGTCGGGTTGGTCGAGGAAAACGTTGGGAACTGTTTGTTCGTCTGATTCAGATTCAAATTAAACAGGGTGCCATTCATCGCCGCAGGGATGATGAGAGGGTTGTAAGTCTGAGCGGTGGTCAGCGTGACCGTGATAGCACTGCTGTTCGCCAGATTGCCCGCGCCATCGGTGGCCGTGGCGATGATCGCATTGGTGCCAAAGCCGAGCGGCACCGTGGCGGCCCAGGTGGCAAAATTGTTGCTGCTGGTGGCGGCCACATTGTTCACCTTCACGCCGCTGACACCTGAGAGCGAATCGCTGCTCGTGCCCGTGACCGTGATCGTGCTGGCAGTGGTGGATCCACCCGTGGCAGGCGTGCTGATTGTCACCGTAGGAGCCACGGTATCCTGTGTCGATGAGACCGTGCTGCTGTAAGCCGAAGAGCCGACGCTATTCGTCGCCAGCACACGATAGTAATACGTCACACCGCTGGTGAGATTGGTGAATGACGCACTCGGACTTGTGACCGTCTGCGACGAAAGTAGGCTGGTGGTGAAATTGGCGCTTGAGGCAATCTGCACCGTGTAACTCGTCGCTGTGGCCACTGCCGGCCAAGTCATCCACTGTGAAGCACTCGCACTGTATGCGGGCAGAGTCAAAGTCGGTGCCGCAGGGACAGTTGGAGTGCCGTTGGTTATGAGCAAGGATGCAGCGCGCGTGGTGCTGCCGCTGCCGTTCGTGCTATTGGTGAAGGTGATCGTGTCGCTGTAAGTCGCGGCACTGAGGCTGTTCGCGCTTGCGGTATTAATAGCGACAGTCACCGTGGTATTAGCCCCTGCGGCCAGCGTGCCGCTGGTGCCTGAGAGATTCAGCCATGCGGCAGTTTTCCCGGCAGTCCAGCTCAGCGTACCGGTTCCCGAGTTGGTGAGCGTATAGCTGAGGCTTGCAGGTGTGAACGTCTCACTGCCAGCCGCACCCGAAGCAGAGAACGCCGTGCTCGGCGTGACTGCCAGCATAGGCGCAGCCGTGACCACTGTGTAGGACCCGTTGCTGGTCGTCGTGCCCGCATTGCTGTCAGTCGCGGTGATGGTGTAGTTCACCGTGGTGCCGGTTGTCTCTAAAGGCAGTTGCACTGAATAGACCCCATTCCCTGTGCTGGTCATGGCGAGAGTCACCGGCGCACTGCCAACAGTGCTGGCGATGGAAATATCGTCAATGTTCACCAGCGGCGCGCGCGTGGGTGCCGGAGGATTGTACCCGCTGAACTGAAAGCGCAGCTTCAGCGTACTGACCAGTTCACTGGCGGCGAGGCTGTAGGTGAACTGCGTGAAGCCGTGATTGACCGTCGTAGCCGCAAGTGGCACCGCCGATGCCGTGAGCGTGGCGTTGGCGCTCAGGACAAAATGCGTGGTGTCCGTCACAGACAGCACCGTCACGGGGGATGGCAGATAGCTGGCGGTCAAGCTTTGATTGGTGGCAGTCTGGCTCGCAGCCGTACTAAGCAAAAAGGTCGTGCTGTTAGTGATCGAGGCGACGGTGTCGTTGACAGGGATGCCCGGGCCGCTGACGACCATGCCGACCACCAGTTTGCTAGTATCTGCACAGGTCACGGTGGTACTGGCAGCCGTGGTGGCGCAGGAGGTAAGAACCACAGAAGCCAGCGCAGTGAAGGTCTGCGCTGAGTTCGTGGCCGTGGCATTCGCACTGAGGGCGAACTGCGTTCCACTTGTGATGGAGCTCACGGTGGCGTTGTTCGGAATGCCGGTGCCGAATACGACCATGCCGGCCACCAGTCCGGTGGTGCTCGCGCAGGTGATGCTCGGGCTGCCGTTGGTCGTGGAGCAGCCGGTGAGGCTCAGGCTTTGTCCCGTCAATGCCATCCCGGCAGCGAGGCCTGCCGTGCTGGTGCAGGTCACATTCGGGCTGCCGCTCGTCAGCGCGCAGTTCGCGAGGTTTACACTGCTTGAATACGATTCACTAGCGCGCGTGTTCCATGTCGTGCCGCCATCGGGAGAGAGTTGCATCGTCCAGCCGTTCCCGGCGAGCAGATTTTGTGTCTGCACCCAGAACTGCAACGTGCCCGCAGAGCCGGCGGCAGAGATGACGTTGGTGGTGGTCACCATCGTGTCAGTATAGCTAGCGCTGCCTTTGCTAAGCTGCAGACCACAGCCTGCCGCAGAGAGCGTGACGCCGCTGCTGGTCGCCGTGGCACTGGCGCTGATGACGAACTGCGTGCTGTTAGTGATAGAAGTAATCGTGGCATTGTTTGGTATACCCGTGCCAGTGACGATCATGCCGGACAGTGACGCCGTATAGGTCTGCGCGGAGTTCGTCGCGCTGGCCGGTGGATTCATGACAAACTGGGTGGAACTGGTGATGGATGAAACCGTCGCCCCGTTCGGGATACCCGTACCACTGAGATTCATTCCCGGTTGCAGACTGGCGGTGCTCGCCACCGTGACCGTGCCGCTGCCGGAGGTGGTGGAGCCACCTGTGAGGCTCTGCGCGACCGCCGCCACCAGCCCTACTGTGCTTCCGCACGTCACCGTTGCACTGGCATTGCTCGTCGAGCAGTTGGTGAGGGTGATGCCGCCAGCATAAAGCGTCAACGCAGATCCTGCACCCGTAGCCGCCGCACTCATGACAAACGTGGTGGTATTTGTCACCGAGCTGACGGTGGTTCCGGCGGGCACATTGGGGCCATACAAAATCATGCCCGGCCACAGGCCGGTCGTGCTCGCGCAGCTCACGCTTGTGCCGCCATTCGTGGTCGTGCAGGAGGTCAGCGCGATCGGCGTGGTGTGATTGTTAGCCCCCCCGGCCTGCGTCACCGTGCCGCCATTCAGAGCGGCGACCGTCCACGCATTCAGCGCGCCCGCTCCGCTGCCACTCCAGGGATTCCCCAGAGGAATGGTGGTCATGGTTTCATCAAACACTGTGCCCGTCGTTTGCGCACCCGTATTGTATTGCAACTGCATGCTGGATATGGAAACTCCCGTCGATGGTGTGACCGTGGCCGTCACAAAAGGCGAGTCGGTGTTCGTCGGAGTTGCAGGAGTGGTTGCCACGCTGGCAACCGTGGGCGGAGGGATGTAGCCGGTGCCGCTCAGCGTGATGTCGAAGGCCGCACCCACCGAAGTGTCACTGCTGGCGATGTGGATCGCCGCGATGTTCGTGCCTGCCGCGTTTGCGGTGAACTGCACGTCCATCGTCGTGCTGCTGGCTGCCGCAATCGTCGTGGCAGGTGTTGCGGTGACAGCGAAGTTCGCCGCGCTCGTTCCGTCAATGGTCACACCCGTAATCGTCAGCGAAGTGCTACCTGTGTTGTTGATGGTGAACGTCTTCGTCAAGGCGCTTCCGACATTCACATTGCCATAGCTTACGGTGCTCACCCCGTCAGTGAGCGCGTTGCCGCTGGGCTGCTGCACGGAGATCTGGCTCGCCACTGAAGTGCTGCGCACCACGAAAATGGGGTAGGTGGAGGTTTTCGCTTCATAGCTGATGATGCCCTGGGAGTTGCGCGTGGGTCCGTTCGCTGCCAGCACCGTGCTGTTGATACCAGTCTCCACCAGCCAGGCCTTGGTGGTGTCTCCATGCAAAGTGGTGGACGACCAGTAGGCCGTGGGCGGTGCCAGCGCTTTCAATATCAGCAAAGAGCCGCTGCCGGTCGCTGCGCTGCTCATGACGAAAGTGGTGGCGCTGGTCACCGAGCTGATAGTTGGCACCGTGGTGTTTGAAACGTAGGTGGAGGCAATGTCCGTGGCATCCACAATGGGCATGCCGGGCAGGAGGCCAGTGGTGTCCGCGCAGGTCACCAGCGTGCTGCCGCTCGTCGTGGTGCAGTTGGTGAGCGTCTTGGCGAACACCGTGCGGTTGATGCTGGCCTTGATGTTGGTCGTGCTCGTGGCGGTGGTCAGCGTGTAATCAGTGAGCGTCTGCAGTTCCTTGACGTTCGGCAAACGCCAGTCCGTGTAGCCGTTAAGTGAGAGGTTCTCGGCATAGGAAAGCGCCGCGTCCCACGCAGTGGCAGCAGATGGCACCTGCGTCCACATCAGCCCCGTGTCAGTGTCTGTGACAGTGCCATCAAGATTGTTTACATAGCTGTGCAGGTTGCTCGGCTTGGCCCCGCGCACGTAACGGGCACTATAGCGGTAGATGCCGGGGGGGGAGTAGCTCAGCGTTTCAGATTTCGGCTTGCCGCCCAGCCCACCTCCCGCATTGCTGCACCACACATTCGTGGTGCTGTTGCCATAAATGTCGCTCGTCCACCAGTAGTCCGCCGCACCGGCCGAATTGTTGGGAAAGTAGGTCGTGTTGAGCGCAGGGTTCAGGTTCTGGTGATTGAAAATGCTGAACAGCTCCGCCGGGGTCGGCAGACGCCAGTCGGTGTAGCCGCCTGTGGTCACGCTGGCCGCGTTAGCCACCGCCGTCTCCCAGGTCGATTCACCGTTGTCCACCTTCTGCCACATCAGGCCGGTGACGTTGTCCGTGATCGTGCCGTCCGCATTGTCCGTGAACGACTGCGGGTTGATCGTGTAGTCCGCATCCTCGCCAAAGGTCGCTGTGGTGTCCTGCGTCTGGCTCGTGTCTGGGAGCTTCACCTCGCTCCACCCTGCCACCGTGTAAGCAGCTAGGCGGTTGCTCGCGGCGGTGCCGCCCGTGCCTGCGGTGCCCGTAGAGGGAATGTAGGTGCTCGTGGTCGTCACCACCGGTCCACTCAGATTGCCGCTGATGAGCGCCTGCGCGCGCCACGTCACCGTGAGCGTGCGTGGATTCACGTTGCGATTGATCGTCCAGCACTCGTCGTAGTTGGTGCCGCTCATGTTCACCCGCATGAGGTACTGGTCACTCGTGGCCCCCGTTAAAGAGACGGCGGTAAAGCTCTGCGCGGTGGTGGTCGCGATGGCTGGCGGGCTGATGACAAACTGCGTCGCATTGGTGATGGAAGTCACTGTGGCATTGTTGGCGACTCCCGCACCCACGATGGCTAGGCCTGTCACCAAGCCAGAGGTGCTCGCGCAAGTGACCGTCGTACTTTGGAAAGTCGTGGCGCATCCGGTCAGATTGATGCTCGTCGTAGGCAGACCCAGGTTGCCACTACCATCAACCACCAGCGGAGCCGGATTCAGCATCGCCACGATGGCTGCGCCGCCGATGGGCTTCGCATTGAAGCCACCAGTGCCATCCTGGCGTATGCTGCCCACCTCCGGCTGCCCGTCCACCTGCCCGCCCAGATTCACCACAGTGCCGTAGAAGCTCGTCATCGTGTAGGGCGACTGCGGCGTGCCATACGGATGCGTCGCGTCCACGGTGTTGTTCCCCACCGCGTGGTAGTGATAGCCCCAGCCGCCGTGGTTGTGACCGCCGTTCGTATCCAGTGTCTGCCGCGTCGTGCCATCCGGCTCCACATAGCCATAGATCGGATAACCATCCAGCGCCCAGGCCACGGCCTTGTCATCGCTCAGCGGCCCGCCAAAGCGGCTGGAGAGATGCATCGGGATGATGTGGTAGTGGTAATCATCCGCTAGCCCGCAATGGCCGCCGTAGTAGTCGAGCTCGCCAATTTCATACGACACGCGGCCCGTGTTGTTGGCCGGGTTGAAAATCGCCACGCCATTGGACGCGAGCGCGATCGCCCCCCGCTGGAAATTGTTTGTTGCCGAGCCAGGAGTGAAAATGAGCGTCGGCGTGGCCGCTGGCGTCGGCACCAGCGGCAGCCGCCAGTAGTTCGGCTGCCCATAGCACAGCGAAGTCGTCGTCCCATCAGGATTCGGCGTATTCGCAAAATACGCCACCGGCAGCGGGATCTGCTGCTGCCAGGAGGTGATGCCAGACATCCGGTTCGGCATCCCGTCCGGCAGATTGTCAGACTCTTCGTAGAACGTGGTGCCATCCCAGTAGAAGCGCACCTTCGGCTTGAACGGCGCAAACGAAGCCGCCATCAGCGCCCCATTGCCCGTCGGGGTCAAATAGGGCGTGATCTGCGCCAGCGTCGCCATGCGCAGCAGCGAGGCAGCGCTCATCTGCGCACCTGCGGCGACTCGCACCGGGTTTTTCTGCGCCGGTGCAGCGGCAGGCTGCGGCAAACGCTTGCCCGCTGGGGAGGCTAGAAAGTCATCCAAAATATGCTGGCGCATATCCTCCGTGAACACCGTTCGGCCAGACTTCACCGGCGCATCAGCCGACGTGTGGGCCGAGCTGAACCACGGAAAAGCAAACACCAGCGCCAGGAATTTGGAAGCAGACAATTTCATACTGCTCCATGTTGGAACCAGCATGTCAGTGTCTCGTGAGCTTACTCACATTGAATTGTCAGCAAATGGTCAAGACTCCTTCAGCCCAATGTAGCCTGCTTTCCTTGATGCACAGTAATCCTGTCATCCACGGTCATGCGGGACTCAGGCAGCGAGATCGACAAAGATCACTGCGACTGGCTCGCCGGTCCGCAGTGTGACCTCAAGACTGTTTTTGCCTTCGTGGAGCAGTTTAGCGGGAAGGGTCCAGGCGCGCATTTCCTCCGGTTTGCCAAGCAAGGATGGATAAGGCACAGGGAAAGGCTCGGAGACATCGTGTGTCGGATTCAGCAACTCGCCGTTGAATGTGGCTGTCCATTCATCATTTCCGAGCGGCTTGTCGGCTTGAATGCGGAGACGTGCTTCATACTTCCAGCCGCCTGCAGGTGGAGCGAGATCGAAGTTGAACTTCGCCAGTTTGCCTGCCTCGATCTTGCGCGGCACGGGCAGCGGCTTCATGCCGGGTGCGCGCCAGCCTTGGGCGATGAACCAGTGCTGCGGCTCTTGCGCGAGCGCCTGTGGATCGCGTAAGGCTTTGAGCGCCTCAAACGGCGGCTCGCCAAAGACGCCGCGCCCTTCGCCCTGACCGTGCTGGCGATAGTAGGCGAAATTAAAGAGGCTGATGCCGTCAGCACCGCGTGCGTAGGCGAGGTGGGCCGATGTGTGCAGGTGCTCGCATGTGGCTCGGCGAAAGGGAAAAACATCGTAGCCTTTTGTGACTTTGTCCCCCTTCCAGATCGTGTGGCAGAGTTCGAAATAGAGTGCGGCACCCTGCGTCTGCGTGCGAATTGCTGCAAGATCGTGCTGCTGGGTGGTGAAGTAGTGCTCGGAGGCATTCACCATGTCGAGTCCGACGGCGACGAGAGATTTCAAATCGAGGCCTAGAACATCCAGCGCAGGCAGGTGGCAGGGCACGCGGGCGCACAACCAGCGGCGCTTGCCATTGCGGGCGGTTTGATCAAGCAGCGTGCGGACCTCGCGCACAAAGCCGGTCATGATGGTGCGACGCTGATCAAGAGGGGTTTCCTCCAGACGGAAGAAGCTGTAGAAGCGCAGGAAATCGAGTTCCAGGCCATCGAGATCGTAGTTCTCACACAGCTCGCGAATGAGCGCGAATTTCTGCGCCCGCACTTCCGACACAGCCCAGTTTTGCACGAGGTCGGCTCCGCGCAGAGACCCGGGCTTGAGGCGATACTCTGGATGCTCGACGTAATACTTCGTCACGCTCATGCCAATGCTGCTGGTGGGCTTCTCACCGGTCCTGGGATCGCCGAATTCCTTGTTGTGCGCATCGTTCATGCGGAGGGAGATGAAGGCGGCCTGCTGGCGCATATGGCAGCGATCGATGAAGACCTGAACGACATCGCCGCCATCCAGAACAAACTGGCCGAAGGGATCGGGTTTCTGGCCGTAGCGCTGCTTGATCCAGGCGTAGTGCTCTGGCAGTGGCAGGAGCTTGCTTGGCCACATTGGCACCATGCCAAGGCCGGGCTGCAGGAGATGTGCATCCACGAGCCCTGCCACTTCATCCACCGTGGCTTCGAGCATCTCCTTTTTAAACGGTTCCCGCTCATGATGAAACGGGCTGATGCATGAGGTGATATTTGTCGTGTCGTTGCTGTAGAGTACTCGCGGTGAGGTTCGTGAGGAGTCCGATGCGTGAGCGAACCATGGCAAAGCCGCAGCTGCCTTGAAGAACTGGCGACGTGATGCTCCTGTTGGGCGAGCAATGATTTGCCTGGTCGTCTGGATGTTTTTCATGCTGGCGTCAGGCATTGACATTCAATTATACCCTGCGAGCAGTCAGCTTATTTGGTTGGAAACGGATTCCGCTCATCAAAACCGCTCTGGTGCCAGTAGGGGTAGATCTTTGGTTTTTCGCTGGCGGCATCGAGCTTCGCGACCTGATCGGTGGTGAGGTTCCAGCCGATAGCGCCTAGGTTCTGGCGAAGCTGCTCTTCATTGCGGGCACCGATGATGAGCGTGGAAACGGTGGGGCGCTGCAGCAGCCAGTTCAGCGCGACCTGCGGCACGGTCTTGCCGGTTTCGGCGGCCACTTCGTCGAGGGCGTCCACGACTTTGTAGAGATACTCATCATCCACCTGCGGGCCCATGGAAGAGCTGAGTTTGTGATTGAGACGGCTGGTTTCAGGACGCGGCTGATTGCGACGGAGCTTGCCGGTGAGGCGGCCCCAGCCGAGCGGACTCCAGACGACTGCGCCGACTTTTTGATCCACGCCCAGAGGCATGAGCTCCCACTCATATTCACGACCGATGAGGGAGTAGTAGGTCTGATTGGCGACGTATTTTGTCAGGCCAAACTTGTCGGCATGCGCGAGTGATTTCATGAGATGCCAGCCAGAGAAATTTGACACACCGATGTAGCGAATTTTTCCTGCACGCACGAGATCGTCCAAGGTGCTGACGACTTCCTCCACAGGGGTCATGGCGTCAAAACCGTGAAGCTGGTAGAGGTCGATGTAATCGGTGCCGAGACGCTTGAGGCTGTTCTCCACAGAGCGGATGAGATGCCAGCGGGAGGAGCCGACGTTGTTCGGGCCATCGCCCATGCGGAAGGTTCCTTTGGTGGAGATGAGCACCTGGTCACGACGGCCTTTGATGGCCTGACCGAGAATCTCCTCTGCGAGACCGTTCGAGTAGATGTCCGCCGAGTCAAACATGGTCAGCCCGTTTTCCAGGCAGATATCGATGAGGCGTGAGGCTTCGGCGACATCGGACGCGCCCCATTCTTTGAAGAATTCTGTGCCGCCGCCAAAGGTGCCGGTGCCAAGAGTGAGAGCGGGGACTTTGAAGCCGGAGCCGCCGAGTTGTCTGTATTCCATAGGAGGTGTGAGTTGGGTTGAGTTTGAGTGTGTGAAAGGCGAAGGGAGTTACGAATTGAAATGCCGCAGTTTTTGAAAAACGTCTGCGGCAATTTCAAAGGAATGCAGGCGCACCTGCTGGTCATGGATATGTGCGGTGGCGATGATTTCGTCTGCGCCGGTGTCATTGAGCAGGACTTCGATTTGCTGGCGGAAGGTGTCTGGGCTACCCACGGCGGAGCAGCGTGTCATGCGGGACACTTGAGTGGCTTCGACTGGATTCCAGAGGGCGTCGATGTCATCGACCGGGGGCTGCAGTTGCGTGGGCCTGCCGCGAATGAGATTCAGAAAGACCTGCTGCAGCGAGGTGAAGAGACGTCTGGCCTCCGCGTCTGTGTCAGCAGCGATGACGTTCACCCCGATCATCACATGGGGTTTATCCAGAGCTGCGGAGGGCTGAAACTGCGTGCGGTAAATGTCCAGCGCCTGATGCAGCAGCTCGGGTGCGAAATGGGAGGCAAAGGCAAAAGGCAGTCCCATTTCTGCCGCGAGGGTGGCGCTGAAGGTACTGCTGCCGAGAAGATAGAGCGGCACATTGAGCCCCTGCCCTGGCACGGCGTGCACGCGCTGCCCGGGCAAGGGTACGCCGAAGAAGCCCTGCAACTCCTGCACATCTGCCAGAAAGGTATCGCCACTGCTGCCGAGTCCGCGACGCAGCGCGCGGGCGGTGAGCTGATCTCCGCCGGGAGCACGACCGAGACCGAGGTCGATGCGGCCAGGGTAGAGCGACTCCAAGGTGCCGAACTGCTCGGCAATGACCAGCGGTGCGTGATTGGGCAGCATGATGCCGCCGGAGCCTACGCGGATGGTGGAAGTGCCACCGGCGATGTGACCAATGACCACGGAAGTGGCGGCGCTGGCCACACCGGGGATGTTGTGATGCTCGGCCACCCAGTAGCGGTGATAGCCCCATTTCTCCGCATGCTGCGCCAGATTCAGCGAGTGGCGGAAGGACTGCGTGGCAGTCTCGCCTTTCAAGATGGGCGACAGGTCCAGGACGGAGTAGAGGAGGCCTGGGGGAGGTTTCATAATGAAGGGTAATCGGTGTAGCCCTTGGCACCGTCCGCATAAAAAGTGGAGGGATCAGGTGGGTTCAATGACGCGTTTTGTGCCAGGCGCTGTGGCAGATCGGGATTCGCCAGGAATGGGACGCCAAAGGCCACGGCATCGGCATCACCGGAGGAGAGGATCGCGTTGCCGGATTCCAAGGTGAATTTTTCATTGGCCACATATACGCCGCCGAAGGCCTTTTTCAGCGAAGGGCCGATGCTGTCCGGGCCCTGCCGCTCGCGAGCGCAGATGAAGGCGATCTTGCGGCGGCCCAGCTCACGCGCCACGTGGCTGAAGGTTTCCAGCGGATTGGCATCGCCCATGTCATGCGCATCGCCACGCGGAGCCAGGTGCATGCCTACGCGGTCGGCACCCCAGACGGAGATCACGGCATCGGTGACCTCCAGCATCAGTCGGGCGCGATTTTCCAAGGAGCCGCCGTAGGCGTCAGTGCGATGATTGGTCTTGGTCTGGAGGAACTGATCGAGCAGGTAGCCATTGGCACCGTGGATTTCCACGCCGTCGAAGCCGGCGAGCTTGGCGTTTTCAGCGCCTTTGTGGAAGGCTTCGATGATGCCTGGGATCTCGGAGAGCTCCAAGGCACGGGGTGTTACGAAGGGTTTCTCCGGCCGAACGATGCTCACATGGCCCGCTGCGGCGATGGCACTGGGGGCTACTGGCAGCGCGCCATCCAAAAACATCGGGTCTGAAATGCGGCCCACATGCCAGAGCTGCAGGAAGATGCGGCCACCGGCCTCATGCACGGCCTGGGTGACGAGCTTCCAGCCAGTCACCTGCTCTGCCGACCACACGCCGGGGGTGCTGGCATAGCCGACGCCCATGGGGGTGACGGAGGTGGCCTCGGTGAGGATGAGTCCAGCGCCGGCACGCTGGCGGTAGTACTCGGCCATGAGTGCGTTCGGAATGCGCTGCTGCCCTGCGCGAGCACGGGTGAGCGGGGCGAGGAAAATGCGATTGGGGAGTGTCAGGGAGCCGAGCTGGAGGGGATCGAAGAGAGTGGGCATGATCGGTTAGTTCTATTGTTCACTTTTACGGAACTAAAGAATCATTGAACTGCAAGCGAAATTTGTGTATCATTCACACATCAGACCTCTTCACCATCCTCCAGCCGAAAGTTTCACCGTCGCGGGCATCATGCATGCCCTGTCAGACCCGGTGCGTCTCAGCATTGTGGCCGAACTGCGCAAGGCCGAGGAAGGCCTGAACTGCGTGGAGACGACCAGCCGCCTGAAATGCACGATGCCGAAGTCCACCTGCTCCCAGCATTACCGCATTTTGCGTGAGTCGGGCATCATCCAAAGCGAACGCCGCGGCGTGGAGCTGACGAGCAAGGTACGGCGCAAGGAGCTGGACAGCCGCTTTCCTGGGCTGCTGGATGCCATCCTTAAGTCATGGCGGCGTGAGAATGAGGAGTGAGATCAACCCCACTTTCATAAAAACGCGGCCCTCTTTCCAAGCCTCGCAGCAAGCGAGTTCGCATCTTGGCGCAGGAGGCTTCAAATCATGGGTGTGAAGTCTCTTTGCCATCGGTCAGCCATTCCAGATTGAAACGGGCCAGTGTCAGGCGGCCACCGGTAAAGTTGGCCAGCGCTGAACCATCGCCGCTGCGTCCGTAGAAGCAGAGGATGGTGCCGCTCTTGGTGACGGCGATGTCTGAGTACATGCTGGGTCCGGGCTCGATAGCTTTGTTCACGGGCCATGTTTTGCCTTCGTCGCGGCTGATCTTCACGCTGACGTTTTTACGATCGCGGTTTTTACCGGGCTCGGCTTTGCCCTTCTCTTTCTCCAGGTTATGGGGGTTGGAAAAGAGAATGAGGTTTTGACCATCGTGGTCATAGCGCACGATGCCTCCCATGCAGATGGGTTCGAGCAGGGCGTCGTCAAATTTCGGTGTGCTCCAGTTCGTGGCACCGTCTTTGCTGACGGTGACGATACGGCGATGCGCCTTCGACTCACTGCGAACATTGAGCATGACGCTGCCGTCATTGAGTTCGATGGCGACGGTTTCATTGGGGTTGATCCACTCCTCGGTGCATGGGACGGCGATATCGCCGGCCTTCCAGGTTTTGCCCTGATCATCGCTGAAGATGGTGGCGGTGACACTCGGGCGATGTGCATTGCCACCCGTGCCGGTGGAGAGCCAGATGGGGACGACGAGACGGCCGGTCTTGAGCTGAATGCTGTGATCAGGGCCGGTGGCAAGCACCTTCCAGTCGTAGTCTTTCTTGAAGGCGTCAAATGTGGAGGTGATCTCGACGGGCTTGCTCCAGGTGAGGCCATCGTCTTCGCTGCGCTGATAGAAGCAGCGCTCGTATTCCAGGCAGAAGAGCATGTGCACCGTGCCGTCCTTGTCGGCAATGAGCACGGGATTGTTGTAAGTCACGTCATTGGGATCGACGTTCTTCATCTTGAGCGCGAAGGGATTCTTCGTTTTTGGTCCTTCGACATTGGCGATGCTTTTCGGCTCGCTCCATGTCTTGCCTTCATCCGTGCTGCGACGGAGCAGAATGCGGATGTCATCCCAGTCGCTGACACCGGCGGCACGTTTGCGCGCCTCACACCAGGCAAGAACGGTGCCCTTGGCTGTGACCACGATGCCGGGGATGTGGTAGATCTGGTAGGCGGGATTATCACCGACGATGAACAGATCATGTTTTTCGATGAAGGGTTCGGCAGCGGCAAGAGAGCCGCAGAGAGTGCCGAGGAATACAGAGAGGAGGATGGATTTCATGGCTGGTTCAGGTCAAGACGGGTGGTGTTGGAAGCAAAATTGCGAGATCACTTATGGCGCGGAAGAAAGTGAGTCACGGCCGTCGGTGAGCCATTCGAGATTGAAGCGCGCGAGCGTGAGGGCCTTGAAGGTGTAGCCGCCGAAATCGGTTCCGTTCTGGCCGCGACTGAAGAAACAAAGAATCTTCCCACTCTTCGTCACTGCGAGATCGCTGTAACTGCTGTAGCCGGAATCAAGGGGCTTGCTGATGGGCCACGTGTGAGCCTCATCATAGCTGAGCTTAAGCGTGAGATTTTTGCGATCGCGCACCTTGCCAGCTTCTTCCTTGCCATCTGCGCGGGCGATATTGTCGGGATTGGAAAAAAGAATGCGGTTTTTGCCGCCTTGACTGGCAAGCGAACAGCGAACGATGCTGCCCATGCAAATGGGCTCAAGCAGCGCGTCGTCAAACTTAGGCGTGCTCCAGCCGGTGGCGCCGTCTTTACTGAGGGTGACAATGCGGCGGTGCGCTTTCGATTCACTGCGCACATTGAGCATCACGCTTCCATCGGCCAATTCGATGGCGACGGTCTCGTTAGGATTGGTCCAGTCCTCGGTGCAGGGCACTGCAATATCACCTGCGTGCCACGTTTTACCCTGATCATCGCTGTAGATCGTCGTGGTAACACTGGGGCGGTGCGCATTGCCGCCGGTGCCCGTGGAAAGCCATACCGGCACAATCAGACGGCCATTCTTGAGCTGAATGCCATGATCCGGACCCGTGGCGAGAACCTTCCAATCGTAGGTGGAGCGAAATTTTTCGAACGCGCCGGTGATCTCCACCGGAGTGCTCCAGCTAACTCCAGCGTCATCGCTGCGTTGATAGAAGCATCTCATGTATTCGAGGCAGAAAAGCATGTGAACAGTGCCTTCACTGTCGGCGATGAGGACGGGATTGTTGTAAGTCACGTCCGAAGGATTGATGCCTTTCACCGCGAGTGAGAAGGGATTTTTTGTCTTTGGTCCGGGCACGTCGGCGATGTTGCGCGGTTCATCCCAAGTTTTTCCTTCATCGGTGGAGCGTCGCAGTAGAATAGCGATCTGCCCCCAATCGGCACTATTCTGACGAGCCTCACACCATGCGAGCACCGTCCCATTGGCGGTCACGACGATGCCGGGAATGTGGTAGAGCTTATAACCGCCTGTATCGGCTGTGAACAGATCCTGCTTTTCGATGAAGGGCTCAGCAGCAGAGAGTGATCCGCAGAGCAGCAGGAGAGAGGCGAGGTGTTTCATGGTGGTTGAAAGGATTCAAGGTGTGGTGGTGAATTGCAGGGCGTAGAGCTTGGCGTTGCGCAGGGTCACCTGCACGCGCACGGACTGGCCGGCGAGGGCACCGACATCGGCACCGCTCTTCCAGCGGACTTCATGGTCGATGGCGTCCGCACTGATGAGTTCGCAGTCGTCGGCGGAGAAACCTGGCAGAGGTTTGCCATCTGTTCCGAGCAGGGCGACGCGGGCGCTGCCGCTGCCTGCGGTGTGCAGATTCAGACAAAGCCGGTTTCCTTTGAAGAGAAGAGGCCGGGTGGTAAGCACGCCGCCGGTGGTGGCGGCATCCATGGAGACGAAGCCATCCACACGCTGCGTGGCGCAGTAGATGCCGCCGCGATCTTTCTTCAGCCACTCGGCGCGGTTCACCAAATCCTTGTCCCACACGACGGGGCGGCCATGGGTGAAGGTATCGCCAACGAAGTACTGGTAGAGCAGCCGCCCACGTCGGACCATGCCGGGCCCCATGCTAACGATGCGGAGATCGAGCCCTTCGTGGAAACCCGCGCCGATGTAGGGCTGATGTGAACGATTCCAGGCAATGCCATCGCGGCTGGTGGCAAACTGTACGTCGAAGGTGCCGTCGGCGGTGTTGCAGGCGCGTGCTTTCCAGGCGTCGCCTTTCCAAAGCTGGAAGGCGGCGGGAAAGGCGAAGTACACATCCGGTGCGAAGGGATACTTCGTGACCACGCTGGTGTAGAGATCGACGTGTTCCGCGTCCTTTTCATCGGCGGCCATGACGGTGGGAATCTCGCGGCTGGGTACGGGGATCTTGCCATTGCCCCAGACAAGATTGGGCGGCACCGAGGCATCGTAGGGCCAGGGAGCGAGCAGATCGCCAGTGGCTACACGTGCAACGGTGCGTACGGGATTCCAGGCGCGCAGGTAAATGGAGTACTGCTGCGAGTGCTCGTCCCACGTGGCGGATGGTTGACTGTCTGGCACGAAGGGGAACAGCCGCTCCGGCACGGAAGCCCAATGTACGCCGTCGTTGGATGAAGCGACGAAGACACCGGCCTTGGCGGGATCAAGCCAGCCTTTGGTATAGATGAGCCGGTAGCGCTGGTCCTTTGGGGCGTGCGGATCGAGAAACACAAAGGCCTCCACCGCTTCGACGGGGAGGATATTGTTGTCCTTGCTTCCCTGAAAGATTTTGGCGTCGAGCTTGGGCCGCTCGAAATGGATGCCGTCACTGCTCGTCGCTAGGCTGAAGTGCTTCTTTTTCTCTGCATCGTAGCTGCCGTGGTAGAGCTTCACCACGCCGCCATCCTCTACCACACAGCAATAAAAGATGAAGCCGAGCGCTTCCCAGGGCTGATCCGGAGTGAGCACTTTCCGAATGCTCTCGGGGGGATTCTGCGTGCGAATGATGTCCTTGGTGAGGTTCGTATCAACGATCCGGTCGTCGATGAAGAGCTGGCGGTCGCTGCCGATGGTGATCTCTTGCGTCTTCAATGCCGCAGCGAATGCAGGCGGCAGCGAATGCATGGCAACAGCAAGCATTCCGATTTGAAGAAGGTGAGGGGAAAGTCGGTTATTGATCATGGGGGCGGACAACATTGCTGGCAGCGTCTGTATTCTTTCCGAGGTCTGTGATTGGAGTCGTCGTCACGTTGTCGTGAATGACGTTTCCCTCGGCACCGGCCACGATGCACAACGAGCCAGCGGCATGAATGTTGCCGGACCAAATCCAGCCGCTGGCATGCAGTTCGTAGTTGCCAGTCATGCGCAATTGATTGCCACGCACCATCACGCGGCGAGAGTTCATGATCGTGCGTGGTGCAGAAACGAAATCGCCCTCGCAAACGTTGTCGGCGAATGTGATGTCCTGGATTGTCGTCCTGGCAGGTGTCGTCTTATCGAGAAACTGGATGTCTCCATCAAACACATTCCCGGTGAAAGTGATGCCTTGATAGGCGCAGGCAATCGCCTCCTTCCTGGTCTGGAATCGCACGGCACATTTGCTGTGGGTGTTCTGATTGCGAAAAATATTTCCAGCAACCACGACATCTGTGATCACCGATTTGTTTGCCTGGGGTTCGGTGCGGAAAAACAAACAAGGAGCAGGTGTGGCCTTGTTGATCGTCTGCACCGGCTCGACGTGGTTGCCACTCACCCGGATGTGATTCGAGCCTTCAGTGACATTGATGCCGGTATCCGTGAAATACACGACATTGTCGCGGATTTGCACATTGCGGCTGCCGCAGATCACCTGCGGGCCGTCCTTGGTGTTCGTGATGTAATTGTCCGCGATGAGCACGCCGTTGCACTCCGCGAGTTCGACTGCCTTGTTGCCACAGGTGTCGATGTAATTGTGGCAGACCTGCCAGTTGGTGAACTGGGTGGCGAGCCGGTCAGCATTCCCATAAACGTGGACATTTTCCTTGGTGCAGCCAGCAGCCTGCTGGGAATCATAGATCCAGCAATTTCGAACTGTGATATTGTTCGAAGATAAGAGCCTGGCCTCAGGAGCGCCGAGGCGGGCATTGAATCCCATGATGGAACCACCCCCAATTTTGGCATTGTTCCCTGTGTAGCGCAGGTTTTCGACCACCACGTTGTTTGCGGGAGTCGTCTCCGTGCCGATCCTCACGGGGTAATAACGCAGGGGATTGGGCGGAGTCTTGGGGTCCAGGTAGATGTGGGTGGCGTAGCCCTGGCCGCGCAGTGTCACATTGCTTTTGATGCTCAGCGTTTCATCACCCGCCTTGCGGGAGAGTTTAAAGTCCCCTGCCCCAAGAATCACGTTGCCGCCACCGACTGATGCCACCTTGTCGAGCGCCTGCTGCAGCACGTCGTCCGCGAAAGCATCTGCTCCGGGAGCGGGCACTTGCAGGCCGAAGGCGGTCTCGGCTGGCGATGGGCCTTGGGCGATGACTCCGCCTTGCATAATAAACAGGCAGACGAGCCCTAGAATCGAGATCGGTTTCATGTGAGGTTCAAATCAGCGTGGTGGATGCAGCGGAGGCATCTGGCGTGATGTCTGCCGCAGAACGTATGGCCTCCAGTTCAAGACGGAGATGCTTTTGAAACAGTGAGATGTCGGCGCTGTGGATGAGCATGTTGGCACCGAGCTTCAAGAAGCGCACCTGCTGTGACACATCGCCCCAGAAGTGAATGCCGGCACCGATGTTTGCTGCGCGTGCTTTGCGGAAGATCGTTTCGCATGCGGCAAGAAACCTGGGGTGATCCCACTGCTCGGGAATGCCGAGATTGCAGGAGAGATCGTGGGGACCGATGAGTACTGCATCGAGGCCGGGCACTGCGAGGATATCGTCGAGTGCATCAATGGCAGGGACGCTTTCGATGTTGATGATGAGGAGCCGATTGGCAGCGCCCTGCTGGATATAGGCGCTGAGTTCGGGCTCTGGAGTCGCGCCCTCAAGCATCTGCTGGAGACGCTGGCCTTTGATGGGGCGCAACTTTACCGCACCGCGCAGAGCCTGGACTTGTTCGACGGATTCAACGTAGGGTGCAATGACGCCTGCGGCACCGCCATCGAGAACCATCGTGGCGGCATAAGGATCTGGCGCGGGAATGCGCACGAGAGGGGGGAGCCCGAGCGCGGAATACATTTGGCACATCCAGCTCAGCTCCGCACGATTCAGTGCGATGTGCTCTGTGTCGATGAAGACGAAATCAAGACCGCAGCCACGCACCACCTCCGGCCAGCGTGGCGAGGGGGAGACAATGAGCGTGCCGAAGACCGGACGGTCCTGCCGCAATGCGTGTGCAAGTGCAGCAGCGTTCATGGCTTGAGTTTGAATTTGCCGAAATGGATGTGCGTGCGCGTCTTGTCAGCAGTGCCGCTGTCCCACACGGCGCGGAAGTCGCCGGGAGCGACCTCGATCAGAGTGGGATACGAGTTTTTGATCCCGGCTTCATAGAAGGTCTTTTCTTCGCTCCACTGGCCGCCTGCGGGCTGCACCTTGTAGCGCAGCGACGAACGCGAGGCTTTGGCAGGCATGGCCGGACCGTCGTTATAGACATAGAGATGGCTGCCGTCCGCATTGCGGCTGAAGAAGCCTTTGGAGCGGGAATTCCAGAGATCAGGCTCCTGTTTGGCGGGCGTCCAGGTGGTGCCGCCGTCTTTGCTCACGCTGGAAAAAGCGCGCGGTGGATCGAGCGCATCTTTTTCCTCCCAGTTGCAGGTGCGCATGACGAGCTTGAGTTCATCCGGCGCATCGCCCACGGCGATGCCGCCTTCGTGCAGGAAGACCTTGCCGCTCTCCGGCTGCGGGATGTAGCCCTCAAACTTCCACTCCAGCAGGCTGGTGCTGCTGAGCATGAATTGATCGCGCGAACCGAGGGGATCGTTGCGCATGGTATTGCGATGCGCCGGGAGCAGGTAGCGTTTTTGTCCTTTTACTTCTGTTTCCAATACGCCAGCGACGACGATCAGCGGGCCGGTGTACTGCATGGCCATCTCCACGGGCGTCCATGAGCGTCCGCCGTCCGCGCTGTAGGCGGCAACAAGCTGGGAGTCTTCGCTGTGCTTGAAATTCATGGGGCAGCGCATGGCATAGCACCACATCACATCCTGGTTTGAGGGCTTGAACAGGATCGCGTTGGCATAGGCAAAATGAATCGCGCCCTGCCAGTGGTTGTGATCAAAGACGGGCACCGGTTCATTCCACGTGTCGCCGTCATTGAAGGAGACGCTGGCGTAGATGCTGCCCATGTCCACCTTGCCGGGAATGCCAACGCCGTAGGCCGCCACGAGCTGCTTCGGCTTCCACATGGCGATGTAGGGCTCCCAGACCAGGGATGCACCGGGGTGCTGGTCCATGTGGCGGATGACGCGGACGTCTTTGACATCGCCGCGATAGTCTTCGGCAATGGCGAGGCTGGCCACGCAGATGGTGGCGAGGGTGAGCAGGTTCGTTTTCATGGTTGGTTCCAGATGATCTTGGCGAGCAGGATGCGGTTGTTTTCACCCTGGCGGTTTTTCGGAAAGGCCATCTCGGTGCTGATGACCCAGGTTTCGTTTTCGTTCACATCCACCGGTGCGTAGCCGCCGCCGAGATCGACACCGGTTTCGGGCATGAGGATTTGTTCGGTCGCACGAATGACGTGCAGATTGTCGGGATCGACCTGAGCGATGAAAATGGGCGCGCGATGACGGAAGACGTGGTCGTTGCTGGCACCTTTCCGGGTGTAGATGAGGTACAGGGCGTCGCCATGCGTGATCCAATGCTGCTGGGTGCAGTAGGTGCCGACCGGCTTGCCGTCATCGAACTTCCATTCGACGACGGGCTCGTAATTGATGCCGTCGGTGCCACGGGCAACGTAGCCGGTTTTCTCGCCGCGCATGGTGAGGAAGTAGCGGCCTTTGAAGCCGATGACGGATGGCTCGTAAAGACCGCGCATCACTGCGGTGGTGAGTTCGGAGCCGTGTTCACGATAGGTCAGTGTTTCGCCATCGAAGGTGCAGCGTGCGACGATGGTGATGTAGGTGCGGAGCTTTGGGTCGGCACGATAACGCACGGGAAGGAGCACCTCGCCGTTGGGAAGATCGAAGCGCTGATTGCAGCCGGCATTGGGTTCGATGATGGGATGGCCCGCGTGATCTTTATCAGGCATGGTCATTATTTTGAGGCCGCTCCATTCATTCTTGGCGGGTGAATAAATGGTGTAAGCCACGCGCTCGTAGGCGCGGTCATCCTTGGCTTCGCTGGGCTTGGCGTCTTTGCGGAAGCCGAAGGTCTTGCCGGTGACGAGCACCTTGCGAGTGGTTGCGTGCCATTGCGGGCAAAGGTCTCCCATGACCATCTCGACGCCGAGAGGGCTCATTTTCCGGCCTAGGCTTTCGATTCGCTGAGGCACGCTCCAGGTTTTGGCGCCGTCCGTGGTTTCGAGGGCAAAGATGTCGCGATAGCCGTGGGAGCCCTGTTTTTCGAACTCCTGGGTGGTGACCATGACCCGCGCTGGATCTCCGGGAATCACCGCCGCACGCGACTGCGCCCAATGATAAGCACCTTTGCTGGCGAGCACGGTGCTGTTTTCGGTGCGGAAATCAGCGGCGGATGCACTGAGGCAGGCAGCGATGAATGCCAAGACGATTTTCACGGCTACCATTCTCCATCACGTTGGAATTTGGCTTTGGCATTCTTGCCGAACTGCGCGCCAGCGGCGGCGAGGTTGGCCAGCACCTCATCGCTGCGGAGACCGGCGCTGCTACGAGCGGCGGGGATGACTGTCAGGCATTCATTGGAATCCATGAAGCGGGAGGCTTCGAGGATTTGCGGCTGGGCTTCGGGCTCGATGACGAGGAAGCCGTGCTTGTCAGCGTGAATGAGATCGCCGGGGGTGACCTTGCGGCCAAAGACTTCGACTTCGCAGTTCCAACGCACGGGATGCACGTGGGCATGACCCACGCAGAAACGGCGGGCCAGCGCTTTGAAGCCGGCGTTGGTCATTTCATCGACATCGCGAATCGCGCCATCGACGATGGTGCCCACGCAGCCGAGGGCACGGTGCATGTTGCTGTTCACCTCGCCCCAGAAGGAGCCGATGGTGCGGGGTTTGTCAAGATCCTGCACGCAGACGATCTTGGGGCCGGGGATGCTGGCCACGTAGCTGCGGTATTCATTCCACGCGTTCGCATTGGCTTCGCGATGCGCCTTGTTGCTTGGCTCGACCACAACGGTGACGGCGTAGCCGACCATGGGCCCCATCTGCGGCATGAAATCGCGGGTTTCTTCGAGGTTGAAGCCATCGGCGGCGGGATCGCGTTTGGTGATCTGCTCCCAGCCATTGTAGATGGTGGGGGTGTTCCAGCGTTTGAGTTGAAGGAGGTCGGAATGAGGAATCATGGGATGCAAAGGTGGGACATCATGAACGACGCAACATTTGAAATCTCTGTGGTCATTTCAGCTTACCACGGCATGGTGGGCTTCCGCTTATGCACGCCGTACCACCCAGACCCTCGCTCATCACCCACAGCGCCGACTTTTTGCGCGAGGCTCTGCAGCGTGGTGAATGGCAGGAGGTGCTGCCGTCGGAGCGCACGCTTTGCATTCGAATGCGCATCAGCCGCCCCACGCTGCGGGCGGTGCTGACGCAGTTGGAGCGCGAAGGCGTGATCGGGGCGGTGGTGAACAAACGCCGCCAGATTCTAGCAGCCCCCGTCTCGCGCGGGAAGAGTGTTTCATCACGCGTGATTGCGCTGCTGACGCCCGTGCCGCAGCAGGCGATGCCTCCGTTTGTGCTGTTCTGGGTGGATGCGCTGCGTGAGCTGCTGGCGGAGGCCGGATATCAGCTTGAGGTGCATGCGAGCCCGCATTGCTTCACCGCCAAACCTGCGGGCGGGTTGAAAAAACTGACGCAGCGTGTGCCTGCTGCAGCGTGGGTGATGTTTCGCTCCACCCCTGTAATGCAGCGCTGGTTTGTCGAGCAGCAACTGCCAGCCGTCATCGCGGGATCGTGCGCGGATGACATGGGACTGCCCTCCGTGGATCTGGACTACCGCGCGACCTGCCGACATGCGGCGACGATGCTGATGCAGAAAGGGCACCGCCGCATAGCACTGCTGCTGCCGGACTCTGCGCATGGCGGAGATGCGGACAGCGCGCAAGGGTTCCGCGAAGCTTTTGCGACGAGCGAGGCCGTGCCCTGCGTGGTGCCACATCATGAGACGGCGGAACAGGTGATCGAGAGTCTGAATGAGGCGCTGAAGAGGAAACCCGCACCCACGGCGTTCCTGGTGGCGCGTTCGATTCACACGCTGACGGTGGTGACACATCTGCTGCGGCTGGGGCATAAGCTGCCGCGTGATTTTGCCATCGTGTCACGGGATGACGATGCGTTTCTCGATCATGTGGTGCCGAAGGTGACGCGGTACTCTGCGGATGCGGCGAAGTTTGCGAAGCGGCTCGCGCGTCTGGTGCTGGAACTTGCGCAAACTGGGCATACGAGCATCAAGCCGGTGCGTTTGATGCCGGATCTGCGGCGGGGGGAGACGGTGTGATCGAAGCGGCTACGCGCCGAAGGCTTCGATGAAACAGACTTCGAGGGCGAGGCCTTCGTTGACGTTGGTGTGGAGGTGGCTTTCGAGCTGGCGCAGGAAGCGGATGCGTTTGGCGACATCGCCGGGCTGCCATTTGGTGGCGAGGGCGGCGGTGGCTTCTTGAAACTTGGGGAGATCGAGATGCTCGGCTCCGGCCTGCTGGCGGGCGACATCGCCCATCCAGGAGAGGAGGAGTTCCATGAGAGAGGTGCGCTGCTGGAGGTAGTCGGCTTCGATCTGGGCTTCGACTTGTTCTTCGCGCTGCTTGAGCCAGGCGCCGTCGGTGGTTTTGGCGTAGTGGTCCTGCTCGCGTTCGAAGTCGGCTTCCTGCTCCTTCTTGATGGCGTCATGCAGGGCTTCGAGGATTTCTTCGAAGTCCTTTTTCAACGAGAGCGCGGCGGAGATGCTGCCGCCGTCTTTTTTGGCCATCTGCTTGAGCACGTAGAGGAGCTTGCCTTCGTGCTCGGTGAAAATGCGTGCGCCGTCGGGAGGCATCAATGCCACCTCGAGGACGCGAGATTGGATGGTGGGCAGCAGTTGCTGGGGCTGGGTGCTGAGCAGCAGCAGGAGCGTGTTTGGCGGTGGTTCTTCGAGCGTTTTGAGGAAGGCATTCTGCGCCTGGGGATTCATGCGCTCGGCATCGACGATGACCGCGAGCTTCCAGCCGTTGGGCGCGGCGGTGCGGTGAATCATCTTTTCCAAATAGCGGATGGTGCCGGGATCGTCGCCATCATCACCGATGGTGATGCGGCGTGATTTGCTCTGCGGACGCAGGACAATGGCCCCCTGCCCTTCCCAAGCTTCGAGCGTTCCCATTTTCGTGCCAACCATGAGATCGAGCACTTTGGCGGCAAAAACTTCATGCTGTGCCTCCTTGGGGCCGGTGATCAGGTAGGCGTGGCCGAGGCGGCCGTTGTCACGGGCGCGGGCGAGAAGCTCCAGGGCATGGTCGCTCTTAAACGGCATAGGATTGAGCGGTGATGATCTGCCAGATGCTGTCGTGAACGGCTTCTGGTGTGGCTGAAGCGTCGATGATTTTCACGCGTGCTGGTTCTGCCTGAGCGACTTCGAGATAGCCTTGGCGGACTTTTTCGAAAAACGACTGCGGCTGGCTTTCGATGCGGTCCAGTTCACGTCCGGTTTGATGAATGCGCTGGCGAGCGCTGGCGCTGTCCATGTCGAGGACGAGCGTGAGCTGTGGAAGGGTACCACCGATGGCGAAGTGATTGATGGCGCGCACGCTTGCCAGTGGGAGACCGCGGGCGATGCCCTGATAGACGGTGGTGGAATCAAGAAAGCGGTCGAGGATGACGAAGGTGCCGGACTCCAGCAGCGGGCGGATTTTTTCGCGGACGAGCTGGGCGCGGCTAGCGGCGAAAAGCAGGAGCTCGGTCTCCGGGGTCATGGCCGCGCCTTCTTTGGCATGCTGGAGGAGATGGCGGATGCTTTCACCGATTTCGGTGCCACCGGGCTCACGTAGCACCACGACGCTGCGCCCCGCAGCTTCGAGCCGGGTGCGAAGCAGGGCGATCTGCGTGGATTTGCCGCAGCCTTCAGAGCCTTCGAAAGAGAGAAGGAAGCCAGCGCTCATGACATCACTCCCACTCAATGCTGGCGGGCGGCTTGGTGCTGATGTCGTAGAGCACGCGATTCACCCCTTTGACGCTGTTGAGGATCTTGTTGGAGGCGTTGCGCAGCACGGAGTAGGGCAGCTCGACCCAGTCGGCGGTCATGGCGTCTTCGCTGATGACGGCACGCAGGGAGATGGCCTGTTCGTAGCTGCGCTCGTCGCCTTTGACGCCGACGGTTTTGACAGGGAGAAGCGCGGCATAGGCCTGCCAAGTGCGCTCATACCAGCCGCTGCGACGGAGCTCGGCAATAAAGATAGAATCCGCATGCTGTGTGGTGGCCACGCGCTCGGGGGTGATCTCGCCAGGGATACGAACAGCGAGGCCAGGCCCCGGGAAAGGATGACGCCACAAGGCCTGATGCGGGATGCCGAGGCTGGCACCAAGAGCTCGGACCTCGTCTTTGAAGAGTTCAGCGAGCGGTTCGAGCACCTTGCCCTGCGCCTTGAGTTCCATGATCTTATCGACGCGGTTGTGATGCGTCTTGATCTTGCTGGCGATGCTACCGCTGGTGGCGCTTTCGATGACGTCTGGGTACAGCGTGCCCTGGGCGAGAAGCTCGACGTTGTCGGCGACCTTCCAGAATTCTTCAACGAAGAGCGTGCCGATGATGCGGCGCTTTTGCTCAGGATCGGTGACGCCTTTGAGCGCACCGAGGAAGATGGCGCTGGCGTCGATCTGCTCAATGGGGACACCAACTTCTGCGAAAAGCTCCTTCACTTCCGCGCCTTCATTGAGGCGCATCATGCCGGTGTCGATGAAGATGCAGCGGACTTTGACGCCGGCCTTGGCGAGCAGGACGGCGAGCACGGTGCTGTCCACGCCACCGGAGACACCGCAGATGACCTCGCGGTTGCCGACTTCGGCTTTGATGCGTTCCAGCATCTGGGCTTTGAAGGCCTGGATGTCGAACTTCGCGAGCACCGCGCCGCTGCGCGTGAGGAAGTTTTTGAGGATGGCGGTGCCTTCGTGCGAATGCGTGACCTCAGGGTGAAACTGAATGCCCCAGCAGCGATCCGACCACTTCAAGGCCACGGGGACGGCGTCTTCATTGGTGGCGATGATCTTGGTGGTGTCGGAGAGATTGGCGCAGGTGTCGCTGTGGCTCATCCAGACTTGGGACTCGTGCGAGATGCCGTTGAAGAGGTCTTCGTGGTCGGTGACGACGAGCTTGGCCGGGCCGTATTCGCGGGTGACGCCGGGTTTGACGGTGCCGCCGTGCTTGATGTTGAGCAACTGCATGCCGTAGCACACGCCGAGCACGGGAACGCCAAAGGACATGAGTTTGGCGTAATCGACATCCGGCGCGTCAGCGTCGGAGGTGCTACGCGGGCCGCCGGAGAGAATGATGGCACCGGGAGACTGCAGATTTGCGAGTTCAGCGGGGGGATACAGGTGCGAAACAAAACCCAGCTCGCGCACGCGGCGAACGATGAGCTGGGAATACTGAGAGCCGTAATCGAGGACGGCGACTTCTTGGGCGGTCATGAGAGAGGGAGTGACAATGCAGAATGACGAATGCCTGAGGCATCAATGCGGCTCGTAATTCACCGGCTCTTCGGTGATGACGACGTCGTGCGGGTGGCTTTCCTTGAGACCGCCAGCGGTGATGCGCACGAAGCGGGCTTTGGCACGCAGTTCGTCCAGGGTGTTGGCACCGACGTAGCCCATGCCTGAGCGGAGGCCGCCGATGAGCTGGAAGACCACGTCTGCGAGGGGGCCTTTGTAGGGCACGCGTGCCTCGACGCCTTCGGGAACGAGCTTGCCGGAAGAGTTCTGGCCGTAGCGGTCGCCTGCGCCTTTGCGCATGGCTTTGAGACTGCCCATGCCACGGTATTCTTTGAAGGTGCGGCCCTGCCACTTGACCATGTTGCCGGGGCTTTCAGCCGTGCCGGCCAGCAGGGAGCCGAGCATGACGAAGTCTGCACCTGCGGCGAGGGCTTTGACGATGTCTCCGGAGTAACGAATGCCGCCATCGGCAATGACGGTGACGCCTGCTGCGCGGCAAACTTCAGCCACTTCCTGGACGGCGGTGAACTGCGGCATGCCCACGCCCGAGATGATGCGGGTGGTGCAGATGGAGCCGGGGCCGACCCCGACTTTGACAGCGGAAGCGCCCGCTTTGACGAGATCGCGCGCGCCGTCGGGGGTGACGACGTTGCCAGCGACGATGGGGATGCTGGAACCGAGACTTTCACGCAAGCGGGCGATGACCTGCATGACGCGGGTGGTATGGCCCGTGGCGGCGTCAATGAAGATGGCATCGGCTCCGGCAGCCAGCATGGCGAGGCCACGGTCCACGCAGTCATCACCGACGCCGACGGCGGCACCGACGCGGAGCTGGCCGTTGGCGTCTTTGGCGGCGTTGGTAAACATCTGGCGCTTCACGATGTCCTGCTTGGTGATCAGGCCAGCGAGCTGGCCGTTGGAGTCAACCAGCGGAAGTTTTTCGATGCGGCGCGTGTAGAGAATTTTCAGAGCATCCTCAAAGCTGGTCTGCGGGGTGCCGGTGGAGAGCTTGTCACGCGGCGTCATGATGGCCGAGACGGGGGTGTTTTCGTCCTCGATGTACCACATGTCACGGCTGGTGACCATGCCGGCCAGTTTGCCCTGCGCATCCACCACGGGGAAGCCGCTGACGCCTTTTTCATGCATCAGCCGCTGCACTTCGCCCAGCCGGGTATCTGGCGAGACGGTGTGCGGATGCTGGATGACGGTGTTTTCCGAGCGTTTCACCCGTGCCACATGCTCAGCCTGCTGATCAATGGGGCAATTGCGGTGAATGACGCCAAGACCGCCCTCACGTGCGAGGGCAATGGCGAGTTCGGACTCGGTGACGGTGTCCATGGCCGAGGAGAGAATCGGCACGTTGAGGCCCATGGCGGCCAGTTTGGTGGCAACATTGACGTCCCCAGGCAGCACCTGGCTCAGTCCGGGAAGGACAAGGACGTCGTCGAAACTTAAAGCAAGAGAAGGCAGTTCACCCATACGCCATTCAAGCGATGAATCGGCCCATGTCATGCAAAAAACGGTGAATCAGCCGTTCTGCCACTGCGATTTTGCACCCCGGAGCCCGTTTTAGAATCCTGGACGGTAGTTGCGTGCCTTCCCCGAAAAGGGGTCGATCTGGATGGTGTAAAAATTCTTGGGCAGGTTTGCTTTGGTAATGGAAGCCCCCGCATCACTGGCCATTGTAAAATGACTATTGGTAATATCCTGGGCGAAAGTGATGGTGGTGAGTCCTGAAGTCCCACCTGTGGAGGCACCAGGGAGACGAAAGGTTCCATCTGGCATGAACCGAATGGCATTGTACGTAGCTCCAGACACGCCAGCATATCCAGGAGTCGATCCATTTTTCGTATCCTTCTGCGAATTCGCCGCAGGAAGAAGCGGGGATAGATCAGGATCTGCGACCAGCGTGATGCTCTCAGGCAGGCGCGTCAAGGAACCCATGGGGACAAACGTCTCCGTCAGGGTGGAGCCTGTCGTCAAAGCTCCCGTCGTCACTTTGAACATCATGTAAGCACGGAAGTCCTGCCTGACACCAGGCAGATCAAGCTCGGTGCTAAATTTGAAAAAACGAAGTTCCACCGGCAAATCGTAGGTGTTAGCATTCTGTTGGGCCTGGGAAATGATGCCCAGCAGACTGTCGCCAGCGGATGTTAGCTTGCCAGCCTGCAGCGTTCTCGTCAGTGCCGGAGTCGCCAGGGCCATGACCAGAACGATAATCGTCACAACGACCAGCAACTCAATGAGAGTGAAGCCACCCCTGCGGCCCTGGCGGTTTGGTAATAAGTTTTTCATGGGAAAAATCTTCGCTTTCGAGGCTGTGTGGTGAGTTTCAACCGAGTGCATTTTAAAGACTCCATCTGGATTGTTTCATGGGAATCATGGTGGTGAAAACGCGAAAATTCAGTTTCTGGGCTCGGAGCAATTGTTCCAACTGACCTTGAGTGCCGTTCGGTTGATGCAAATCTGTGCCAAAACTCGAAGCCTGCTGAAACAAGCCTCCAAGCACGTTCGAAACGGCCTGCTGGGTGGTCGGATTACTCGACAGTGTTTCTGCAGAGACCTGATCCAAGGCAATCATGGTCACCTGGATCAATGGCGGGAGCAGATGCTGCGTCCCTTGACTGTTGTTGCCCGCCCCCCCCGTGGCCCCGGGATTGCTGACCAAAGTGGAATCATAGATGTAATTGGGCGCGATGCTGGTAGGCGTGACTCCCGTCGCCCCAGGTGGCACTTCGATCTGGGGGGAAATGACCAAAGCCAGGATATTTTCCGCGATAGGCCGGGTAAAAGCACGCGTCGTCGATTTTTCACCGGTCATGATGTTGCTTTGCACCGCTTCCTGAAACCACTGCCGCGAGTTTGAAGTGATGGGTTTGTATTTGGCGCTGTAAATCTGATTCATCTCCGCCGTCGGGCTGTATTCCATGAGCCGGTAACGGTAGCGTAGCGGGACAAGTGTATTATTGGCGAGGAATGCCGGGCGGAAGCTGGTGTCGTTCCCCCACTGCACGAAATAGCCACGACCACACAGCAGGCCGGTCATGTTCTCCGTGTTCGCTGTGGATTGATTTTCCGTGGACGACGTTAGATTCGTTACCCCCAGCGGAGCCTGAAAGAACACCCCATGGCCTGGATAATTGCCAGAGCCGCCTGGCAGAGAGGGAAACAGGTAGCTGGCTGGGCCGCAGACGAACTGCAGCTCTGACTTGCGCTGATAATTCGTTGCCGCCTGGATGATCGCCCCGGCATTGCTGGTGCTGGGTGTGTCCCAGTAGGTATTGAGCACCGCCTGCCCAAGGTTTCGCGACAATGCATCAAAGGCCATGCGCGCCTCACGGAACTGTGAAACTCGGGAATTAGACCTAACCCAAGTGCGCTGAACCAGCCCCAGCACCTCCGTAATCACCAGCATCAGCACGACCACGAAGGTCACCGAAACGAGCAGTTCGATCAAGGTGAAGGCACGCGCCGGGAGGCACCTCGACCAGCGTTTGCCCACCTTCGAGCTTGGTCTTGTTAAAGTTGCAGTTCTCATGGTCTGAAATTCAGCGGGTTTTGGCAAACAGGTAACTGTAAACAGTATAGTTCGTTCCATTCATAGTCCCAGACGTCCCGCCACTCGAGGAGGGAAACTGAAACCCTGAGCTGTTGGTGTTTGCAATGCGGATCAAGGCACGTTGCAGAAAGCTCTGTGTTCCAGAGTTTTTGTCGAGGTTAGCTGGACCACGGTATTCCACTTCCACCAGATAAGTCATGTCAGTGGAGCCAGATGGCACCTGCGTACCTTCTTCATTGAAGTAGAGACGCTGCTTCGAGCCAAGGCTGGGTACGTTGCCGTTGTTAGCCCCCCACAGCAAGCCGTCCAGGTTTTGCACCACCTGCTCAAGCATGTTGGCATTGGCGATCCTGGTGGAGGTTTTGCGGGAGGTTTCCAGCCCCATCGGCAGCAGCCCCAGAAAGGTGATCATGGCCACAGCAGCAATGGCCACCGCCAAGGTCACTTCAACCAAAGAAAACCCGCGCTCTGTATTTGCTCGAATGAGTTTCATAAAATAATCGAGAAGGGTTCCATCATGGGTTGAAGCGCTTGGTTTCCAGCGCCCTGAAGCGGTAGAAACTTTCCAGCGGTGCCAAGCTCAGCGGATTGCCACCTTGGGCGTAATCCGGAATGGCGGTGGTCTGGTCATTCGGATCCAGCGGATTGGCCCTGGCATTGGGATCAATGTAGCGCTCGATCAGGGTCGAACCCCGGTATTCACTCAAGACGGTATCCTTGGTGGTATCAAAGACCGTCGGCGTTGAAGAACGCGCTTTCTTGATCGTCTGGGCACGCACATGCACGCGGAAGGTGTTACTGCGGGTGGTGATCCGGTTGTACAGGTTCGAATACGGGCGCTCACGCACGTTGTCACCGGTGACGGTATTCGCTTGCCAGAAACTATCCATGGCGCTCTGGCGGCTGCCGGGGGTCAAACCGACCAAGTTAGCGTCGGCTGAACCATTTGTCCATTTGCCGCCGTTGGTGTCCGGGATGAGATGCATCTCACAAATCTGGCTAGCGGAACGAAACAAGCCACGCACCTGCGTGATGTTATGATTGGCACCAGAAGCCGTTCCATTGAACTTCTCGTCAAACTGCACCAGCGTTTCCTTCACATTGATCGGCCGGTGCCAGTACTGGTTGGTATTTTGCTCATCCCAGAAGTTGACTCCGGAAGGGCCACTGCTGCCCGCCTGCGCGTTGAAATTTTTGGAGTTCCAAACCGAGTTGTTGGGTATGGCGGAGATGTACTCCCCTTTCATGAGGGCATGCAGCGCTGTGGCACGCCGGATGTTGGTAAACGGCATGATCTGGAAGTTGAGGTTAATTCTGCCCGCCATCGAGAGCGGCTCGCTGATCGCGTAAGGCTCCACCACGGGCATGCAGAACATGTCCAGTAGGAAGTGGTCGCGCGGATTGGCATCCCCCGGGTGCCCAGTAGAGACCGACACGCCGCCTGAGCTATTGGATTGCGAATAAGGCCTGAACAGGAGCGTCTGCCAGGGCTGCGCTGGAATCCCCGATTTCGGTGTCTGTGCTACTGAACCGCCCTGCCAAACCCCGGTGGGCAGGGAGCCAAACATGACCGGGGAAGAAATCATGCGGTTGGGAGACATATAGACCCCACTGCGCCAGTCATCCGCACTGTTCCAGGCGTCAAAGAAATAGCCGGAGCGATAATTCTTGACCGAAGAACCGAAGGTGTACTTACCAATGAAGAAGTTGCCTTCATCCGGCTTGTTCACGTAGGGCCCGCAGCGGGCGGCGGCGATGCCGGTGTCAAAATCACCGTAGCGGTTGGCGTCAGCCGTTGCCTCCACGCTCGGCGGCACATCCGGCGTCCACTTGACGATATTACTATCTGAAGCCTTACCAAAGACAACGCCATTGACCATCTGTGTATTCAGGTCGCCGTCAGCCGGGTACGTCGGCGGCAGTTTGCAGCCCGTTTCATTGCCTGCATAGGCATCCGTCCAACTATGACTGAGCATTTCACTGGGATTATTCTTCCACGCCGGATGCTTCTGCCACATACCCACTGGCACATTGTACATGGCCGCCACCAGGCGGTAATCTCCGGCGGCAGGAATCACGGTACGCGTCACATCGCTGCCCCGCCAGAGGCTGGTGGCGGTGACGACCTCAGGTGGAGTCAACCCAGGCGCATGCCAGGTGCCAGTAGTGCCCTGGTTCATATACTGTACGGTGGGGGTAGCGGAAATCTGACCGTTCGCTGAAGTGTCCAGCCGCCCATGACAAGTCTGCGTGACAGCATCACTATTATAGGGTAAGGTATTGGGGGCCACGGTCCAAAACCCCCCCTTCGGGTAGAGTGGGTTCACCGTACCACTCATCCGGCGAATGCAGCCCGCCTGATTGAAGCACCACCAATGGGGAGCCTGGCAGGAGCGATACCAGTTCAAGCGGCCATAGCTGTCCGTCTGGGTCCAATAAGCCATTTGTTGGTATGTAACTGCCGGTGGTTGTATCGTATGGGCAGCAATGCTGTCATTAAAAACCAAGTTTGGCACTGGCAGGCCGCTGTCGCTAGGGATCGAAACATTGATGATCTGCACCGGCTGTAGGCCCAGATTGGTGAAGTCATGCTTGTCATAAATTTTGATAACCAATGGCTGGCCAGGAAAGGAGATCTGTAGCGGCCCAGCGCGGGGGACGGTGATGAAGTTGCTATTCAGGCCATAGTTGGTCACCCCATTATGCCCGGTGGTGTTGCCTGTAACCCAGCTGGGATCGCTCGGCATTAACACATTGCCAGTTCCGCTCACGGGACGCCCGCCGCCGGAACCTGTCAGAGCCGCTGGCCCGGCGTGCCCACCAAAGGGTACCGTCCCCCCCGAATTGTACTGGAAGCAGTTGCCGTTCGACTTGAGCACCACATCCTGCGTGGTATCAAACAATTTGGTACCGTTGAGGGTGATGCCCGCAATATAATTGCCATCCAGCACAATCGCATATTCTGGATACATTTTGGTCCACCCCAGCATGGGGCAAAACGCTTCCAGCATCAGCATCACCTGGACGCGTTTTTCGGCGATACCCAAGGGCGTGTCCGCAGCCAAGGTCAGGTTCCAGTTTCTGGGGTCAAATCCGGGGTGGTTGGCCGGGTGGTCGGGGTTAGTCTTCGCTGGTCCAGCAGTCGTGTTTGTTCCATACAGCCCGGCACTTGGCAGCCCGAGAGTTGGATTAAGTAACGGCGGGAAGTTGGAATACCACCGAGCCTGAGCCTTAGGATCCAAGACCCCCTTGGGTTGCAGGAAATTTAGATAGTCGGGAACCTGCGAATTGATATAATTCACAGCAGGCGAAGCAATTATTTTACCTGTATAATCAATGGTCGGATCAAGCCGAATCGCCGTCCCCCCTCCACTAACAACAGTTTTCTTGGAATTATGCACCCCATTAGTCTGATCTTGAAGGCCGTCAGCGGTGCAGATGATCTGGAAGCCAATTTCGGAAAGGGTGAGAAACCGGCCAAAGCCGCGGTAATTAGTCCCCGAATTACTCCAAACAATCGGCGTCACTGTACCATGACCTGGCAGCACGTTTGAATCCGCCGAGTTGTTCACGCCGGTCGAGCTGTCATAGCTGCTCGTCGTGCTGTTGACCGATGTTGCCGGCGGGGTGATATTCTGGTTGGTGAAGGTGTAATAATTGGTACCCGGAGTCCCGACTTGATCTGCCGCCGTATAAAGGCTTTTTCCATTGGCGTTTATAACGCCAGTTAGGCCAGCCCCCGATGTGCCGTCGTTTTTGCGAGCCAGAATGCCGTCATACAGATTGGTGGAGCGAATGTAGTCAAAGAACTGCACTGCCAATTGGTTGACATTAGAGCTTCCATACTTGGCTTGGTAATTGGAATTGCTGCCATTCCCCGAGGTCTGTGGCCAGGACAGATTTGACATCTGCGTCACCAGATAGTTGAGCAGGTAGTTGTTCCGCTGCAGCCCATTTTCCCCATTGGTGCCAAGGTCATTGCTCTGGCTGTGGGCCCATTTCCGCCGAAAGATGTAGCTGTTGGCGACAGTGGCCCCAGCCGAGGTACCACGCAGCGTCGAGCACAGGGCGATGGCTTGATCAAAACTGGTGCGGCACTGCTGTCCTAGGGTCTCATCCGGCAGTGGCCAGACGGCAATACGCGGCAGGCCATACATCGTGAACTCAGGTGCCCGGCTTTGCGCGGTCAGGAAAAACCGTGCGTGTTCCAGGGTGTCATGACTGTATAGCTTGCGCCCGCCAGCCAGGTTCGGGTTGTAGGATGGCTGCCGTCCGGTACCCGCCGTTTGCGCCGCCCCTGTAGCACCTCCATTAAAGGAGGAATCCTGAAACAACATCTCGTCCACGCTGGCAAACAGGCGCTCCGCCTTGACCGTGGAAATATCAATGTATTGGGAAATCGTACTCCCTATTTCAGCGTAAGGACTGGAATAGTCATCCGAGCCAAAAGTCAGAGTGCCCGACTGCGAACCGCCGGAAGTGATCTTGGGGGCAATGGTGTAAATGTAGTTCTTGAAGTTCACCACATCACTGACGCTGCTAAACCCTGAGTCGAGTGAGGGATTGAGCGGGTCCAGCCGCGTACCCGGGGCCAGCACCGCACTGAGGGCCACCGTGGCGGGATGTCCCGGATAACGCTGGTACTCACCAATGAGCGGCGGGCAGTTGGCCCACATGTAGTCGCGCTTGCTGTAATAGAAGGGAGATTGGAAAAAAGTCGGCTCCGAGGCGGTGTTGATGTTCACCTTGCAGCACTCGTCATCCGTCCAAAAAGCGACACGACCGACCATGGGATTATCAGCCGTCGGCAGGATTCCCGTAGTGTTGGGAATCCAATTGTCCGAGGCGTCCAGAGTACCAGTGGTGCCATCCTGCAGGATGTACAACCACTCCACCGGCATGGGCAGCCGCAGATCATTCGGACTTTGCACATTGGTCGGCGTCCGCACCTCATTGTAGGTGGCCGTATTGGTCGGCGTGCTGGTGCTGTAGGAAAACCCTTCCACCTGCGTGGTGATCGAACCGGTGGAAGGCGTTTGGGACCCGTTATAATTCCAGGCGGCACGTGGGTCGATAATGGGGAAAAACACATCGACTCCCGTGCTGGAACCAGAGGCAGACGCTGCTAGGTTGGGACGCGCCACTGGCTCATTCAAGTCCACATACCGCGCCAGGTTTTGGGGGTTCGTCGCCCAATCGACTGGGACGTACTCGTTGGCAAGCGCGGATGATTCCGACTGCCCGGTCACTTTCATCTGCGTGCTGGAATACAATTTGTAGGCGGCGTTGAACGAGCCGTCACCATTGAACACCCGGACCATGCCAGGCTGCGTGGCATGAAATGTCCTGGTCTTGCTCACATCGGTGTACTGGCCGTTTTGGATCTGCGCTTCGACGATGGCAACGCCGACGTCAGCCAGATCCTTGGCAGCCCGCGCGTTCACGTAGGACTGAGTGGATTTGTATTCGTTCTGGGTAGTGGTGAAGATGGCCACCATCAGAATCGCCATCAAGGCAAGGGCACTAATCACCATCACCAGCGCCATTCCCTGACGGCTGGATTTAAAGGCATGGGGTGTCAACGTTTTCATGGCATGGGTCCGGTTGGAATTAATTTAATTGGTCAAATGATATGTTTTTGCTCGGAGCATGGCAAGTATTTATCATGTAATGACACAAAATCCTGCCGCCCGTTGGCTAGGTGAGCCTGAAATCATGCCCGAGTAAGTTATTCTCCGCTGTAGCGGCCCGCATTTTTCACATTAACCACACGCCCGCCCCCAGCAGCAGCCGTTAGTGCGGTCTTCATGAAAGGCATTCTCGTCATACGGCATCGGCTTGCGGTTGGGTTAGTCACCGTAAAAAACCGTCTTTTACCACAGGCTGCGGCGGCGCCTTCTCAAGCCCATGCCGAGGAGCCCCAGGAGGAGCAACCAGACACGACTCGGTTCAGGGATTGCCACCGTGATCGTCCCCAGAGTGTAGAGATTGGCCAGATTCCAAAAATCGTTCGTAGGCAATTGTGGCAGGTCGGTGAAATCCTGCGAGTAGAAACTACCCACCGACACCACCGTCAGATTCGTGAAGGTCCCGGTGGGTACCACTCCACCCCAGTTGATGAGCTGGAAGGAGTCCCCCACATTGAAGGTCGTGGCTTTGTTTACGCTGGTAACGGTGAGAGTGGCCGCTGTGTACCCTGGAGTGAGTGGGTTGCTATTTGCATCCACGGCCAGCCCGGTGAGATCAACTTTCCCTCCCGAACCGGTGATGACCAAGCTGTCCACCGCTGAGGATGGATTGATACCGCCGCTGTTGGAGAACAGGTTCAGGCTGAGATGGCCAGCGATGGCCAGGATGCTGCCCGTCCCCAGATTGATGTTCAGTGCCGTTCCGCTGGTGCTCGTGCCAGGGTCGCCAGTAGCCAACGTGGCTCCGGTGTCGATCGCGATATTATGGGTGGCGTCCACCGCAATGGCTCCTGTGCCAGCGAGAGTTGCGCCAGATCCCACATAGATATCGCCATGACCCGTGCCTGAACCACTGGTGTTGTTTACCAGCAAGGTACCTGCATAAACGTTGGTGCCGCCATAGTAGGTGTTGGCCCCGCTCAACGTGGTCACACCAGAACCGTTAAGGGTCACTTGCAACTGGTCAGCGGTCGCAGCAAAGCCCCCTTGCACTTCGGAGATGACCCCAGAGAAGAGCATGCCGGTGCCGGTGGTAGCGGTGGAGTTTAGATACAGCGTATGTGTTTCCTGCACGCCCGGAAGCAGGTTTTGCAGGGTCACATTGCCACTGAACGTCACTGGACTGGAGGCATTGATGGTGGCGTAGCCGTAATAAGAAGTGCCAGAGTAAGTGTTGGCATAAAGATCAATGTTCTGCGTCACTGCTGTCACGGCGGGCTGCACCGTCAGCGTAGCGGAGGGACTGCTGGAGTCCTGCAGCCAATAGACGGGGTCAGTGCCGGTGCCATTGACCGTCCCAACGGAATGAGCGGCCATGAAATAGGTGGTGGTTCCTACTGTGACCTGCGTGCCATAGAGCATGTTGGCCGTGGTGCTGAAGTCGGGGGCGCGGACCAGGTTCATGGTGCCGTCAGCATTGACCTGCGCCAATTGATAGACCCCATTGCGTTCTGGATTGTTAACTTCGTCCTTCACCAGGATGCGGGTGCTCAGGCCGGTGTAGGTCAGGCTGACGGAGGCGCTGCCATCCGCCGTGGTGGCCTGGGAGATACTGAACTGAGTGGAACTCAGGATCTGGGAGATCACAGTTCCTGGGGCGATGCCAGGACCACTGATTTGCGTTCCAACAAACAAATTGGTAGTAGTGGCCGTTCCTCCCAGAGTGATGATCGTGGTATTGACGCCGAAACTGGAAGCTTCGGTGACGGAATGAGTGAAGGCGTCCGTCACAATGTTGGTGCCGCCAACCACCGCGCTCACATTGTAGAACGCCCCTGGGCCAGAAAGGGCCGCACCTGTGCCGTCCACCGTGCCGTTGCCAGTGGCCAGGAAGACACCACCCAACGCATTGCGGTTATCAGCGATGAAGGAATAAGAATTTTCCACGCCCAGGAGGGAAGCTCCGGCGGTGGCGTAATCCACATTGCCAGTGGACTGATACGTGGCGGCACCCAACTGATAGGTGGCGTCTCCCAACTGGAGGGTGCTGCCGGAGAGTGACGTGTTGCTGGTCAGAATCAATGTGCCATTGCGCACGATGGTAGCCGCCTGACCGCTGCCACTGGCACCCGACAGAGTGCCGTAGTTGTTGGTGGAATTGGCCAGGGTCATAGTGCCGCCGCCATTCAAGGTGAAACCGCCGCTGCCGGTGATCTGGCCGCTGAAAGTCACATTGGTGGTGGGAGCTGTGTTAATAAACACGTTGCTGGAGGCAGGGCGCTGCAATGTCACCGTCGATGTGACGGAGGTCAAAGCGGCGGTGCCCTGAAACACCGAGATGCCCGTGCTGTTGGTATTGCCAAAGGTCAGTGCATTGCTGAACGTATCGCCCTGGAAATTCAGGGTCAGTGCCTCCTGTGCATAGGGAGTATCTGAGGTCGTGCCGACGCTGACGGCCCCGGTTCCAAACGAGGAGTCGTTGTCACCAATCAAGGTGCCTTCGGCCACCACGGTCCCTCCCCCATACGTATTGGTCGTTGCGGAAAGCTCCAACGTGCCATAACCGGCCTTGATCAGGGAACCCGCAGCCCCCTGAAGCGTACCGCTCAAGATCGCATCTGAGGTCACCCCCGCATCGCCACGGGTGACATTGACCATGCGTGATTTGAGTCCCAAGTCGATGCTGTTGATAAAGGTCACGGTCTTATTGGCATCATCCGCCCCCAGCAGCAGTGAGTCATTGTCTAGCACAAAGCCGCCCGCGCCCCACGTCACGAGTGCGCCACTGCCGCCCAAGTTAACGTTACGGTTCGCAGTGTAGGCGGCAAAGCCGCCGCTGCTGTTCCAGCTCACCTGAGACGCGCCGGTGCCAAGGCTGCGGGTGAAATCGCCTGAATTCAGGCCCAGCACGCCATTATCCAGCACTAGGTAGCTGAGTGAAGGGAGTGCGGCGGCATTATCCAACCGCAGCACGCCGCCTTCCACATAGGTGGTACCCGTGTAGGTATTGGCTCCTGAAAGCGCCGTGGTGCCATTGCCCGTCTGCACCAGATTCACCACGCTATTGGTGGTGGTGTTGTTGGCGATGACCGAACTGATGGACAGGGCAGTGAGAGGATCCCAGTTGTGAACGATCAAATCTGACGTTCCCAGATAGACGAGGCTGTTTGTCCCTGTAGCGTTGGCGTTTGCAGAAAGTGTGTAATGGGTGGCATCGGTGATGCCCGCCACGGTGGCTCCGGCAGGAATTCCGGTGCCGGTGACCTGCTCGCCCACGCTGATATTGGCGGTGGAAAGAACGGTGACAGTACTGCTGCCCGAAGTCGTGGTGGAGTTCAGGCCGGAGTTATAGTCAGTATTGATCAAACCGCTGGTCAGGGTTCCACCAGTGATGGAATTGATATGGTCGCCGGCATGCGTTGTTTGCAGGATCGCCCCCTGGTTGATGGTCAGCGTGCTGCCAATGGTGACGGTGCTCGTGCCAGGGACGGTGTAGGTGCCGGAAGCAGGAGTGACATAGCTGCTATTGTAAAAACGAATGGTGTTCACCGTGGCACCAGTCACGGTCGTTCCCGAATATGCATCAGGGCTGAGCGCTCCATCCGTGACGTTCATACTGCTGGTCCATGTAGCCGGATTGCCTTGAATGGTGTGAGCAGCCACGCCGTTAAAATCAGATCCCAGTACATTGTAGGAGGTACCGTTGGACTTCAGGCTCACGTCCACAAACGCGAAGTAATTGACCCCGGGATGCTGTGCCTGGTCGTCAGTGATAGTCCAGGTGGCACGCGGCAGGATGACCTGCGCATCCACGCCGAACACGCCTGAAAGCGTGATGTTGGCACTGCCGCTACCGTTAAGAGGGTCATTTTTCACAAACAACAACGTGCTGCCAGGGTTCCAGATGGCGGACTGCGGATTGTTCACGTCCTGCAGGTTCAAAGTGGTGTCCACATTTCCTGACGCGGTCACCGTGATCACGGAAGCCCCCGCGTTAACCACCAAGCTACCCGGCATGTCCTGGATGGTCGCGCGTCCAGCGCTGCCAACGACAGTCAGATTGCCTCCACCAAGGGTCAATGAGCCGACATCGTTGCGCACAAACTGGTCGGTGTAGTAAGATTCGAGGCGCAGAGTGCCGTCGTTCACGGTCAGATTGGTGAGTCCATAGCTGCCCGAGTTCGGGGTGATATAACCGAAGAAGTCCAGCACCCCGGCACCGGTCTTGACGATGCTGTAATTATCCTGCGCAGCCGGCGTGGTGATGTTGCCCCCCAGCGTGAGCGTGGTGTAGGCGTTGCCCACATCAAACTGGGCACCAACACCGGCGTTAATGGTAAAACCACGGTCCGTGAAAGTGCTCAAGCCATTGTATTGCAGCTCGCCACCATTGAAGACAAGGTTGGCTGCGCCATTGAGGGAGGCCCCCAGGGCATTGGCTGCCCCTCCAAATGAAAGACTGACGGAAGCCGTGCTCTGTGCGGCCTGAGACAGACCCACATGCGTGGAGTCCAAAATACTGGCCACCGTGGTTCCTGCTGGAATTCCCACGCCCGTGACCGCCTGCCCAACGCTCAAGCCCACCGTGGATGGCACCGTCACCGTTTTGTTGCCGCTGCTGGTGGATGCCGCCAGCAGGGTGTTGTTTAACGATGCAGAGAACGAAAGGATGTTGCTGGCAGTGGCCGTGGCGGCGGCTGACAGCATGATATGCGTGGCGTCCACGATGTAGAGGATGGAGGTCCCCGTGGGAATCCCGTTACCAGTGAATTGCTCACCAGGACTCAGGCCGACTGTGGAAGAAACCGTCAAGATCGTGCTGCCGCTAGTGGTAGAAGCCAGCACGGAGGTGCTGTTCGCCGTATAGGCCACCGTAGCTGTGGCGGCCGCTGACATCAGGATATGCGTTGAATCCACAATACTGGCGATGGTGGCTCCCGCAGCAATGCCGCTGCCAATGATTTGCTCACCGACCGTCAGCCCCACCGTGGAAGCAAGCGTCAGGCTAGTGCTGCCATTGGTGGTGGAGCCCAGGGAGGAAATGCCACTGGCTCCAAAGGTCAGATTGTTCTGCCCGGTCGATGTGACCGTGTTGTTGAGCAGGATCGAGTTGATCCCGGTGATGCTCGCGATGTATGAACCGGCAGGTATGCCAGTCCCACTGACCGTCTCACCGACGGTGAGGCCGATGGTGCTTGGAACCGTCACCTGGCTACCGGATTGCGTGGTGGCATTCAAACTGCCGGTCACTAAGCTGGCCGAACCATAAATCAGGTTGATGCTACTGTTGGCCGTATTTGCAGGCTGGTTCAGAGTGAAGTGGGTGGCGTCAACAATCGACAGAATCGTGTCATTCGCTGGAATCGTGGTACCGTCTGAACTGCTCACTGACTGCCCCGGCGTGAGTCCGGCGGTCGTGGCACCACCCAGCAAGGTCACAGTACTGCTGGCAGCGGTAACGCTACTCGCCCCAGGAGCAACGGGCGAAGAAGCGGAGGCGACAAAGGTCAACGGACCGTTGTTCACATTAGCAACCGTACCGTTGGACAGGGTGAACTGCGTCAGGCTGTTGATGGCTTTGATGTAGGAACCCCCGAAATTGAGATTGACGCCGGAGCCGCTTGCCGTGGCATTCGCGCTAAGCGTCACGGCACCCGTCGTATTATTAATACCGGAAATCGTCGTGCCAGCCGGGATGCCAGTACCGTACACCGGCAAGCCCACACTTAGATTGGCGGTGCTCGCCACCGGCACTGTGATAGAATTTGAACTGCTAGTGGTGGTGGCTGCAATGGTGGAAACAGCAGGCAAGCCAGTGCCGGTCACAATTTCACCGAAGGTCAGACCCGCCGTACCACCGGTGGCATTCACCGTCACCAAATTGCCCGCCGACTGGTTAATGGCAGTCAGCACGATGTTGGCTGCATAGCCGACCACGGACAGATTGTTCACACTTACAATACCCTCATTGATGGTATTGACGCCGGTGTAGGTGTTCTGACCGGTCAGCAGGAGGCTGCCCACGCCACTTTTGTCCACCCCGTTGGTGCCGCCTGAGCCGTTGGCGATCACGGCGGAAATGTCAAGCATACCGCCGCCAGCGTTACTTTGCAGAATCAACAGATCAGCACCCGCACCGGCACCATTGACCAGCTTACCGGTGCCATCCGAGCCGATGATCGCAGAATGCGCTCCCATGTTGTTGGTGAACAGAATGCCACCAGTCTGAATCGTATTCGTCCCGCTCAACGTCACATTGTAGGTGGTGTTGGCAGCGGCAGGAGTGTGGCTAGCATCCGGCGAGGTGTTGTTAAACCGCAGCGTATTGACCGTCTCATTGGTTTGGGTGCTGTTGCCCACAATGTCGATATTGGCATTGGTGATCCAGTCATTGGTGGTCGCCCCAGAACTGAAAGCACCGCTGTTGGTGTAATTGGTTAGGGCGGTGATCAGAATGTCCGAACTGCCAACAGCGTCCCGTGTGCTATAAGTCAAGTTGTTCGTGGCGGCGACTGTGGGAGTCGCTGACAGGGTTACATTCGTTCCCGAGATGCTGATCACCGTAGTGCCCGAAGGTATGCCAGTGCCGACAACCACCTGTCCCACACTGATTGTCGAAGCCACTGCAGTTGAAGATACCGTAACGACAGCGCTGCTGGTCGTCGTGGTAGTAGAAACAATCTCCTGTGCAAGAGTGGCCCAGGAAGTGCCGCCCACCGTCGCCCAACCACCCAAAATGCCATTGGTAAGCCCGCTGGTCGTACTGGCGATGTTATTGGCACCGAAATTGATCGCCGCGCCAGCCTGACGCGAAATGCCATTCATCCGCAAAACGGCAGCTCCCGGATTGCTGGCATTTTGCACGACTTCATTGAACCCTGCGGCAAGAGTGACGGAGGCAACAATTTCCACATGCGAGCCACCAAGAAGTTCGATGGCACCGCCCAGACGGCTACCACCCAGCGTGAGCGTTCCCGTGTCAGCAAGTTTACTGTTGTTGTTGGTGGAATAGTCGAGTCTGAGCGTGCCGGCCTGCACGGTATAATTTGGTGAAGCCGAGGTTAGGGTGTTGCGCGTCGTCGGGTCTGCCTGGCCGCTGAGAACGACTGTGCCATTGCCCAATTGAGTGATGCCGCCAGGCCCACCAATGGAGCCTTTGAGCGTCAGCGTAGCTCCATCAGCAACGGTGATGTTGGAATTGGCTGTCACATACATATCCCCAGCCCAACTGCTGGTACCCGTGGTGGTGGCCAAGGTGCCTCCCGCCAGGTAGATCTGGTTGACTGTGTTGTAGGTGACATTGCGCAGATCCAAGGTCGCGTTCGCCATACCCAGCACAGTGCTAGCATTGCTGCCACCACCAATGATGATGCCGCCGCCACCCTTGACCCCGAAGGCACCATCCACCGTCGCGGCCAGTATGCCCGCATTCACCACCGTCTCACCGGAGTAGGTGTTGGTCGCACCGATAACCCAGGTGCCGATGCCATTCTTGACCAGGGAAGTCCTGCCAGGCGAGCCATCAGCATTCAAAGTGCCGCTGTCGCCCAGTACCAGATTGAAGAGGTTGTCTCCACGGTTGGCCCCGCCCAAGGTCAAGGTACGGCTGCCAGTTCCCGTGAAGGCAATCGCCGGAGAAAGCCCCACATAGCCCATGGTCAGGGTTTCATCAATGCGTGCGCCATCCGCCACCAAACCACCCGCGTTGTCACCCGTACCCAGTGTGAACGAGCGGTCCGTAAAGGCATCGCTAGTACCGTTGTACCGCAACGTGCCCTGATTCAGCACCAAGTTTGCGGCGGCATTACTGGCGGCACCAATCGAAGTGCTGTTGCCACCAAAATCCAGGGTGGCGGCATTGATGACGCCGCCATTGATGATGGTGGGTCCCGTGTAAGTGCTCAAACCAGAACTCAGGGTCAGCACCCCGCTACCATTTTTAATCAGCGATAGCTGTCCACCTGCCGTCCCACTGATGATGGAACCTGCATAGGCAAAACTGGTGCTGGCATTGATCGTCAAGACGGAAGCACCGCTGGCGTTATTAGTAATGTTGGCAGCACCTGTCAGTTGAGAAACGGTGGTGTTGAAGCCATTCAAGTCGATCAAGCCACCGGTCGCCACCAGATTGTAGCCCGTCGCATTGTCGATGCCGGTGGAACTCTCAAACCGAATAGTGCCAGCACGGATGGTCATGACACCGGAGAAGGTGTTGTCGCCGCCAAGACGCAGCAGCCCGGCTCCCACCACAATGTCCGAAGTCAGCGTGTTGGTGCCCTGCAGGCTCAAGGTGGAACCCAGCAGACGGATCAAGCCGATGGTGTTGTTGCCAGTCAATTTCAAGGCATCGAATCCGTCATAGGTGAGCAAAGTGTTGGAACCATTGGAGGTCGGAGTTTGAGACAGCACATAGTGAATGCCATCGGCATTGATGCTAGACACCGTGGTTCCGGCAGGAATTCCATTTCCCGTGACCGCCATGCCAACCTCAAGGCCTGCGGTCGTGCTGACGGTCACCGTCGTGTTGCCTGCGATATACGTTGATCCCAACTGACCGGTCGTGGCCGTCTGATTGCCTGTCGTTTCCACCCCACCGGAAAGGTTGTTGTTACCCGAGATAACGACCTCCCCCAGGTTAGTGCTGCTGGCCGAGAAGATCAGCCGCCCCAAGGTGGCGGTGATCGGATTGGTCGCATTAATGCTCAAGGTTTTATTGCTGGCCACGCTGATCGTGCCGTCGGCAGTCCCCATGGTAATGCCACGATTGGTGTCATTGAGCACGAGGTCCGAGTTTACCTGCAACGTCCCCCCGTTGATGTAAAGCTGGTCGGGAGTAAACACGGTAGGGTTTGCCCCCAGGTCGGTCTCGTTATTGATCGCCAGACTGCCTTCATTGATCACCGTCTTGCCGGTGTAGGTATTGAACAAACCAAAGGTCAGACTCGCACTGGTGCCGGAGACCGTGGGAGCAACCGAAAGGGTGATGGTTGAACCGCTGATGGCGGTAATCGTGGTTCCAGCTACAATCCCGGTGCCGGTCACCGTATTTCCCACCGCCATGCCATTGGTCGTACCCGTGCCGGTGACCGTGGCCGTAGTGTTGCCAATGGTGTAGGTCGTGGTCCGAACAGTCTGCGGGGTCAGGTAAAGTGTTGCCGCCCCGGATTTGACCAGTGCGACCGCATTGGAACCATTGTTAATAATGGAGCTGTTGATCGTCAATTGGTTGGTCGGCAGATGGGTGATCAATTCATAGTTGGTGCCACTGTCAGACTGGATGTAGCCCCCGGTAATGACTTGGTTCCCCAAGCTTGAAAGGATGCCCCCCGTGCGAATGTCCAGCGTCGAACCCGGATTGATGGTCAGCGTGAGTGCAGAGGTACTCTGAATGTTCAAGGAACTGATGGTGGAGCTGCCAATGGTCAGGGAAGCCGTCATCTTCACGTTGCTATTTGAACCGCCCGAAAAATTGTTCGCAGCGTAGCCCGAATAGGGCACCACCTGGTTGCCGCTGATGGTGGCAAACTCGTAGAGGACCACACCATTGCTGCTGGTGGTGCGATAGGCCCAGCCACCCATAATGCCGCTGGAATCTAAATTAGGCGCATTGGTGAAGGCGATGATGCCTCCAGTGTCGGTCGTGGTGCCGTTGAGTGAATCAAATACCACCGTTGAATAACTCGTCCGCCCCCCAGACAGGTCTTTAAACGTCAGCGTACTAGAGCTCGCATTGGTCATGACCGAGGAAATGTAGTTGGCCCCCCCGGCGATGGTCAACGACCCCGTGGTCTCAGAGAATACTTCAGTACCCGTGCCGTTGCCGGTCAGCATGAGGCGCCCGGCATCCAAGCTGATATTCGCTTTGTTAAGTCGATTCGTGATGTTGTTCGCAGCACCGCCAGCGGTGGTGTCATTGAGAATCCCAAAACCGGTGATGGTGGTGCTGCTGACCGTGGAACCTTCCCCTGAAATGAGGATGCTCGGAGTATTCAAGGTTCCAAGGCCGGACAGACGCACGTCTCCCGCCAAGACACTCACAGAATTGGCCACATTAACCTGCGCGGTGATGGTGAGCAGTGCACCATCAATGATATTGTTGCCGGTACCATACACCGTGAGGCCAGAACCCTGGGCGTTCGTCCCTTGAATATTGGTATTCGCCGTCAAGTTCACCGTGGTCAGGTTCTCTTTACCCTTAATGTAGAAGCCACCGTTGGTGGTGTTCGTACGGCCCTGGAAGTTCGTCGTACCACCTTCCAGCACTGAAATCCCCGCTCCGAGGGTGATGTTGTTGACGATGGTCACAATCGGATTCCTGGTAGCTGGGTCAAACGATCCCGGTCCGCTGTCACGCACCAGACTGCCACTGGTGGCCGTGAGGGTGGTGCCCGACCCATTGGCACTGGCGGCACCAAAGGTAAAGGTGCCCGTGCCGGTGTTGCGCAACACCAAGGTGCCATTGTCGTTGATGGTGTTGACTCCCCGTGTGCCCCCGCTGGTGCCAATGCCGAAATTGGTGGTTGTGTCCAGCACCAACGTGGCCCCGGTGTTGATGGTGGTCAGACCGCTGTAGGTGATGTTGCCACCAGCCAGCACCTGGGTTCCCGTCCCTGAGACAACCAAGTTCATGATGCCTGAGCTGCTGTTGTTACCACGGTCCCGCAGATAGCCGTTGAAGTAACTCAAGCCACTGGTGTTGAGCGTCAACGTGCTGTTGACCACGTAGCCACTTTCACCGTCGGTGTTTTCTATCACACCGGAGCTATCGTAATTGGAAATGGCCGCCACGGTTTCATTGAAGCCCATCATTTTGAAGTAGGCGTTGTTACTACCATTGGAGGCGGAATAGCCGCCGATGCCCGAATCAAATATGATGGTTGAGGTGTCGGCGATCTGGTTGTTCCCAGCCAGTTGCACCACAGAAGTATTGTTTGTCAGCGTGGCATTAGCGTCACCACCCATACTGGCGTTGCCGATCTTGAGATTGCCCTGGATAGCACCGTTGACGACATCGGTGCCAAAACCCGTGACCACATTGGTCACCGCGCTTGAGGCTGCATTGGAAACCACAAACTGGGTAGCGTTGAGCACAGCGGTGATGACCGCCCCAGTCGGAATGTTGGGATTCCCTACGACTGGCATCCCCGCGTAGAAGCCCGCCGTGCTGCCGGCAGTCACCACATTCTTCACTCCATTGAAAGTAGTCGAAACCCCAGTGCCGACGGTCACTCCGGTGCCAGAGTTCAGAGTAAACTGGGTGGAACTAATGATGCTGGCGACGGTGGCACCCGCAGGAATGTTGGCATTACCACTGCCCGCCAGTGACATGCCCACATAGAAGTTGGTGGTGTTGCCGGAGGTCAGAGTGACCGTGGCGCTGCCAGCCGCAGTGGTAGCAGTGGAAACCTGGGCCCCAATCGTCGTGGTGGAGAGCAAGCCCACGTTCGTCGCTACACTGGCACCACTTGTCGCAGCCGCAGTGGAAAGGGTGAAGGTCGTTGGACCGGTGATCGAGCTAATCGTGGCCCCGTTAGGAATGTTGGCATTGCCGCTGATTTTCATCCCCGGCTCCAGGAAAGCCGTCGAACCTGCCGTCAGCGTTACGCTGGCGCTGCCCGCAGAGGTTGTCAGCGCCAGCGGTGCGAAGGTCGTGGCTACCCCTGTGGCTGTGGCTGTGGCTGCATTGGACAGTTGCACATGCGTGCTGTCGATGATGCTGGTGATCACCGTATTGCTGCTTGGAATACCGGCGTTCCCGGTCACCGGCATGCCGATGTAAAGTCCCGCTGTGCTAACACCATTACCCGTTAGAGTAGCTATGTTGCTCCCCGCCGTGGTGCTGATTGCCAACGTCCCGGTCTGGGTGCTGGCAAAGGTCATGGCCTTGGCGAGTACGAGGTCTGGGTTGGTCGCATCGGCAGCACCGCGAGAGAACACGGTGGTCAGGCCGGTGTAGCTGTTGGCGGTAAGGCCGGAGATAGTGACGCGGCCCGCCCCCATGATGTTGACATTCGTGCCGGCAGTTGTCTGCGAGATAGCCCCGCTGATGTCCAGACGTGCCGTGTCGCCGCCCGAGCCGACGTTGATATTCAAGTCGCTGTTGAGCTGCACCGGCGCACTGATGATGTCCACACCCACCGTGGTGGAGTTTGACTGCACCTTGCTGAGGTAGGCAGCGCCATAGACCCCGTTGTCGAAGATCAGGCTACCACTGCTGCCCTGGGCAATGGTGAAGAAATTGGTGTTGTTCTGGTCACCGATGAAGATCATCCCGACTGTTTCATTGCCATCCAGCGTGACCACCGCATTGGAGCTGATGTTGGAGGTGAAATTGGCAATGCTGTTAACGGATTGCGGGGGCAAATTGGGACTCCAATTGACCGCGCTGGCCCAGGAACCGCCGCCGACAATGTTGTAGCTGCTCATCAGCACCGGGATGGCGGTGGGAGGAGTAATGATGGTAAAGATACCCGAAGTGGTGAATTGGCTGACGTCATAGACCAGACCTCCGCTCAAGGTGGGCAGGATCAAATTACCGCCACCTGAACCACCGGTGCGGTAATTGGTGCCCGCATTGAAGGTGGAGGAGCCTGCCAGCGAAATCCAGTTGACGACATTAAACACCTGACCGCTGGCCGCATTGGTCACAAAACCCGAATCCTGAATGGTGATCTGGGCATGATTGAGGGTCATCGTGCCATTGACGGTGAGCAAATCACTTGCCCCGACGGGGATGACCGAGCTGTCCCAGGTGGTTAGGTGGGTGGAGCGGTAGCCGCCTGTCGTGTCATACTTGCCCAAGGCCAAGCTTGCGTTGATGCCCGCATCTGTAAGCGTCGGTGCCGCCACTTTGAGCGTCACATTCGAGGCATCGTTCAAGGTGACGTTGCCATTGAAAGTCAACGTGCCAATGCTCGTGCCAAAGTTATCCCCAGGGGTGAGAGACGCGCCAGCATTGAAGACCGTCGTGCCATTGATCAAGCCTGAACCGGACAGAGTGGCACCCGAATTGACCGTCAGAGCACCCGTGCCTGTCGTACCAAAACCATTGACGCCCACTTGGAAATCGCCCTGGTTCACAGTGGTGGTGCCGGAATAGCTGTTTTCAGTCACAAAGGCAACGCCAGCACCCGTAACCGTGGATGCCTGAGAAAGGGTGATGGCACCACTGTTGCCAGTCACGGTGATAGCTGAAATGGTGGTGCCCGGTGCAATCCCGGCACCATAAACCGCCTGTCCAACATACAGACCTATGGTGTTGATGCCGCTGACAGTCGTACTGTTCGCGGTCTTATTTCCTGTGCCAAAGGAGAGCGGCACACTGCTCCCAGTCGCCGTGGCGGCGGCAGACAAGGTGATCGTGCCACTGGTGCCCGGCGTCGGAATCGCCGCAATCGTGGTCCCTGCCGCAATGCCAGTCCCCGTAACGCTTTCCCCCACCACCAACCCGTTCGTATTGACTCCGGTAACGGATTTGTTCGTATTGGTCGTTGATCCCTGGGTCACCGTGTTAGCTGTTCCAAAGTAGAGTGACGCAACGCTGCCCGTAGTAGGAGTGGACAAGGTGATCGTGCCACTGGTGCCCGGAGTCGGGATCGCCGCAATGGTCGTGCCCGCTGCAATGCCCGTCCCCACCACGCTTTCCCCCACCACCAACCCAGTCGTATTGATGCCGGTGATCGAGGTGCTAGCAAAAGAGAGCGACCCCGTGCCCGCAGCCGTGGCGGGGGCGGATAAAGTGATCGTACCATTGGTGCCAGGCGTCGGAATGGCCACAATCGTGGTCCCTGCCGCAATGCCCGTACCAGAAACGTTTTCCCCCACCACCAATCCGGTCGTGTTAATGCCGGTGACCGAGGTGCTGCCAAAAGCCAGCGGTACACTTGTGCCGCCTGTCGTGGTGGCGGTGGAAAGGGTGATCGTGCCACTGGTGCCCGGCGTCGGAATCGCCGCAATGGTGGTACCTGCGACAATGCCCGTACCCGAAACATACTCTCCCACCACCAACCCGGTTGTGTTGATACCGGAGACTGAGGTGCTCGTAAAAGTGAGCGACACACCTGCACCGCCTGTCGTGGTGGCGGTGGAGAGGGTGATCTTGCCACTGGTGCCCGGTGTCGGAATCGCCGTAATCGTGGTCCCTGCCGCAATGCCCGTACCCGAAACACTTTCCCCCACCACCAACCCAGTGGTATTGATGCCGGAGACTGTGGTGCTGTTCACTGCGAGCGTCACACCCGTGCCCCCCGCTGTGGTGGGGGCGGACAATGTGATGGCACCATTGGTACCCGGCGTCGGAATCGCCGCAATCGTGGTCCCTGCTGTAATGCCCGCACCCGAAATATTCTCCCCCACCACCAACCCGGTCGTATTGATGCTGGTGACCGAGTTGCTATTAAAAGAGAGCGAAACACCGGTGCCCTTAGCCGTAGCAGGAGCGGACAAAGTGATCGTGCCACTGGTGCCCGGCGTCGGAATCGCCGCAATGGTGGTCCCTGCCGCAATGCCCGCACCTGAAACATTCTCTCCCACCACCAACCCGGTCGTGTTGATGCCGGTGACCGAGGTGCTAGCGAAAGAGAGTGCGCCCGTGCCCGCAGCCGTGGCTGGGGCGGAAAGGGTAACCGTGCCACTGGTGCCCGGCGTCGGTATCGCCGTAATCGTGGTCCCTGCCGTAATGCCCGTGCCCGTAACATACTCTCCCACCACCAACCCAGTCGTATTGATGCCGGTGACCGAGGTGCTACCAAAAGAGAGCGACACACCCGTGCCAGCAGCCGTGGCGGCGGTGGACAGGGTGATCTTGCCACTGGTACCCGGTGTCGGAATGGCCACAATCGTGGTCCCTGCCGCAATGCCCGTACCCGTAACTCTTTCCCCCACCACCAATGCGGTGGTGTTGATGCCGGTGACCGTGGTGGACGAAACCGCTGTAGTGCCAGTTGTGGACGAAGCCACGGTCGTACCGTTTGCGGACGAAACCAGCGTCGTGCCGGTGGTGGACGCCGGGGCCAACGTCGTGCCGACGGTGGCCGCTGGGGCCACTATCGTGCCGGTGATGGACGCCGGAGCTAACGTCGTACCGGTGGTGGAGGAACCCACCGTTGTGCCGTTGACGGACGTCGGGGTCACCGTCGTGCCGGTGGTAGCAACATCGCCATTTCCAAAGTAGAGCGCCGTGCCGCTGCCACCACTGGTGGCCGCCTGAGAAAGAGTGATCGTACCGCTGGTGCCCGGGGTCGGAATCGCGGCAATCGTAGTGCCCGCCGCAATGCCGACTCCCAAAACACTTTCTCCCACAAAAAGTCCGGTCGTATTGACGCTGGTGATGGAAGTGGACGTGCCTGTAGTCGTACCGGTGGTGGAGGCAGCAGATAGTGGTAGCACAAAGGAAAGAGCAGCACCCGTGCTGGTCGTCGTTGCAGCGGCGGATAAGGTGATCGTGCCACTGGTGCCCGGCGTCGGAATCGCCGCAATCGTGGTCCCTGCCGCAATGCCCGATCCGGCAACTAACTCACCAACGGTCAGACCGGAGGTATTGATGCCCGTAACGGAAGTCGTCGAATTGGTATTTCCCAGGGTGGTCAATGCACCCGTGTTCAACACCCAGGCTCCAGAACCGTTTTTCACCAAGGATGTAGAACCTCCGCTATCACCCACAATGGAAGCGAGCGAACTGGTTCCGGTACCGGTTCCGGTAAGCGTCAGCGTGCGCGCGCCCGTCTGGCCGTTGAACCCCATTGAGCCTATATTATTGAATACCAAACCACCCGTTCCCGAAGAATCAACGGTGCCACCGCTGGTTCCAACACTGAAAAGGCGATCCGTCGTCTGCGCCGCACCCGTGTATGTCAACGTGCCTCCATTCAACACGAGATTGGCCGCAGCATTGGTGGACTGGCCGATGTTGCTCGCAACACCACCGTTGGCCAGAGAGGAAACTGATAAATCACCGCCCGTGACAGAAGTCGAACCTGTGTAGGTGCTGGATCCAGAGAGCACCCAAGTGCCGATGCCAGACTTGGCAAAATTGGTGACATTGGAGCCAGTGCCATTGCTGATGGTGCCGACGAGCGTATTGGCACCGGTATTGCTACCCGTCAGAGTCAGAGTTTGACTGCCGGTGGCGGCGGAGGCGGACATGCTGCCATTGAGGACCAACGCTCCCGTGCCACTGGAGTCAATCGCGCCACCATTGGCAGTGACGGTGAAATTGCGGTCGGTCGATGCCCCCACCCCGGTGTATTGCAAGGTGCCGCCGTCCAGTACCAGATTCGCCGCAATGTTAGTGGAAGCGCCAATGGCGCTGGTAAGGCCGCCGTTTTCGATATCGGCCACACTCAGCACACCGCCCGAGATCTTCAAGACACCCGAGAAGCCATTTCCTGCGGCTGCGTTGAAGGTGATGTTCTGAGTAGCAGTACTGGGCTTAGAAATGACGTAATCGTTCGCATCCGTGATCGAAGTCACTGTGTATGCCCCGCCTACAGTTGCATTTCCCTGAGCATCAGTCGTCGCACCCACATAAATTTGCGAGGTGTTAAAGTTGTTAACATTGATACTGATGGTTTCCGGCGGGGCTGTGACTGTCGGTTGGTTGATCGTGAAAGTTCCCGCTACAGAATTAATGCTCGTAATGTAGGAACCTGCCAGAATACCCTCCCCAGTCACCAACTGATTGACGGTTAAACCTGTGGTACTGGCCGTGATGGTAGTCGAGCCACTGGTGATGATGGCGGGCACACCGGTAAGTCCGTTATTGGGTGCCAGCACCCAGGTTCCTGGTCCCGTTTTGGTGAGGGAAGTGGCCCCGCCACTGTCACCAATGACCGGAACAAACGTGTTGGTCAGACCTGCGGACGTGGCGGCCAGTGTGAAGCTTCGTGTGCCACTGCCAATCAGCCCCAATGACCCCGTGTTGGTAAAATTCAAGGCACCCGTACCAGCAGAATCCACAGTGTTGCTGCCGGTGGTGGTGAGACCAAGCGTGAAGAGGCGGTCAGTGCTGACGCCACTGCCGGTGTATTGCAGATCCCCCGTGCCAGCACCAGTGCTGTCCCCCAAAACAAGATTAGCAGCCGCATTGGATGAAGCACCGATGCTGCTGCTAGCACCACCTAGCCCAATATTGGTAGCCATCAGGGTAGCAATCCCAGTCCCAGTGGTCGTTCCACTGTCCACAACAACCCCGCCGCTGAAGGTGTTGGCCGCAGTGAGATTCAAAGCCCCAGTACCGGCCACGGTGAGTGTGTAGCCCACATTGCCATCCGCGATTGCGCCATTGACCGTGAAATAGTTAGCCGTCGAATTGTTAATCGTCCACGTCTGGCTCGAAACCATTTTCACCGCCGCATTGATGGTATGCATCGCCGAGCCAGCAGCTACGTTGATGCCCCCCGAATTGAGAAGAATTTTGTAATTGAAGGTGCCACCACTGATCGTCACCGAACTGGTCCCCGCTTGGGTGCCTGTTCCCGTGAAGTTCAAGCTACCAACTTCGAAGTTGCCACCCAGCACCACTCCTAGATTGGCGGTGTTTGCGGCGGTTGCGGTGAAATAGACATTATCCACCACATCCGGATTGCCGGTGGTACCCCCCGTGCTGCCAGGAACCGAATACCAATTGGTTGCAGTGTCAGTGAAAGTATTGGTCGTGCCAGTCCAATACCAGTTGTGAATTGTGGCTGGCGTGACGGTCAGTATTTCGCTCGTTGTGGTATTGGACAGGGTGTACTTGTAAGCGTTCGCGCCTATGATAAGACCATTGGCGGTCAGACTGAGATTGTTGGCCCCCGTCAAGGTACTTCCAGTAATCAACGTATAAGCTCCACCCGCGAAGGTAGTCGCCACCGTACCTGCGCCAGTGGCGCTGCTGGAGAGCAGGAATTGGGTACCATTAAGAATCTGACTTACCGTCGTACCCGCCAGAATGTTCGCGTCGCCGCTGATGGGCATGCCAACATAGAAGCCCGCCGTGCTGCCAGTAGCAGTCGTCGCTACACTGGTCACACCGCTGAACGTTGTAGCGGCAGAAGTAGCTGCCGTCACCCCCGTTGCGCTACTCAGGGTAAACTGAGTGGAGCTTTGAATGCTGGCAATGGTTTCGCCGGTTGGAATGTGCGTGTTTCCACTGCCATTCAGGGACATACCCACATAGAAATTGCTCGTCGTGCCAGATGTTAGATTGACCACCGCATTGTTTGCAGTGGTGGTGGCATTGGAAACCTGGGCGACATTCGTCGTGGCATTCCAAGTTTGCTGAATCGCGGTGGTGGAAGCAAGCGGGACAATCGCCATTTCAGCACCACTGGGGTTCACCAAGACAATTTTATTGCTCACAATGGAGTCCACCTGAGTAGGTCCGCCGGAATTGATGTCAAACGACATGGTGACGGGCACTCCGGTAGAAGAACCGATGGTCAGTCCGGTGGAAGGCCCGCTCGCATTTTGCTGCAATGTCAATGTGCCGATGGTACCATCAGACAAATTGAAGGCAGAACCTGCATTGAGATTGAGTGTCGCTCCCGCACCCGCCACCGAAGTGTAACCGGCAAAATATTTACCCAAAACATTCAGCTTGGCACCTGAAGCCACCGTAATGGCTGTGTTTCCGAGTCCCGGCGTTGCCGTCGCAGGCGTTGACTGGCTCAACACCAAGGTGCCTTGATTGACGGCTGTGTTGCCAGTGTAGTTGCTCATGCCGCTCAGGGTCCAAGTCCCAGTTCCAGTTTTGGTCAAATTTCCGGTGGTGATGGCAATCGAACCCGCGATGGAACCGCTGCCGCTGCCCTGCAGTGTCAGATTCTGCCCGGCCCCAGTCACATCAGCTCCAGCATAGATAGCGTTGGCGTTGGTCAGCGCCGTACTGGCATTCCCAGAAAGCGTCACGGTCATACCGCTGATCGCCGTCACTGTCTGTCCCAGCATGGTGGAACCCACGACCAAGGTCGGTGGGGCGGCTGCGATCAATGTCACTGTCGGAGAGGAGGTCAAACTGGAGGCCACTCCCACGGTGCTGCCATACGGCACCGCAGTGGTGCTGGTGATCAGTTGGTTGGCAGTACCACTCAAGACCACGTTATTGCCACTGATGGCGGTAATGGTCTGCCCGAGCAATTGCGTGCCAACGACAAAGGAAGAAGAAGGCGAAGAAACCGTGACACCGGCGAAACTATTGGCGTTACTAGTGCCAGAGGGATTGGTTCCCGCAGTCGTCACGGTACCACCAGTGAAAGTGATCGTCGGAGCGCTGCTAAAGCTGTTGCCAGCACTGGTAATGGTAATCCCAATCACCGTGCCTGAAGTGCCCCCACTGAGAACTGCTGTGGCCGTGGCACCCGTGCCGCCACCTCCGGTTATCGCCACCGTAGGAGGTGCCGAATAAGTCGTCGTGCCACCGACAATCGAGAAGTTCGATGTCGTCACGCCTTTGGTGCCCGAGACGCTGACCGTGGTGCCAGAGGCTGAATTGGTCAGGATCAACGGCGTGCTGCCGGAGGCATCCAGAACGCTGGAAGCCGTCAGGTTCATCACCCGCGTCGTGGTGCTGCGCGTCGCATCCAAGCCGGTAAAGCTCAGCGTTCCACCGCCCAGGTTCACATTGGAGAAGAGCGCACCAAAGCCAAGGGAGCTAGGAGCCAAATCCCCCACAGTGTTTACCGCCAGAACCCCCGCATTGATCGTGGTGGAACCCGTGTAGGTGTTGAGGCTGTTCAATGAGGTCGTGCCGGTGCCGTTCTTGACCAGAGACACCACGCCCGAGGAAGTCCCTTGAGTGATGCTGCCACTGAAAGTCGTGCTCGTATTGTCGCCACCAAGAGTCAGCGTCAGCGGGTTGGCAGACGAGTTGGTCACCATCCCACCAGTTGTCATTGAGTCGCCAGCCAGTGAACCAATGGTGGTGGAATATCCTGCCAAATCCACCGCTCCAGCCGAACCGACCACCAAGGCCGTGCTGGCAGGCAGTGCCCCAGCCACCCCCATTTTAAGCAGGCCGCCGTTCACCGTCGTGGCTCCGGCATACGTATTCCAAGTGGGAACCGCCGTGGAGCCGCCAAAGGTCAGATTCTGGCCGGTGACTCCTGCAAGCAGCGCCGTGCTGAGCGTCACCACCCCGGTGCTGGTATTGATGTTTGTAATCGTGGTTCCAGCCGCCACACCGGCTCCTGAAACACTGGCACCCACGACCACCAAATTGCTGGCCACCTGCGCCGGAGTCAGGGTCAGAGTCGTTGAGCTAGCGGCACCAGCGGTCGGTGCGTAAACTTGCGGAGAACCGAAGGCCACCGTGGAATTGCTGGTGGTACCCAGGGCCGCTTGGGAAAGGGTGATCACTGCTCCAGCAATGCTGGAAATCGTCGTACCTTGGGCGATCCCGGGCCCCTGAACCAGCATCCCTACCGTCAGATTGGCATTGGCAGCCGCAAGAGTCAGCGTGGTGGAACCTAGAGTAGTCGTGGCGGCGGCACCTGTCTGACTGATGGCCCCGGTTGTTTGCGGAGCCAGCACCAGTGTGCCACCACCTGCTTTGGTGAGGCCCGTGGTGTTCTGGATCGGCGTACTGGAGGTAATGACCTGATTGGCATTGCCTGAAAGAGTCAGCGTGGTGCCATTGATGGCGGTTACCGTCTGACCCAGAATCTGCGTACCAACCACCAAGTTGGCAGGCACCGAGGCCACGGTCATGATCGGGAAGCTGCTGGCATTGCCAGTTCCGCTCGGATTGGTTCCTGCCGTTGTAATGGTTCCACCGGTGAAGCTGATGGTTGGAGCCGAAGTAAAGCCGCTGCCTGGATTGTTGATCGTAATGCCTGTGACCACGCCACCCGTCATAACCGCCGTAGCCGTGGCACCCGATCCGCCGCCGCCAGAAATAACGACGTTCGGAGCGGCAGAATAAACCGTCGTGCCCCCAGCGATGCTGAAGTTTGAGGTCGTGACACCTTCGGTTCCCGTCACACTTACCGTCACCGGTATAGCCGAGACGACCCCATTGAGCGTCGCGGTCACCAGAGGATTCGTCACCGTCAGTGTGCGTGTGACTGCGCCCAGATTAATGGTGCCGTTCAAGGTCAGGCTGTTAACCGCCTGATTGCCGCCAAAAGTCAGGTCGCGGTTCAACGTCAGCGCATTGTTCAACGTACGCTGTGCCGTGCCGGACAGCAGCGTGATCGGCACGGTGTTGGCGGTAGTCGCATCTCCAATCACCATGGTTCCAGAGCCGATGGCATTGTTGTTGTCCACGATCAGGCTGCCGTCAGTGACTTTGATCCCGCCGGTGAACGTGTTCACTCCGGTGTAGGCCAGTGCTGCATTGGTTCCCGCCGCGGTCGGAGTTGCCGAAATTGTGTATGAGGTGCTGCTGGTGATGCCGGTAATCGTGGCACCCACAGGAATGCCCGTGCCAGTCACCACTTGCCCGACAACCATCCCCAGAGTGCTGCCAACCGCCGTCACCGAGTTGCTGGAGGTCGTCCAAGTTCCCGTCGGTGCCGTCGTGCCGAAAATAGAGGAGGGATTCAGGATCAGCCCACCAGCGCCTGTTTTATTGATCTGGCCTGCAGCGCTCATAATGGGCGCGCTCAGCAGTAATCCCAGCGGTGAGACACCGGATACATTGATCACCGGTGCGGCATTGCTCAGGATGAGTCCCTGGGAGCCAGCACCGATGGCAACCGTTGGAGTCGTGCCGTAGTTGTCATTGGCGGAAGTGATCGCATTGGCCGCCGACAGCGTCAGAGTGCCGCCAAAGGTCAGGTTGCTGGTACCTGCCGTGGTGTTATTGGACAGTGTGATGACATTGGTCGCGGTATTAATTGCGGTAATGGTGGTAGCCGCTGGCACGAAGCCACCGCTGCTGGTCACCAACTGGCCAACCGCAAGCCCCACAGTATTTTGCACTGTCACCGTGTTGGTCGCAGCCGTGACAATGCTGTTCTGCGTCATGCTGTTGATATTGACCGTGGGAGCGGTGGTTCCGCCATTGCCACCAAAGGTCAGGCTCGCGAGGGTGTTGGCACCAACGCGGTTGAGCACGCCAGTACCATTGAGGGTGACATTGCTGGTGGCGGCAATCTGCCCCGCATAGACGTTTTCTGTCACCGTGGAGCTGTTGATGTGCAGATCTCCCGGAATGGCAATCACCCCTTGCAACCCACCCAGCGTCAGCAGGCCACTGTTCAAGGTTCCGCCACCATTGACGTTCGTGACTCCGGTGTAGGAGTTGGAGATGCCAAATTGCAGTGTGTTGGTTCCTCCAGCAGTGGCGTTCTGCGAAAGGACGTAGGACGTGCCGGAACCGCTGACAATCGTCGTTCCCGCTGCGATGCCCGTGCCGCTGATAGGCGTGCCAGGTGCCAGCGTCACACTAGGAGCCGTGGCAAAAGTCAGCGAGGTGGATCCAATGGTCGTCGTCGCAGCCATGTTAGCGGAAGGCTGCAGGTTCAGTGTGCCAGGGCCAGATTTTACCAACCCAATGTTACCGCTGATGACGGTGTTGAAGTTCGTTGTGTTCGCATTGATCCAGGCAAACAAGTCCGTGCTTCCCGAAGTAATCGAAGCGCCCGAATCCGCCCCGGTAAAGGTAACAACACCTCCCACATTGGTGAGGAAGCCGCCACTGGCGATGTTCAAGACCACCCCCGTGCCAAGACTGCCCAGAGTGTCCGTAATGGCCCCGGTGGTTCGGAAGGAATTGATTGTCTTTGACGCGGCGATCGTACGGCTTGTGCCATCATTCACATTCTGCACCGCTGTCGCTGCCGTAACATCAGTAGCATAGTTGTTCAGGTAGCCAGCGGTACCATTGCTCAACTGACTGACCCCCAGCGCATCCGTGTAGGATGCAAACTCCGACCCACCCACGACAGCCCAGCCGCCGATGATGCCATTGACCAAACTGGCCTGGGCGAAGGTGGTACCATTGATTTGGCTGATGAAGACCTGCGGCTGTGCGCCAGCACTGGTGGTGCTCGTGGTTCCAGCCAGGGTCAGGCCGGTGCCTGCCACGAAATTGATCACGCCACCATTGGCGGAATTCCGCGCCAAATTGGTCAAGGTGAGGGCGTAGCCGCCGGTGTTACTGCTGCCATTTTCGTTGATCTGAATGGTCGATGTTCCTTGCACCAGAGTCACGGTGCCGAGAGTCTCGGCGTCTAACGCCTGCCTACCATTGACGGTGAGATTGCCCCCCAGCAGGTTGACCGGGACTGAGGACGACAGGCGTGAAGTACTGTCAGTCAGACCCTGGTTGTCCAGCACCAGCGCACCGTATTGGATGTTCACCATGGAGGCAGATGTGATGGCACCGCTATCACGCAAAGTCAGCGTACCGCCCAGCACATTGGCAGAGCCGGCGAAGTTTTGCGCGCTGCTGAGAATGAGGTTGGAAGGATTGGCTCCAGAGACTGACTCTTTGTAGAAATTGATGGCACCCGAAATGACCCCGCCAAAGGCGTCTGTGACGTTATTCGGCTCGTCCATGACGAAATTGGCCAAAGCACCCGAGTTGGTGATGTTGCCACCCGAGTTGGGCAGGGCAGTGGTAGTGCCGCCAACGTTGGCGGTGGCATTGCTGGTCAAATTCCCGACGGCCTGTGTATTGCCCTTCAAGTCCACCGTACCAGCATTGACGCGCAGGTCATAAACGGTGGCAATACTGGCTGTGGGCGTCACCAGTAGCGTGTTGGTACCAGCATTGAGAGCCAGAGTGCCAGCATTTACGGTGGTCGTTCCAGTGACAAGGCTGGCTTTGTTCAATGTCAGCGTACCTGCGCCGGATTTGACCACCCCCTGCGAGCCGCCACTGAGGTAACTGCCCATTGCCAGATCGTTCACCGCCTGGAAGATCAACTGATTGTTGGCACCTGCGGTGAGCACGCCACCAGTGATGCCGGTGTTACCCGCCAGCGAGAGAATGCCACCACTGTTGACCGTCAGAGTTTCCAGTCCGCCATTCGCAAAGTACATCGTTCCCGCCGGATTGCTGGTCGCGGAGATGTTGCCTCCGGCGAAGAATATGCCCCCGCCTGATGCCAGCACCAAGCTGTTGATCGTCGTGCTTACCGTCATGCGTTGCACGGAACTCAGGGAGATGTTGTTGTTGAAAGTGAGGGCGGTAAACGGAGCCACCTGTGGCTGAGTGCCCAAGGTGGTCGCCATTTCCGAACTCGTCAGCAGCCGGAAGCCGTTGCCCCCGGTACCGCCGACCGTGCCAGCACTGCCAACGTAAGTCACAAAGCCGGTCCCGCTGCCGGTCAGGGACACATCCCCAATGATATCAGGGCGAATGCTTATGCTAGTCGTGCCTACCGCTCCGCCGCCGCCAATCAATTGGGGCGAGCTAGTCACCACAGCAAAATTGGCGACACCTGCTGCCGCCGTCCCACCCAGACTGGTGCCGCGCAACAGCAAGGTCCCACCCAGGGCACCGTTGTTAGCGATGTTGTTCAAGGAATTGAACTTGAGGATGTTAGTGCCACCAGACCCCGGAGTGATCGTCAGCACACTGGCACCATTCTGAACGTTCACTGCACCCAGGTTTTCTGTCAGCACCCCGGAACTGGAGCCGATCACATTCAACTGACCACCCTGCAAATTGGTGGTACGATTCCCAGATGTCGTGCTCATGTCCGTATAGAGTCCCGCCACTCCAGCGGCATTAACTCCCAGACGGTTGGAAACATTGTTGGTGCTGTCGTCGATGTTGAGCACCCCACCCGCATTGAGCGTGTAAGTGCGGAAGTTGAGTGATTCGCTAGAACCCGCATTCAGGGTAACCGCCCCCTGACTTACCGTGAACGTGTTGGAATCACCGGTGCCGCTGTTGTTGCCAGCCAGATTCCAGTTGCCGGTGCCGACTTTCGTCACATTCAGCAGGCCATTGGTAAACGGGCTATTGAAGAGGCCTGAGAAGGTGCTGCTGGTGTTATCATAACCAGTCACGACAGTGCCCTGCGTGTTCAAATTGTAGTTGGTGACCGTGCCCGTGCCGGTGATCGAACCCACGGTGCCAATGAGACCACGCGCGTCGAGAACCCCAGATGCGGCCAAGTTCACCTGTGAATTGCCGATGAAGGCACCATTTTGGCCGAACGCCAAGGTGCCGGAATTCACCTGTGTGATGCCGCTATAGAGACTCTGCCCGCCGATTCCCAAGACGCCGGTGCCGTTCATGACGATATAGCCGCTGTTGATCGCGGAATTGACTTCGAGGCCAATCTGACCAGGAAGCACCGTGGATGCGACTGGATTAAACGTCAGTCCAGCGCTGGCATCCAGGAAGCCATTGATCACCGGAATGCTGTTAGCATTGGCCAGATTGTTGGCGGAGATGACGCCACCAATCACGGGGGTGCCGCTCACGGTAGTCGTCGCGTTCTGGGAGAGTGTGTAAGTGTTGCCAGAACCACTGACAATGGTGGTTCCAGGCGCGATGCCTAGGCCGCTGACAGGCGTGCCTGCAGCCAGAGTGCCCACACTGGGGGGCACCGCAAACGTGAGCGTACTGGAGCCTGCCGTCGTGGTGGCATTGAGGGCGATGGAGATGTTGCCCGTGGCTGTGGCGGCGCTTGACAATGTGTATGTTTTGCCAGAACCAAAATAGAGCGAGACTGACGTTCCAGCTGAAGCGACAGCGGAGGATAAGGTGATGGTGCCGCTGGTTCCCGGAGTGGGAATCGCGGTGATGGTAGTGCCAGGGGCAATACCAATACCAACCACTTCTTCTCCGACCACAAGTCCTGTCGTGTTGATGCTAGTAATAGAAGTGGATGATGCCGCTGTTGTTCCAGTGAGTGCTGTAGTTCCTGCGTCAAAGAAGAGTGAAACACCGCTGCCTGCTACAGTGGCGGCTGTGGACAATGTGATTGTTCCACTGGTTCCTGGAGTAGGAATCGCGGAAATCACGGCCCCAGCAGGAATTCCCGTGCCAATTACGCTTTCCCCCACCACCAACCCAGTCGTATTGATGCCGGTAATGGATGTGGATGAAGCCGTGGTGGTACCTGTGGCGGCTGTGCCTGCACCGCCAGTAATCATCGTTCCCGATGCGACGCCCGTACCACTGATGGCTGTACCAGCCGCTAGGGGCACACCCGGTGGCGTTGAGAATGCCAGCGTCGTACTGCCCAAACTGGTGCTGGCCGCGAGGGGGCGGACAGCCACTACAGCCAGTATGCCGGATCCGGTCACCACACCAGGACCGTTGCTACCGTTGCCCCCTCCATCATTGGTCAAAATCAGGCTGGCGATGGTGTTGTTGAAGTTGTTCAGGTTGAGCTGGGAGCCACCGTTGATCGTCACTGCGGATGTCGCAGCAATCTGGTTGCTCAACTGCAGAGCCACGCTCGCATTGGCAATCGGCAAGGAGTCCGTGCCGGTAGTGCCGCCGGAAATGATCAAATTGCCTGGAATGGCAGCACCCACGGCTGATTTCAGGTTCAAGTCCACGCCATTCACATAGGTCGTACCCGTGTAGGTGTTCGCATTCGCGAAGGTGATGGTCGGAGTATTGGCCGTCTGACTCAGACCGTCCAGCACCACATTCATCGCGGTGTTGTTATTCGCGATCACTGAATTGATGGTCAGGGTGTTTGCACCATTATGGATGAACAACTCCGTCTGATTATTGCCAGCGGTCACGACACCTGGGAGAGCTGCGGTGCCGATGCTGCGGGCGCTATTGTCCAAGCCTGACAAGATACCACCGCTGGTCACGACCAAGGTGTCTGTAGCATTGGTGAAATTCAGCGTGATCCCCGCATTGTTCATGGTCAACGAATTGAACGTGGCACCACCTGAAGCCAGGGTGACTGAGCCGCCCAAGCGCACATTGGTGAATTGCAGAGCGGTCCCTGCAGCAATGGTGCCGCTATTGTACACCGTGGCGTAACTGCCCGCCAGCCGTATGCCAGAAGCGGGGTCATAAGTGGCAAACTCGGCATTCGTGCCCCCACCTGCGACGGGGTCAATGCCCAGTGCCACGGCCCAGCCACCGATGATTCCATTCGCCAGAGCGGGCGCGGAAGACATGATGATGCGTCCGTTGTCCCCCACATTGCCACCAAAGGTCAGCGTGGCTCCCGTGGCACGGGAGGAAATGGTGCCAATGTTCAGGGTCGCGGTACCGTTGGTTGGGTTAGCTGCCAGATAGGAGGAACCGCCAGCCAAAGTAATGTTACCAAACTGGGCGGTGCCGTTCGTGCCTGCACGCGCATTGAAGACAAAACCGCCGCCATTGAGGGTCATGGTTGCAGTGCTCAGGAGGCGCGTCGCAGACTGCAGCCCGGTGTCATTCCAAACCAGGCCAGCACGGTCAATGGTGATGCCGGTAGCAGCGGCAAACGCACCCGCATCTTGCAGCACGGTGGAGCCACCTTGCAGCGTCACCGTCCCTGTCATCGTGTTGGCAGATTCGACTGTCCAGACAGACGCGCCGTCACGCACCAGATTGATCACACCGGTGCCGCTGCTGATATTGCCCGCCCAGGTGTTTGCCGCGCTGATGCCGATGCGCAGGGTCGCCGCTGTGGCGGAACCGTCCAAAATCGTGCCACCCGTGCCAGGCAATACACCAGCACTGTTGAGATTGGCCACGGACTGGCTGATGCCATTCATATCCAAGGTGCCACCATTGTTGACCTGCAAGACCTGCGTCGAAGGAGTCGAAGTCAGACTGCCGATACCAGGGGCGGTGGTGAACGGCGAGAACAGCGTCTGTCCTGTAAACGTCAGAGTGCTCGTTGCGGTGCTGGTGGCATTGGCCGAAAGCGCCACATGGGTGCCATCAACAATACCAGTCACAATGGCTCCGCCGGGAATACCCGTGCCGGTCACAGTGTCCCCTATCAGCAGTCCCACGGTCGAGGGCACACTCACAATGGCACTACCACTCGTGGTGGAGGAGGAGGCCAGTGCGGTGGAACCTCCATTCAGGCGCAGGGTGCCACCGTTGACGGTGGTATTCCCCAAATACGTTTCCTGGGCATTCAGCACTAGGGTTCCTGCATCTGCCTTGGTCAGCCCGCCAGCCGACATATAGAGCGAAGGGCTGATGGTCAGGGTGCTGCCACTCATGGTGTGAGCGATCAACTCCGTGCTCAAACCATTGGTGCTCAAGAGAGCGCCAGATCCGGCGCTTGCGGTGATGTTTGCAGTGGCAGTGGTCGAAAGAATCCCACCGCTGGCAATGAGCAGACGGGTGCCCGAAGCAAGCGCCAAAGTTCCTCCCGTGAAGGTGAATGTATTCAGCGTGGTGGTTGTGTTGGCCGTGCCCGTGGTGGTTCCAGTCGTGAAATATACGTTGGCACTCCCCGTGGCGAGCGAGTCATTCACATGGTCCAAAGCACCCAATGCCTGCAAGCCGTCAGTAGTGGCAAGACTCGGAGCAGCAAAGCTGTAGGTCGTGCCATTGTCAGGCGAAATGATCGCCCAAGGAATAATGCCACGGGTACTCGTTCCTGCCGCGCCACTTGCACCGGTGGTGCCGGGTGCCGAAGTGAAAATGATGTTGCTGACACCGTTGCCAGCAACGGCGGTGCCCAGACTCACACCTTGGAACAAGACCGTACCATTGCCACCCCGTGCCAGAGAGGCATTGGTAAACACCGTGCCACCTGTACCGGCACCCGTCAGGAAAATAGACGAACCCCCTGGATTGATGGTCAGGGCCAGAGCCGTCGTTTCCGTCGTCGTGCCAGTAGTGCTGCCTTTGAGGTTGAAGGTGGCACCGCTTAACGTCAGAGCACGCGTGTTCAAGCGGTTGTTCTGATTGGTTCCCGTGCTGTCCAAATTGAGCGTGGCAGTAGGATTGACGGTGATGGTGCCGCCACCGCTGCCAGATATAATGCCGGTGCCGCTGACGGACACCGTTCCCGCGTTCACCGTCACACCACCCGTCATCGTGTTGACACCGGTCAGATTGAGCGTGTTGCTGCCATACTTGGTCAGCAGGGTCGAGCCGCTGACAACGCCGCTCAGAGTGATGTTTCCGCCTGAGGTATTGATGCTGGAGGCAGATGCTAGGGTGATGGGACCTGCATAACTTGCCGCCGTGCCGCTGCTGTTGATCAAAGCACCCAGGGTGCTGGATTGGGCCAGTCCTGTGATACCGGCACCATTCAAGGTGAGCGCCTCCAGATTGGTGACAGTGGCACCATTCAAATCCATCGCGGCACCGCTAGCGACGACCGTCCCCCCCGTTGCGTAAGTCAAGCTGTTAGCTCCCGAAGCCGTTGCATTGGCAGACATCACGAACGTGGTGGCGTTCGTGATGCTAGAAATAACTGCACCGGCAGGAACGCCAGTGCCACTGATCTGCTGGCCCACATAGAAAGCAGATGTGGAGGCGACCGTGACGTTCGCACTGCCGTTGGTCAGAGTGGAACTGAGGCTTGTCGTTCCAGTCCCCCCCAAGGCGGAAGCATTACCCAGCTTGAGAATACCGCCGCTGATGGTCAGCGCACCCGTGAAGGTGTTCGCTCCATTCAAGGTCAGTGTGTCCGACCCCACCTTGCTCCAGGCCACACCCGCCGTGCCGCCATCCTGCACCAGTCCGTTGAGGGTAATGTCCCCAAAGCCCCCGATGGCCGTGGCCAGGGGTGAGGTGGCGGCACCGATGGAGATGTTACCAGCCACACTGGCGACGGTGGAACTGCTGTTGAACAAAGCCGCCGGAGCGGTGCTGTTGCGGAAGATGGGGGACACACCATTCAAGGTGATGTTCCCCGCCACATTGCTGACGCCGTTCAAATCGAGCGCGCCATAGGTGTCGGTGTTGACGGTGAGGTTGAGGGTTGTCGCTGACGAACTGTTCTGTGACAGAGTGTAGGAGGTGTTGTTAACGATGGACGAAATGTACGTCCCCGCCGGGATATTGGTCCCAGTGACGGACATGCCCACGGCAAGTCCGGCGGTGCTCACCACGGATACTGAGGTGCCATTGGTGGCTGAACTGATCGTCAGACGGGAAGGGTCATAGGTCAGAGTATTGGTGCCAGCCGCCGTCGCGTTGGCAGTCAGCGTGTAGGTCGTGCCACTGGTGATGGCGGAAATGAAGGAACCACCGGCGATCCCAGTTCCGGTGACTGCCATGCCCACCTGCAGCCCCGTGGTGCTGCCAACCGTCACGACAGCACTGCTGGCTGTGGTTGTGGAACTCACGGTGGAGGTCGGCTGAACCACACGGGTGATCGTGGTACCACCCGTTGGCAAAGAATTGGCCGCCGTGATTTGCAGGAAACCATTGGTGACGCTGAGCGTGCCTGCATCAGTGCCGCCGCTGCCCAGAATCAAGGTGCCAGTACCGGTTTTGGTGATGGCATTCCCTGCCGCACCGGTAATACCACCTAACAGGTTAAGCGTGCCGCTGTTGGTGTTCAGGGTGACTGAATCCGTGGCCGTACCGAAAGTGAGGGCGGGCGTCACGCCAAGCCAGCCGGTGCCGCCTTGGTTGTTGACTGTGAGCGTGGAACCATTGCCCAGGCTGAAACTGCCAGCAGTAGAGGTGCCGACCGTACTGTTGATGTTCGTTCCCTGGCCGTCGATGGTGGCAGAGGTGGCCGCAGGCAGGCTAAAAGCTGAGTTGATCTGCGCGGCAAAGGTATTGGTGGCGGTCTGGGGAACGCTCAACCAGGAAAGCTTGGTAGTGGGGATTGCCTGAAGATTTGCTGCCGGATTGGTGACGCCATTGGCCCCCGTCGCCAAATTGTTCCCCGCCGTGTCAGGACCACCATAGAGTAACTGGAAGCCACCGGCCCCCGTCATATTGGTAGTTTGAAACACAATGGTGTGATACCCGGCGCTCAAAGTGATGGTGCCAGTACCACCAGCCACCAAAGAAGGTCCCTTTGTTCCACCAGCGGTGGTGGTGTTGACGCCCGTCACCGTCACACCATCGATGATCAGTGTACTCTGATCACGCTCGGCGCTCTGGAAGGTGTAACTGCCCCCAGTGGTGATTTGGATCAGACCTGAATATACCGCCTGAGTACCAGCCGCTGCGGTCACCACAGGCGGGCGATTGTTCAGTGCCAGATCTCCCAACGGCTGACCGGTCAGCACGGCACCCGGTGTCATGGCAGAGCCAAGCAGGGAATTCAAATTGCTGGCACCACCCGAGTACAGACGCTCCGTGAGTCCACCCGTCGTGTAACCAGCGGGAAGCGAAGTAGGCACGTTTGCTTGAGCCACGCCCACCGGGCTAATCACCAAAGTACTGTTGTTGGCAAACGTGTAGGTGCTGGTGCCCAGCGGCGTGCTGGAGCTAGCCATCACCGGTGCGGCACCAATGCCACCACCATTGGCAGCCGAGGGCAGGACGGTAAAGGAATTGTTGCCACTCAGCAAGAGCGTGCCAAGCCCCGTGTTCGCAGCAGTCAGTGCATTCGTAAAGCCACCTGGAACGGTCAGCGTCGAGTTGGCAGCCGGGGCAAAATTGATCGTGCCAGTGCCTGAATAATTATTCGAAGTACCCGTAAAGCGTAGGTTGTAGGAATTGGTACTCAGCACCTCCAGCGTCTGGCCCGCAGCGATGGTCAGATTTCCCATCTGGATGGTATTGCCCGTGTTAGCAGAGACGTTGTTCACGTTGATGTTGAAGGTGGCACCGGCGGTGGAAGCTAGAGCCACGTTGTTGCCAAACACCACGGTCCCCAAGTTGGTCACGCCATTGCTGCGCAGATCCAGCATCGCACTGGCAGCCAAATTGATCGTGGCCGTTCCCAGCGGGGTCGCCGCTGCAACACCTGGCGCTCCAATCATCTGCAACACCCCAGCATTCACATTCACCACACCCGCCATACTATTGTTGTTCAGCACCCCGGTGCTCGAGATGCCCGTGGAAAAGGCCAGCGTACCTAGGCCGTTTTTATTGATGCTGGTGCCAGCGCCGGAGATCGGCCCGCCGAGCGTCAACACGGTGCCTGGCAGCATGACCGTGATGTTGGCTGCGGCTGGCAGGGTGGTGGCACCATTGAGCGTCAGGTTGTTGGCACCATCAAAAGTGAAGCTACCCTGTGCCACGAAGGTGTTGGCGATGGCATTGGCGGAGCCTGAAGATAGCAACCGCGTGCCATCCGCAATCGTCAGAGTGCCTGTTCCTAGAGGGCCGCTGGTCACCGTCGAACCCACGACGGAAGGAGTGCTGCTGGCACCAATCATGAGTCCGCCTGCATTGAGCGTCACGCCGCCCGTGAAGGTGCTGACCGGGCTGCTCAACTGCAGCACCGCCGCGCTGCCGTAGGTCAGAGCATTCGGACCGTTGGTCGTTGCATTTGAAGAGAGAGTCAAAGTGACCCCATCCCCCGCAATGCCAGCAATCGTGGTACCAGCAGGAATGCCGGTGCCACTGACCGACTGGCCCACATAGAGACCCACCGTGCTCGGCACTGTGACAGTAGCGCTGCTGCTCGTGGTGTTTGAGCTAATGCTGCTGTTGATTCCCGCCGCGCTGCCGAACGTCAGGGCGGCGGTGGTGCTGGTCGTTGCACTCAATGAGAGGGTCACAGTCACCCCATCTCCTGCAATGCTGGCAATCGTTGCACCAGCGGGGATGCCGGTGCCGCTGACCGCCTCCCCGACATAAAGGCCAGCCGTACTCGGCACCGTGACGGTGGTGTTACCGTGCGTGGTTGAACTGAGGCTGCTGGTGCCGCCGGTGAGGCTGGTGATGGTCAGGCCCGCCGTACCGGATCCCTGCACGATCGGCGCGGTAATGTTCAAGGTTGGCTGCAACGGTGCTACACTTTGGCCATTGGCGGTGATGGGACTCACCGTCACCGTGCGCGTCACACCACCCAGGTTCAGGGAACCCAGATTGGCATAAGTCAGAGAATTGGTTCCCGTGGCCGTCGCAGCGGAAGAGAGCGTCAAGGTCACACCATCCCCCGCGATGGATGCAATGGTGGTACCACCAGCAATGCCAGTGCCGCTCACCGCAGTCCCCACCACGAGTCCTGCCGTGCTTGCCACCGTCACTGTCGAACTGCCGGTTGTCGTCGTTGTGTTCAAGAGACCGCTATTAATCAGCGAAATGTTACCAACACTGGCGGCAGCGGCGATGATATTGCCATTCAGCGTCAATTGCCCGGTGCTGAGGCTCAGCGTCGGAGCTGGACCACCACTATTGTTGAAGACCAGTCCGCCCAACGTTTGGTTGAACCCGTTGAGGTAGAGGCTGCCACCACCATTCAGAGTGACGGTGCCCGTGTTGCTGATTTCGCTGCTGGCGTTCAACTGCACCAATCCACTGTACACATTCGTGTTGTCCACATTGCTGCCCGAGATCGTCAGATTGCCTGGAATCGCATAAATGGAGGTGCCATTGGCATTGGGAGTCGCCAGAATCCAAGTGCTTGAATTGACCCAAGTGCCTCCCGTGTAGGTGTTGTTGCCAGAAATCGTGGTACCCGCCAGCCCTGCCGTGGAAATGTTGCCATCCAGCACCAGGGAAACAGCACCGCCTGCCCCTGGAGTGGCGACGCCAGTCCCATTGTTGGTAATGTTGGCTGAAATCGAGGACAAGCGGCTCGTGCCACCATAGGGCACCACGTGGATATAAAGATCTGCCGCCGAACCCGAGGTGCCGCTGGTCAGATTGCCATTCGTCAGCGCCAGCGTGGTGGCAATGGTGCTGGTGTAAGTGCTGGCGAGCGGAGTGACGGAAATATTGGAGTCTGCATTGGCCAGCAATGTAATGGTGGTGCCATTGATCGCTGTAACGCTGCTGCTCATAAAGGTGGAACCCACCACCAGAGATGCCGGAACCGTAAGAACTGTCACCGTAGCGCTGGCGGTCGAGCTGGAAAGCACACTGACGGTTCCCGGATTGTTGTTGGGATCGGTATAACTGACCACGACCGGATTGGCGGACACGCTTGCATTCGCATTCGCAGAGAGGGTCACGGTATTACCGCTGATCCCCGTCACCGTAGCGCCAAGGAATCCCGTCGAGCCAACCGTCAAGGTGGCTGGCACAGCAGTGAGGGTGACTGTCGGGCTGGTAGTCGAACTGCTCAGCACCGAGGCGGTACCCGTGTTGTCAGACGTCGGCGAGAAAATCAGCCCGCCTCCGGCCAGGGTGAGCGTGTGACCATTGAGATTGACGGTGTTCGAGCCGCTGGAATTAAGCACCAGACTGTTAAAGGTTCGGTCGCTCTGCAGGGCTTGTGGCAGCGTTAAAGTAGGATTCGCAGCGGTCAGGGGCTGGCTGATGGTGAACTGAACCCCGTTGGTGATGGCCGTGACCGTAGAACCTGCTGGAACTCCTACCCCGGTCACCGAATCCCCCACGGACATGCCTGCGGTGCTTGCCACGGTCAGTAGATTGCCGCCGACTGCCCCAGTGGAAGCCACTGCTGCCAGAGTCAGCCGGATGTTATCACTTGTGCCACCGCTGTTCAGTCCGTTGGTGGAATAGCCAGCAAAGCCGACCTGATTCAGCGCGCCAATGCCACCGACCTGCCCTGGAGTGCCGTTAATGTAACTGGCAAACTCACGGTCTTCAATCGCCCAGCCCGTCTGTCCACTGGCGTTCGCAATGAGATTGTTCACCAGCGTGGGCGCGGTGGTAAAGAACACACGGCTATTGCTGCCGATCAGCCCAGTCACACTTTTGAACATCAGCGTGGCCTTGGAACCCGCCGCCTGGGTCAGGCTGGAAAAAGTCAGATCGCTCGAATTGATATTCACCCCGTTCAAACTGCTCTCAATGATGTTTTGACCTTGAGCAACGGTCACTGCACCAAAGGATTCGACAGTCGCCGTAGCCTGCCGGTTGCGGAATTGCAGCATGCCCCCGCGCATGGTGATGGGAGCCGTCGGATTGACGCGGGTGTTGATGTTCTGACCAAGCAGCGAGCCATTCTGGATCAGCAAATTGGAATAGTTGATTTCGATCGCGTTGGTATTCAACAGCGTCGCTGAATCCGTCATCTGCAAGCGTCCCCCGTAGAGCAGTGTCGGCCCCGTATAGCTTTGGGCGGTGTAAAGATTCCAGTCATTGCTGCCAGAGCCGTTGACCGCACGCACCACGGCCACATTGCCGTTGATCTGGCCGGCCCAGTTCACGTTGGCGTTGCCGAGAACAAGAGTGGCCTGGGCGGCAGCACTATTGGTCACCGTGCCGCCATTGCCCGCGACAAAGGTGCTGCCATCATTGCGGAGACGGTTGGCAAAGAACACACTGCCATTGAGATCCAGCGTGCCACCGTTGTTGATGGAAAGATCGTTGTTGTAGAGAATGGAACGACCGCCGGAGTCCAACATCAGGGTGCCTTGATCAATGATGGTGGCCCCCGAGTAGTTGTCGATGGGTGCCAAAGATAGCGTGCCCGCGCCCGATTTGGTCAGGCCACCGCTAGTGCCAGCGATGGCACTGCTGAGACTCAAGGTGCCGGAAGGATTGGTCACAAACACGATCAATTCCCGGTTGCTGGTCGTCGAAAGCTGCCCGCCGGAGATGCTGGCGGAAACCGCCGTGTCAAGGATACCACCACTATCAATCGTCAGCGTTTGCGGCGATGCGATTGTCACGTTGCCGCCGGTGCCCAGAGTCAGTGAGTTGATAGTCCTCGGCACAAACAGCGAGGCCGCACTGGTCAGCGACACATTCGTCAGAGTGGTGAGCGTGGTGGAGATTTCAGAGCCGCTCAACGCACGCAGGATGCCGGTGCCCGTGACGGTCCCTCCGGCGATCGAGTCGGCCGTGGCAAAGGAAAGTCCGGTGCCCGTGGTGCTAGTGTCCACCAGCGCCCAGGGGACGATGCTCTTAGTGGTGGTGCCCGTTCCACCAGTCTGGCCGACGAAGGTCAACCCCGTCGTCGTCGATGGGCCGACCACCACGGCGGTGTTGGCCGCAGCAGCACTACCCAGATTGGTGCCGCGGAACAGCACGGTGCCCCCAGCGCTGCGAGCCACCGTAGTACTCAGTCCCAGGGTCAGGGTGAGCGGCTGCGCGGCGTTGGGAGTCAACGTCAACACACTGTTGCCGGCACCAAAGGTGGTGGCTCCGAGTTGTTCGGTCGTCGCCGCACTGGCGTTGCCCGTGATGTTCAAAGTGCCGCCAAAGGAGGTCAGCGGGCGGGTGGCCAGCCGGTTATTGACGTTGGTGGCTGTGTTATCCAAAGAGAGAACTGCCCCGGGGCTGATGGTGATCAAGTTCGCTGCGGATGAGTCCGAAGCGGTCAACGTGATGCCCGTGCCAGTGCCCGTTGCATTCGCGCTGATGGTGAATTGCGTGCTGCTGCTGACATTGCTGATGGTGGCACCGGCGGGAATATTGGTGCCAGAGATGGCCATTCCCGGAGCAAGTCCATAAGTTGAGCTGACAGTGACTATGTTGCTGCCACTTGTTGTCGCACCGCCAGCCAGCCCGACTGCAAGCGTGAGATTGTTGCCAGTGCCTGTTGCATTCGTACTGAGAGTGAATTGCGTGGCACTGATGATATTGCTGATGGTGGCCCCTGCCGGGATGTTGGTGCCGGTAACGACCATCCCAGGAACAAGTCCAATCGTCGAGCTAACAGAGACTACACTGCTGCCACTAGTGGTCGTACTACCAGCCACCGAACTCACGCTTGCACCACTGGCCAAGGATCCAGAAGCATTCAGGAGAAGCGTTCCGGAACTGAGCATGACCGCCGTACTGTTGGCAGCCACTCCATAGGTCGTGAAGGCGCTGGTGCCGTTCACAAAGCTGGAGGCCAACGCCGTCGAAGGCAGCGTGATGGTGAAATAGCTGCCGTTGACGCTTTTGATCGTGGCACCGGCTGGAATATTGGAATTGTTGATGATACTATTATTGGACAGGCCCAGCGTACTGTTCACCACCCCAAGGTTTTCAGCAAAAACGGCATTCGCAGTGCCGGTTGCGGTAGCATTTGCCGAAAGCGTAAACTGAGTCGCATTAGTCACGCTCGCCACGGTGGCACCGACAGGAATGTTGGCACCCACGACAGGCATGCCCACATAAAAGCCACTGGTGCTCGCCACGGTCGCAGCATTGCTGTTGATCGTTGTGGTCACACTGGTTGTATTTAGAGCACCAAAAATGGTCGTAGCGGACGAACTCGTTGTTTTGGCAGCACTAGACAAAGTGAAATGGGTCGCATCCTGAATGCTGGCGACGGTTAAATTGTTGCCGTAAACGGTTGATAAACCACTGACTGGCATGCCCACAAACAGGCTTGTGGTGGAACCCGAATTCAAAGTGACAGATGTGCCGTTGACTATAGCCGTGGTAGCAAAGGCTTTGTAGGTGGACGTGGAAACCGTCGGTTGGAATACGTTGGTGGTGAAATTCCAGGTACCGGTGCCGACCTTGGTAAAGGTCTCCGCACCAGGATTCGAACCTATATTGACCAGCGAAGATGATAATGTTCCCACACCGCTGCCGGAGGCCGATAGATAAAGATTGCCACCCGAGCCTGATGTGTAACGCACGCCGCCAGCAAGATTCAACTGACTGCCGGAATCAACTCCCGCAATCAGCGTGCTGCCACTGCCGCTGTTCAAAAATACCGCGCCGTTAACCGTGTTGGTCCCAGCACCCGCCAAGCTGTGGATCATGCCATTGGCATTCACCCCCGAGGCACTGAGGTTGCCCGTTAACTGAAAGTTTTCAGAGATGGTCAAGCCGCTGGAGCCTCCATTGAGCGCCACTTCCGCCCCCACTGCTGCCACAAAAGTATCCGCTGTCCCCGTGCCAAACGCACCAGCATTGTCGATGAGCAGCGTTCCTTGGTTCACGTTCAAAGTCCCGTTCCAACCAGTCTCTGCCTGGGTCAGCTCCAAGGTACCCATGTCATTCTTGTAGAGCGCGTTGGCGGCGTTGCCCCAGGTAAACGCGCTGTTGAGGGTTAGTTTATTCCCGTTGCTGACCTCAATGGCGTTGCTGGCCTGCTGGAGTACAATAGTACGTGAAGTGCCGAAGGTGCCCGTGGCCCGCAGTCCTACCCCAGTCGTGGCATTGGCATTGAGCCAGATTTGATTGGCCGCATTGCCCATCGCGCCATCATTGGCCACAGCGAGCACCCCAGCCGTGATATTGATCACCGGCGTGACCGACAGCGTTGCATTGGTCGCCGTCAGATTGCCGCCAGTGAGCGTGGCCTGATTCAAGTTCAATGTTGGATTCGCTACGGTCACATTTTGACTGATGGTGACCTGATTCAAAGTGTACGACGACAGACTGGCGGTGAGGTTCTGACTGAGCGTGGCCAGATTCAAGTTCAGCGTTGGATTCGCCGTTGTCACACTTTGACTGAGCGTCACCAGATTCAAGGTATACGACGACGCATTGGCTGTGAGGTTCTGACTGAGCGTGGCTTGATTCAAGTTCAGGGTTGGATTCGCCGTTGTCACACTTTGACTGAGCTTGACCTGATCCAAGGTGTAGGACGTCGCACTGGCAGTGAGGTTCTGACTGAGGGTGGCTTGATTCAAGTTCAGGGTTGGATTCGCCGCTGTCACATTTTGACTGAGCGTGACCTGATCCAAGGTGTACGACGTCGCATTGGCAGTGAGGTTCTGATTGAGGGTGAACTTATGATTAACCGTGTCGATTGAGGCAATCACCGCCCCAGTGGGGATACCCGTTCCAGAGACTGGCATGCCCACCGCCAAACCTGCGACACTGCCACTGGTAGGGGTTAGTGAGGCGTTGCCACTGGTGCCGGTGGCGGTGTAACTCGTTGCGTTCAGCGCTGCCACCGTGGCCCCGGTGGGAATGCCCGTTCCAGTGACTGGCGTACCAATCGCCAAGTTGGCGTAACCAGCAGCGGTCGTGGTGAGCAGATTGCTCCCCGTGTTCGCCTCTGTGGTGTAGCTCGGTGTGCTCAGCGCTGTCACCGTTGCCCCGGCGGGAATGCCCACGCCAGAAACCGGCATGCCAATCACTAGGTTGGCGTAGTTGGCAGCGGTCGTGGTGATAAAATTGCTGCCAGAGTTGGCCGCAGCGGTGTAACTCGTTGCGTTCAGCGCTGCCACCGTGGCCCCGGTGGGAATGCCCACCCCAGTGACTGGCGTACCAATCGCTAAGTTGGCGTAACCAGCAGCGCTCGTGTAAAGCAGAGTGCTCCCCGAATTCGCCTCTGTCGTGTAGCTCGGTGTGCTCAGCGCTGTCACGGTTGCCCCGGCGGGAATGCCCGCGCCAGAGACCGGCATGCCAATCACAAGGTTGGCGTAGTTGGCAGCGGTCGTGGTGAACAGATTGCTGCCAGCGTTCGCCGCAGCGGTGTAACTCGTTGCGTTCAGCGCTGCCACCGTGGCCCCGGTGGGAATGCCCGCTCCAGTGACTGGCGTACCAATCGCCATGTTGGCGTAACCAGCAGCGCTCGTGTAAAGCAGATTGCTCCCCGAATTCGCCTCTGTGGTGTAGCTCGGTGTGCTCAGCGCTGTCACGGTTGCCCCGATGGGAATGCCCACCCCAGTGATCGGCATCCCAACCGCCAGGTTGGCGTAGTTGGCAGCGGTCGTGGTGAACAGATTGCTCCCCGAATTCGCCGAAGCAGTGTAGCTCGGTGTGCTCAGCGCTGACACCGTTGCCCCGACGGGAATGCCAGTCCCATAAACCTGAATACCAACCGCCAGATTAGCGTAGCCAGCAGCAGTCGTGGTGAGCAGATTGCTCCCCGTGTTCGCCTCTGTGATGAAGGTTGCGACATTCATTGCGCCAATCGTGGCCCCGAGTGGCACGCCCGTCCCGGAAACCGCTTGGCCCACCAATAGGTTGTTAAAATAGGTCACATTCAGCGTCAGCGTGTTGGTGCCGGAGGCACCGTAAGTGGTCAGGCTCTGAGTGGCACCAAAACTGTTCGAAGCATTCCCCAGCGCGAGGGTGCCATTGCCGACCTTGATCAGATTGTCGCCGCCTGAGACCACCCCTGTCAGCGTCATCCCTGCCACGGCATTGGAATTGGTCGCAGTGGCGACGGTGAATGTGGGCGTGGCCGAAAGCGTCGTGGCACCGGTCACTTCCAATCCATACCCATCCGTGTTGGTCACGGTCAGAGTGGTATTGCTTGCAACAGTCGAATTGATCACCAGTGAGCTGATCTGGGCAGTTTTGTTGGCCGCCAGGGTGAACAGCGGCGACTGAGCGTTGCCAAGACGATCCACGACAATGGTGCTGTTGGCATTGATGGTCAGGGCATCGTTGAAAGTCAGGTTTTCCCGGCCTCCTGTGCCATAATTGGTGCCGGTAGAACTGCCGTCCGAAAGCAGCGATAGCGTGTTGCCGGAAAGCGCGAGAGATTTACCCGTCAAGGCATTCACACCTTCCACCCGCAGTCCCATATTGGGCGCAAGCGAGACCGTACCCAGGAACCCAGTGTTGTCACCACGCAGGGCCACAGTGCCTAGTGCCACCAAGGAATTGCCAGTCTGCTGCGGCGTGCCAGAGGTCGCAGCAGTGGCAGCGACCGTCGTAACGGCATTAACAATCGTGGATTTTAAAATCAGAGCGGTGGTCGCGTTGCCAGTGATATTGCCCCCGATCGCCAGCGTAGCACCGGGGTCGGTTGACGCTGCAGTTGCGGATGTTTGACCACCGGCAATGGCGTCCAGGGTCAAGGTGGTATTTGGCGACAATGCGATGCCATTGGTGGAACTTCCCAGAGTGGTGGTAGCCGCATTGACCACGGATTGGATGGTCGAACTGCTGGTAATGCTGACCGCATTGTTGAATGTCGGCCCCAGCCCTGCGGCAGTGGCCCCTTTGGAGTCAAGCACCAGGTTGCCACCCGTCAGGACAATGCTGGCAGATCCAATCGGATCAAAGGCACCGGCAGCCGTACTGCCCGTCAAAACCACCGTGGGAGGCGCACCGGTGGTAGGGGTAAAGGTCAGCGAGGTGCTGGTCAAAGAAGTGGTGGCCGCATTACTCAACGTGACCACGTTATTGGCAGCGATAGCAGTGATCACCGTGCCAGCGGGAATGCCCGACCCGCTCACGCCCATGCCGACCGACAGGGTGGAGGTGCTGCTGGGGATTATCGTGGTGCTGCTGCTAGTTTTGGCAGTCACCACCTGGGGAGTAGTGCCGTCCGCAGTGATGGTTGTCGTGGCCAGCAGGGAATTGGCACTGGTGGTTTGATTGAAGTACAACCGCCCCATACCGATTTTTTTAATGTTCATGGTATTCCCGCCGTCAGACACCACCCCGTCGAATGCCACATTGGCATCTGAGGCAATCGTCACCGTGCCCGCCGTGCCACTGCCAAACAACGTCGGCGATCCAGTGGTTCCACCAAAATGCACGGTTTGTCCAAACCCAGGATCGTTGCCCGTAATCACAGCGCCATTGGTGTCCACGGAGAGGACCGAAAGCGTTGTCCCGGTGGTCATGGTCAGCGCCCCGAGCTGGGCAGAAGTGAACCCCCCACCCTGCAGGCTGATGCTGGCATTGCCCGTCAGATTGATCGCGTTGCCCATCTGAAGGGCATTGCTAAAACCACTGGCAGTGTTGATCTCTGCCTGATAAAAATTATTACTGGAGTCCAATGTCACGCGCTGGCCGATTAATCCACTACTTCCAGCTCCAAGGGTATCTGGACCTGCATAACCCAAATTGAGAGCTGCACCACCGGTGGCTTGAACATAATCCACCACGACATCGTGAAAACCTGCCGACAGATGAATGACCGCACTGGATAGGTCTAGAGAACCTTTGCCGCCATCGTTGTTCAGAACCAGAACACCATCAACGTACACACGGCTGGCGTCATCGGAGCTGGCAAAGAAGGTATAGCCCCCGGCATGATCAATTTGGAGTTTGCCCCCCCATTGGATGGCATAGTTGGTGGCAGTCTGCGTCACACCATTGATATCCGTATATTGGATGGCTGATGAGGCGCTGCCATCCAGACCTGGGATGAGTGCGGAGGCACTGATATTTTGGACCGCATTGGAGGAAAGTGTTGGACTGCCAGTTGAAGTGAGCGCAGCGGGCGGAGTGATCGTCAGAGCGGCAGCAGAAAGGGTGAGACTTTGATTTACCGAGAACTGAGTACCGCTGTCCACGGAAGCCACCACGGTGTTGGCTGGAACACCCACCCCCGTCACCGTCTCCCCCGCATACAAGCCGACGGTCGTTGCGGTGGCGATAGCTGTGCTACTGCCGCTGGTGCTGGCAACGACTTTCGTCGTCGGCAAGGTGGCACCGGTGGCCGTTTGCGAGAAGTCCACCCGGCTGCTGTCACTCGTGCCACTCGTGGTAAATACACGGCCCGAGTAACCAAGAGTTGTGGTGGTTTTACCAGTAATTTGCAACTGAGTGTTGGCCCCGAGTGTGACTTGATTGGTTCCCAGCGGATTGACATCTGGCAAAGTGGTGTTGTTCAAGGAAGACATGGCGACGTTTAGCGTCGTGACCCCTCCCGTCAGCGTTCCGCCCTTTTTCGCGCCGACGAGAGTGATCCCCCCGGTCAGGCTATTGGCGAAATTGGAACCCGACTGTCCCAGATCAAGCGTACCGCCATAGGCAGGATTGGGTGTCGATGCCGAATCCACGTATTGAATGATCAACCCACTTGAACCAGACAATGGTGCATTCAAAGTGTTCACTGGTGTGACGCCCGTAGAAGAATCTCCCTGCAGGGTGATGGAAGGATTGCTACCACCAAAGGTAAGCCCTCCCCCTGCATTTGCCGTCACCATCCCACCGTTGCCCTGGAAGGTCAACCCATTGAGCGTGATAGCAGATGCAAGCGTGACGTTGGCGGTGGCGGAAAAGACCGCCGAGTTCGGCGTAACGGAATTGTTCACCCAAACGGAACCCCCCTGGTTTTTGCTGGCCCCCCAGTCGAGAGAGGTCGTGTCCCAATAGCCGGAATTCGTGGCACCCCCACTCGGTGCCCAGAAAAACGTGGATGCTTTCAACGGCGTGGCGACTTGCATGGTGAACACCAGCAGGGTCATGAACCAGCCGAGGAGGATGCGGTTACTTCGAAGTGTTTTCATCAGAAAAAAGTCTTTAACGGGAGCGGAGCGGGAGGATTGGAAAAGGGGCAAATGGACAGCGGCTCAGGACAACGGTTTCGCGGGAATGTCGTGCCACAGGCGGTCAGCCACTGGAAACCCTAAAAAGTCACGACTGTTCGACCCAACGAGCGTTTCGTTTTTTCTCAGGTCGATGGGATGATTTCTCATGGGGGTGGACAAAGGGTTGGCGCATGGATGCACATCGGGGTGAGACATGCGTACCAAGCCTAGCGTTCAGAATAGCGAAAGTGCCGCTGTCCCGTCAATGCAAATACATCGGCTTTACGATTTTTCGGATTGCCCATACCTCACGGCACCGCCACGGCTGCGCCATCTAAGATTTCCACGCGCAAACCCGCCACTTCCCCAGCGTCGCGCGTCACCAGCACGCTGATTCGGTGGGTTCCGGCGCTCAGGTCGAGCTCCTGAACGGGGTTTAATTCCTTGAGTTCTGCCCCGTCCACCGCCACAACAATGCCCTTCACGGTGCTGAAGCCGAGTTTGACCTTGCCCGCGCCGTCCAGTTTCAGGCCAAATTGCACGATTTTCGGGAACCAGGGATACATCTTCTGCGCGGCGGGCAAATCGGCCAGTGGCAGGTCACCGTTCACCTGGCTGATCGCAATTTGCCAGGGGTAGGTGTATTTTTCATCATTCAGGGCAAAGCTGCCCACATGGCGGACGTGGTCCACGTCCTTCTGCTCCATCTTGCCCATGGCCTTCCAGGTGCGAACGTAGCGGTTGGGCTGGGTCTTGTAGGCCCCTTCCCGGCCCAGTTCGGAGAGGAAACGCACGAGATCGACGAATTCATCCTCCCGCAGGCTGGCGGTCAGGCCGGGCGGCATCATGCTCACCGGGCTCATCTGCCGGCTGGCGATGCCCGCCTTGGCCACTTTGATGATCTGATTGGCGGGATCACGAATCGTCAACTCCTCCGCGCCGTCATTGATCAGCCCACCGGAGACGACTCCGCCGTCCTTTTTGCTGATGATGACCATGTGATAGCCCTCTTTGATTTTCTTGCTCGGCTCCAGCAGACTCTCGATCAAGTAGTCCACCGGGGCACTGGCCCCGATGCTGACCAGATTGGGTCCGAGCACACCGCCAGATTCGCCAATGGCGTGGCATGTCGTACAAAGCGTCTGCTGGCGGCGATACACCGCCTCGCCTCGGGCGGGATCGCCCTGGGTCTTCACTTTGGCCACCATGGCGCTCATTTCTTCGGCGGTGAGGGGGCGGTCCATCTGCTTCACGCCACCGGCTTTTTGGAGGGCACCTGCTAGTGGTCCCTGGATACCACGGGAGGTCACCATGCGGATGCCTTCCACGGCCACGGAGTCAAGAATCGTCTTGCCTTCCAGTTCCTTGGCCAGCACGCCAGGGAGCTGCTTGTTCTTCAAGAACACGGTCAGAATCGGCTTGGCGGCGGCCACGTCGGCCTTAGCCAGGAACTCCACCGCACGCTTGGCCGCCAGTTGCGGCCCCACGCTGGTCAGGCCATCAATCATCAGCGCCCGCATGCCCGTGTCCGGGGATTCGGTGAAGAGCTTGTCGAAGAGATCACGGGACTTCGCCCCACCCAGGGCGGTGAGGCCACGCATCGCACCATCGCGGATGGGTGGGAGGGTTTTGGCGTCGGTGAGCAGCGCCACCAGCTTGTCACGGGACGGTTCCACCTTCCACAGCCCGGCCAGGATGGCGGCACGGTGTACCACATGGGGCTCGGGGCGGTCAAACCAGGCCATCACGGTCTCCGGCGCACCTTCGGGGATGACCTTGCGGTCGGTGGCAGCCTTCACCAGAGCATCCTGCAAACCGATGTAATAAGGAGCCATGGCAGCGTCATTGACCATGGCAGCCATCGTCTTCGCCTGGGCCGCGTCAGCAGCACTGCCAGCCATGCCGAGCACGGCAGCGGCGTCTTCCTCGCTGAGCTTGCCGCTCTTCAGCGCTGCAAAAAGGGGTGGCAGGGCATCGCTGCGGCCAGTGCTCTTCATGGCATAAACGAGGTGCTTGGGGCGATCCTCCAGCTTGAGCTTGCCAGCCACCACGGCCGGCATCCAGATGTCTGCCTGCTCGCGGCAGGTCAGTTCCAGCAGGAAATCGAGCGAATCATCCATCGGCTGGTCCAGCACCTTGAGGGCGAGACCAATGGCTCCGGGCTTGCGCATGTCTGCCAGCACCACCAGCGCCCACAGGCGCACCTGGGCATTGTCGTCCGCCACGGCCTTTTCCAGCACCTTCATCGCTTCGGGGAATTCCTTCCAGCGATGGCTCAAAATGCGCAGCGCCGCTGCGCGGATACGGTAGTCGCTGTTCTCCCAGAGCCTGCGCCAGATCGTGGGGGAGAAGGAGTTCACGCCCTCGCGCGCCCAGGCCGCTTCGAGCAAGGCGTGGGAGTCAGCTTCCTGGGTGGTGTCCAGCTTCGCAGTCCACTCGTCCAGTGCCATCAACACCTTGGCCGCGCCTTGATCCCGCAGCTCGCGTTTGGCAAACCGACGGACATAGTTGCGATCACTCTTCAGCATGTCCAGCAGCTCGCCCGTGGAGGCTCCGGCGATCTGGAGCTTGGGGCTCAGCGGGCGGCCCTTGGCCGAGATGCGCCAGATGCGGCCATGCTCGTGGTCGCGGCGCTGGTCGCGGAAGTCCACCTCGCCGTGCTGGATGATGGGATTGTACCAATCAGCGATGTAAATAGCGCCATCCGGCCCCATCTTCACATCAATTGGCCGGAAGGCACGGTGCGTGGAGGCGAGGAGGTCGGGAAGCTGCTTGGCGATGTAGCTGCTGCCACTGGGGGTAAGCTGGAAGCGGTTCACGCGATTGCCCCGGAAGTCGTTCAGCACAAAGGTGCCCTGCCAATCCGCTGGGAAATGCGGGTCTTCGATGATTTCCAGGCCGCACTGCTTGGGTTGGCCGGGGCTGAGGCCGTGGACGATGCGCTTGGCCCCAGGCGAAGTGGCAAACACGGAACCGGGAAAGATGAAGTTCACCCCTTCCCCGCCCGCGCCATCGCACGCGAAGCTCTGGCCCCAGCGGTCAAACTCAAAGCCCCAGGGGTTGATCAGCCCCTTGCTGATGATTTCCGCCCGACGCGTCTCCGGCCGGAATTCCCAGATGCCACCGCCCATCAGACGGCGAATGCCGTGAGGCGTCTCCATGTGGGTGTGGATGTAGATGGACTGCAAAAAGTACAGCATGCCCTCGGGACCCCAGCGGAAGGTGTGCAGTAGGTGGTGAGTGTCCTCCGTGCCGAAGCCGCTGAGCATCACCGTGCGCTCGTCCTCTTTGAGATCGCCGTTGGTGTCCTTTAAAAAGAGCACCTCAGTGGAATTGGCCACATAGAGACCGCCATCCCCTGGAGCCAGCGCGGTGGGGATGTGCAGGCCTTCGGCGAAAGTGGTCGATTTGTCGGCCTTGCCGTCGCCATTGGTGTCTTCCAGCACCACGACCTGATCCTTGGCTTCTTCACCGGGTTTGATGTGCGGGTAGGTCGTGCTGGTGACGACCCAGAGACGACCCTGGGCGTCCCAGTTCATCTGCACCGGCTTCTGGATCATGGGCTCCGCCGCAAAGAGATTCACCTCAAAGCCCTCCGGCACCACGAAAGCCTTCAGCTCCGCATCAGGGTGTGCGTCCGGCAGATCGGCCAACGACGTCGGCTGCGAGGCATGCGCAAAACCAATCGAACCAACAAGAATCAGGGCAAGGCGGGTCATCATAAAAAGTGAAGCGCAAGATACGACGCTGCGGCGGACATTTGGCAAGCTTTCTCTCGGGGGAAATGCGGAGACCTGAGCTTGGCGGTTGTTTGCCATAATTGCCGATCCAGTTCGGCGCGAGCGAAAGCGCGTCGGATCGGTCTGATTCAGGCGACCTACCGCCACGCACTCACGGCCGAGGCATGCTCGCGGTAAAACTTCTCAAACGCCGCGTGCGAGCCGTTGAATAAATTGCGGTCGCAGAAATGCCGCAGGCTGCCACGTCCACCACTGCGCGTGTAGGCACCGCCCACGTCTCCACTGAACTCCGGTCCGAGAAGCGCGGTCTTTGGATGGCCGCTGATGTCGCCGCAGTACTGCCAGAACGTCCATGTGCCAAAAACGCGCGGCACACTGAAGGTCATGTGCGTGGAACTCCGCTCGCCGTAGCGTGGAATCCACAGGCCGCAAGTCTTCAGCACCTGGCGTTCGGCAGAGGTCAGCGCCTCCAGTTCACGCTCCTGCTGGGCAAAGCCCGGCATACCCGGCAGCGGCACGCTGCAGTACAGCAGCGGCCAGGCACCCGTGTGCGCCCGCACATGCTGCGCCGCCCAGGCGAGTTGCGACCACGAAACGCGGTCCCTCCCCTCGTTGTCCAGCACCATCATCACCGGGTAGGTCGTCGTGCCATGGCGATGTGCCGTGGAAGCCACCTCATGGATGAAGCGCTCGAGCTGCCACTGTAAATGCCCCGCGCGGTTCACATAATGATACGCGCCCCACTTCATGCCTGCCACCCGCGCCGCATGCTCACGCCGCGCGTAGTCCACATCCATCTTCGTCCCTCCACGTGTCGCGCGGTGGATCATGAGCTCCACGCCCATGCTGCGCAGGAGATCCGGGCGGACCGCACCGCCATCCCAGCCGAAGTCCACCGTGTTGTTGAGAAGAGAAGAGCGCGCGTGATGGGCGGAGACCGTCACGGTGCGGATGGGGGCGCAAGCCGCGAGCAGAGATACGACCGCAATGCTAGACCAGATTGAAGTGCGTGAGTTCATGTGGCGATCTAGCGGTTGGAGTGCGGTGGCGTCAATGGGGAAGCCAGAAGTTGTAAAGTTGGCCGCAGATGATCGAAGCAGCACAGTTTGAAGCTTGCCACTCGAAACACTTCATCTCATCATTGCCCCATGAGCGACATCACCGAAACCATCCAAGAAACCGTCGAAAAAGCAGGCGAGAGCAAACTCAATGCGAAGATCGCGCTGCTAGTGGCCATCACGGCCACGTTCATGGCGCTGTGCAATGTGAAGGATGGCAACGTGGTGCAGGCCATGTCTCAAGCGCAAGCGCGGGGCGTGGATGCGTGGTCCTACTATCAGGCGAAGAGTACTAAGCAGGCCATCGCCGAGGATGCGCTGGACCAGCTCAAGGCCGCGAACAATCCAGCCAACACGGAGATGATCCGCAAGTATGAGGAGAAGATCGCCCGCTACGACAAAGAGAAGGCAGAAATCAAAGCGCAGGCCGAGGGCTTTGAAAAGGAATACGACGACATCAATGTCTTCGACGATCAGTTCGACATGACGGAGGCCTTCCTCACCATCGCGATGACGATGTTTGGCATCACCGCGCTGACGCAGAACAAGCGCCTGTTCTATTTTGCCTGTCTGGTCAGCGGCAGCGGCATCGTCCTCGGACTGGCGGCCTTTCTACACATCCCACTGCACTCGGATTTCATCTCGAAGATTTTGGGATAAGCCGGGGCGGCAGTGATGGAGGAGGAAGGCAGGAATTGAGGGAACGGCCCCCTTCTGCCAGCCCATAAAAAAACGCGGCATCGGGGTGATGCCGCGTCTTTTGAAATGATGGATTCAAACGTGTGCGTCTGAACCCCTGCCAGCTAACGGCGGCCGAACAGCCGACCAAAGAAGCCGGGGCGGCCGCTTTTAGCCGCACTGATGCGACCGGACTCGCGGTTTTCAGCGCGATTGAGGTTCGCCGTTTCACGACCGGTCAGGTGCCCGCCGTGCATGGCCATGTCCCGGGTCTCACGCTGCTGGATGCGCTGGTCACCGCGCTGCAGGCGCCCGGCCTGCTGCGGATTGAGCCGGCCGGAGGCGACGCCGTTATTGATGCGGCCCTGCTGGTTGTTGAGGCGGCCGCTCACCTCATTGACGCGAGGGCGCGAGCGGAAGAAGGGGAACCCGGCGCTAGCGCTGTTTGGCACGGCGAGGGAGCCCATCATGGTGGCAACGGCAACGGTGAGAAACGATTTCATGGTCTGTGAGTGTTTGGTTGTTTCGGTTGTTGGGTGTATTCGAGAATCGAACGTCGGCGATTGAGACGTGGCTCTGAATGCCTGAATTCAAACAAATTCAGCGAGTGCTTGAAAATCCGCCGTGAAGCCGATCTCGCATAGGCTAAGCGCCTATCAAAGTGGGGCAACGACTTTCTAATGCAGCCCGGAGGGCTGGCACAAACGCAGCCATAGAGGCCATTCCACGAATCATGTGCCCGCGTTGAAGAGGTTTCAAACGGGTGGGTCTGCCCCACCCCTGCCGATTACCGGCCTCTGGAGAAGCGATGGAAGAGCCTGCCGCGATGGGATTCCGCACGATTGATGCGATGACCTTCGCGGTTTTCCTCATGGTTGAGGCGGCGCTGTTCACCGAAGGTCAGATGGCCGCCGTTCTTGGCCAGGTCACGGTTTTCCTGGCGCTGGATGTGCTGTTCGCCGCGTTCCAAACGGTTGGCCTGCCCGGCGCTGAGCCTGCCGGTGGCGACACCGTTGTTGATGCGGCCTTGTTCGTTGTTCAGACGACCGTTCACTTCATTGACGCGCGGATGACCGGGGTCGATGGCGCTGGCGCTGTTTGGAACGACGAGGGAGCCGAGCATCGTGGCGCAAGCAAGGGTGAGAAACGTTTTCATGGTATGTGAGAGGTTGTGTGTTTCTGTTTTGAGTTCGTTCGAAAATCGAACGTCAACTGTTGAGACGAGGCTCTGAATTTCTTGATTCAAAAGAATTCAGCGGGCGGTGCAAAATCGGCAATGCGGTGGAGTTTGCATCGGCAGAGAGCCTATGGGAATGACGTCTGAAGTAATGCGGACACTCCTGTCTGCAGGCGAGAGTCTCGAGTCGTTCGTTGCAGGCAGGATTGCCCACACCACTCCGCCCTCACTCCCCGCCCACATGCTTTTCCACCAGCGCATCCAGCGCTTCCCACATGGCATCGGTGTCCATCGTGTCGCGGTTGCTGAGGATGACGGTGCTGCGTTTTGTGACCAGATGGCGGTAGTACGTGTTTTCAAATCCAGCCCAGGAGCCGTCGTGGCCGTAGCCATAGACGGAGCCGTCGTCATTGGCGTAGATGAACCAGCCTTTGCCGTACTCGAGCACCTTGCCTTTGCGTGTGGTGGAGGGCGTGAGCGCCATCTTCCAGGTCTCGGGTTTGAGGAATTTCTTGGCGCGCACGGCGCTGTCCCACCTGGCCATGTCTTCGAGGTTGGACCACACGCCACCGTCTCCTACTACCATCACCTTTTGCGGCCAATCGGGCGGGGTGCCCCAGCTCGGCTTCCACGCCTCTTTCTTCTCGTGCCATTCGTAGCCGAAGGCACGGTTGTATTTGTCATCGTCCTCCTGCGGCACGGACTGCTGGCTCTGGCAGATGAAGGTGTGCTGCATGCCGGCGGGGATGAAGATCTCATCGCGCACGAATTCACCGAAAGGCTGCTTGGCCACGCGCTGCACGATGCTGGCCAGGAGGAGGAAGTTGCTGTTGGTGTACTCAAACTTGCTGCCGGTGCGGAACTGCAAAGGGTTGTCCGTCTTCACCTTGGCAAACATGCCGAGGTAGTCCTCGTTCACGGCGTAAGTCTTGTGACGCATGGGCACGTCTTCAAAGTCGAAGTACTCGGGCAGGCCGGAGGTGTGCTGGAGGAGATCGCGGATGAGGATGGGATTGTCGCTGTCGTATTCGGGCAGCTCGGGAATGTAGTCACGCACGTCATCGTCGAGCGTGAGCATACCACGATCCACCAGAATGAGAACGGCGGTGGCAGTGAAGGGCTTGGAGCAGGAGGCGAGCTCAAACAGCGTGGTCGGGGTGATGGGGGTGGCATCCTTCACGCTGGCCAAACCATAGCCCTTTTGGAAATGCAGCTTTCCCGGCACGCGGATGAAGATGGCCACGCCGGGGCTGTCGTCATCAATGCCGTTTTTGGCCACGAGTTTGTCGATGGCCGCGACGAGTTCCGCGCTGGGGCGCAGATCCTGTGCGAGAGTCGTGCCTGCGATGCCGAGGCAGAGCAGCGTGGCGGCATAGCGCAGCATTTGGCGCAGTGGCGTGCAGGAGAAAGTCATGGGACACTCCGTCCGCCAGTGAAGCGGGAGCGGCAAACGAATCTTGAAACAAGGAAAGCGATGCCAGCGCTCACTTCACCCCACGCACTTCAAACCCTTCCGCCTCCAGCACCGCCCGCACTTTGGCCGCCTGGTCCCCTTGAATCTCGATCCGCTTATCCCGCACCGTGCCGCCACAACCACAGGCCGCACGCACACGCTTGGCAATGGTCTCAATCACTGAAAGCGGCAGATGCGTCGCGAAATCCTTGATCACAATGACCGTCTTCCCACCCCGATGCGCCGTTTCACGCTGGAGCACGACACGGCCCATTTTCCAGAGACGCTGCGGGGAGTTGGGGTCGGAAGCGGGGTTCATGAGAGAAGAGGAGGAATCTGAGATCGTTGTTGTATCCTCTGATACGGCCTTTTGCCACCTCGCAGATGATCCCCAAAGACAGCCCCTAGCCTGATCTATTCACGAACTTCGTCGCGAAAACGCTGGAAAACCTGTGGCTGCGAGGCGGGCGCAGTTTTGAAAGATGGAGTGTATTGGTCAATACTCGATGTCTTTCAAAGCAAGCCCAACGAAGCAGACGCAGGTTTTCCGGCGTTTGCAGCAGAAGGCTCGTGAATAGAGCAGGCTAGACAAAATCAGTCCATTGGATACCCTTTGCCATGACTATTGCTCTCCCACCTGCCCTCAGCCAGCTAGTTGAGCGGCTCGTTCACACCGGTCGTTATGCGGATGAAGGTGAAGTCGTACGCGAGGCCTTGCGCGTGCTGGAACACCAGGAATTTGATGAATCACCCGCCTTGGAAGCGGCCATCCTTGAAGGTATTCGTTCACCTCATCAAGCTTACGATACTTCGACCTTGGATCGGATTCGTCAAAACGCCCGTGCATGAGCCTGCCGGTGGTCATTGCTTTAAGGGCAGAACAGGATATTGCCCTGCAACACCGATGGTATCTTGAAAATGCCGACGCTGAAGTGGCTGAACGTTATTTGATGGCTGTCGATCAAACGATTCAACGCCTCGCGGCCCATCCCGAGCTTGGGCTGCGCCGCCACTTTCAATCCATGGAACTCGCCGGCATCCGTAGCTTCCAAGCAGCCCATCCTTTTGAGAAGCATCTGAACTTTTATCAACTGAGTGATCGGCTCAGCATCGAACGCATCATGCATGGCTCCCGCGATCTTCCTCATCGCCTGCTAGAAGATCCAGACGGATGATCGCGGACGCCATTTCATTCGCCATTAATCATTTCAGCCACCTGCACTGATGTCCTTGTTGTAAAACACCTTCACATACTTCATCCCCTTGCTGTCATCGAAACCACGTTCAAGCTGGGGATCGTTTTCGCTGTTGCCGGGCTTGATGTGGATCTCCACACCGGTGTCGAGTTTGAGGACGGCGGCGATGCGTTTCTTGGCCTTGGTCAGGTCTTTTTTGGAGATCTCGAAATTCGTTTCGAGGGGCTGGCCCTGCTCTTCTTCCATGCGAGCGCGGTGCTCGTCGAACTTGGCGATGGCATCAGGGGATTTCAGCACGGTCTGGCCGAACTCCTCCAGATCGAATTTTTCGCGTCCTTCGAAGTAATCGAGGGCGTCCTTGGCGGCGTTGGCGGTTTCCCAGGGTGGGGTGTCGTCGTCGGCGGGCTGCTGTTCTTCGAGAAAGGACACAGCCATCTTAGCGTAGGCGTTGGTGAGGAAGGCACCGTCTGGCACGGCTTCCACGCCGAGGAATTCGCGCACCCAGAAGCGGGTGTCGCCGCCGCTGCGGTCGAAGGTGAGGACGTAGTAGCCTTTCTCTTCCCAGAAATTGAGGATGAGGCAGCCTTTGTCGATCTTGTCGGGATTGATGCCGTGCTCAGTATGGAGCTGGAGATCACCATTGCGCGGAGTGATGGTGAGGAAGGGCACCACGCTGTCGCTCTTCAGAATGCAGAGGCCGTTGACGAGCTCGCCTTCGATGTGGATTTCCTTGAGCAGGGAGATGCAAAGATCACCGGCCTTGATGTTGGGGTGGTTGGATTTGGCGTAGAGGCGCTGCGCGATCTCGATGCCTTTGGCGAGCAACTGATCTTCGTCGGCAAAGATGGCCTTGGCGCAGTTGTTCACCTCGTGCTGCTTGAGCGAGGCGTGGTGGGTGAAGCGGTGGGCGATGCAGGCCTTGAAGGGCTTCAAGAACAGCGCGGTGAGCGCTTCCTGGTCCCCTTCGGCGATCTGAAACACCTCGCGGGAGGTTTGCAGTGGCTCCTCGCGCAGAGGATTGCCGATCTTGGCGAGAACGACTTTGGTGGCGGTGGCGGTGTTGAGGCGGAGTTTGACGGACATGCGGGGCGCGGAGAGTAGAAAGGGAATGCGTTTGGCCAAGGATTAAAGAAATCTGCAATTGAAGTTTGAGAGCGCTACAAAGTGAAAAAGTGATCCCGCTGCGCCACGACAGATCCTTCGGGGTTTCCCCGATGCCACGAGCAGGGCAGCGCTGCTGGCGGGAAAAGTAGGAACGTCCAGTATGGGGTTAACGAGCCAGTCTGCATATCATCAATCATCCCCCCCAAAGCCATGAATGCTCCTGCATCTACCACAACACACGAGTCACACAGTCGAGGCTCACATCCCACAGACAAAGAAATTGCGCTGCTGGCCTTCAAGAATTGGCGGCAGGAAGGCTGCTCCCACCTTCGGCCCGAACACTGGCTCAAGGCGGAAAAGGAACTGATCTCAATCTATTCCGCCAGGGGACAGGCGTTTGTGCCCGCCGAATCCGAACGACTGGAAGATTTTTGGGAGCAGGAGATGGAAACGATCTCCTGCTATGCCATGGACAGAGAACTCACACTTGCAATGAAAGGCTGGTTATGAACGAAACCTGCACAGTCCAAGAAAAGACGTCGGAGCCTTCGCGTCCGACCATGGTAGCTGGCACTCAGGCCGGCGGCACTCCATCTACCCAGCAGCAGGAAGACGGCAGTCTTTCGCGCGCTGACATCGCGCAGAAGGTCCTGAAGCTGACTGGAAGCGTGCGGCTCGCCGCCCGGTCCGCTCATGGGTCCGCCCAACACTGGCGGCACTGCGGCATCAACGAATAAGTCAGGACGCGCGATGGCAGGAGGCAGACATGAACAAATCTCTTCAAGCAACCCGTCTTTTCGCCGGAGTCACGCTGCCCGGCGTGGCACGGTCAAAATTGCTGCGGGAAGACGCTTGCCTGCATCTGGTGCAGCCCAGGCTCCGGCAGGCGCGGCGCGCCGCCGCCAAGATTGACGCGGAGACCAGCCTCTGGATTGAAGAGCCCATGCGCTTCCACCGGGCGCGTTACGAGCACCTGACACACCACCTGCATGGAAGGTTCCACTTGGCCGCCGCACTTCTGTCCTGCCTGGTTTTGCTCATGCTGGGGTTGCGCGCCACAGGCGGGGAGTTGGTTTCCTCCGAGCGCTGGTTGTGCGGTCTGCTGTCCGGCTGGTTTATTGTCTCGATGGCCCGGCTGGCATTGTTCACCTTTCTGGCCGCACCGCGCGGCCTTTGTTGTGCGCGCGGCAGGCTTAGTATCTCCGGCCTGGGCACCCTACGCGCCAAGCAAATCCTGCACTGGTCGATCCAGCGTGGAGTGAGAATCAGCCCCCATGCCAAACCTGGGGCACAGTTGCAACTGTGCTGCCGCTGGTGCGGGTGCGAGCGGCACTGGACGATGTTGATGGAGGAGGGGCAGGAAACCGAGCGGCTGCAGCGCCTGCTGGAGGCGCAACTGCCCCGCAGCACCCAATCCCATCCTGCAACGACACCCGCTATGAAGCGAACGATTCAGATTGAAGCCGGTATCATGAGTCAGTAGATTCACCCATGCCTCGCCCACCCTCCAGGCAGTCCAAGTCGGCAGGCTCCTCCCAGGCAAAGCATCGGAGCGGAGGTGCGCCCCGTCCCCGCAGGTCCAAATCTGCCACTGCGGCTGCTACTGGTAAAAAGCCCTCAGCAACCACCCTGAGCAAAAGCAAGGCCCGCTCCGCACACTCACGAATGGCGCAAAACTCTCCCAGGCCGAAGAAGCTGGGGAAAAAAAACACGAAACCTGAAGTACACGACAAAGCACTGACGGCTGTCGAACAACGTTTCCATCTCATCATGGACCATGCACCGGTGCTGGTGTGGGTGAGTGATACGCGGAAAAAAAGAACCTGGTTTAACAAGCCCTGGTTGGCATTCACCGGTCGTGGCATCAAGCAGGAATTAGGCGACGGCTGGACGGAGAATGTGCATCCCGAAGATCTGGACCGCTGCCTCACCATCTCCACAATCTCCTTCGATGAGCGCATGCCGTTTGAAATGACTTACCGGCTGCGGCGTCAGGATGGCGAGTACCGCTGGCTGCTCGACAAGGGCGCTCCGCTGTATGAACCTGGGCGTCAATTTACCGGTTACATCGGCAGTTGCGTGGACATCACCGATCTGAAAGCCGCCGAGGCGGCAGTGCAGGCCAAGGAGAGGCAGCTCCGGCTGATCACCGACAACACTCCCGTAATGCTAGCGCAGTGCAGCCGCGAACTGAAATACACCTTCATGAACCGCTCCTGTGCCAGCATGCTGGGACTGGAGCCGGAGGAGATTATCGGCAGACACATCGTCGATATTCTGGGCAAAGAAGCCTTTGGCGTTATCCGTCCTAAAATCATGCAGGTGCTGCGTGGCAGGCGCATCGAATACGAGGAAGAAATTCCTTATCCCAACTCGGGGCACCGCTTCGTGCATGTGGTCTATGTGCCTGACAAAAATGCACAGGGCCGGGTGACGGGCTGGCTAGCCTCAATCACCGACGTCACAGACCGCCGCAAAATCGAGGATGAACTGCGCCGCGAGCGGGTCTTTCTCCGCCAGGTGATCGATGCGACCCCAAGTATGATTTTTGTGAAGGACCATGACGGGCAGTTTCTGCTGGGGAATGCTGCTCTCGCTCACAGTTGCGGCACCACAGTGGACAAGCTTGTCGGTAAAACGGACGCCGATTTCCACCGCACGCCAACTCAAATCGCACACTTCCAACAAATCGACCACGAAGTCATGTCGAGCGGCCAAGCATGGCGGATTCCCGAAGAGGAAATCACCCAGGCGGACGGGCAGGTGCGCTGGTTCAGCACCGGCAAGGTGCCGCTGTTCAATGAAGACGGCGGCTGTAACAAGGTGCTGGGAGTGGCGACGGACATCACCGATCAACGTCAGACACAGAAAGAACTGGAGCAGCGCGTGGCAGAACGCACTGCGGAGCTGGTCGCTGCAAACGAGAAACTGACGACGCAGATGGAGGAACGCAACAGGCTCGAAAACGCCCTGCTCGACATCTCCGAACAGGAGCAGCGCCGCCTCGGCCAGGATCTGCACGACGGGTTGTGCCAGTCACTTTCGGGGCTGGCCTTCATGGCGCGGTCGCTCACCAAAACCCTGGAGGCGCAGGAACTCTTGGGACCGGCCGCTGAAGCAGCACGACTGGCGAATTTGCTGCATCAGACCGTGGAGGAATCACGCGACATCGCCAAAGGGCTGCACCCTGTGGTCATGGATGCCGAAGGACTGGTTTCCGCCCTGCATGAACTAGCGGCGCGCACCAGCAGCAGCATCGCCTGCCGTTTGCGCTGTGAACGCATGGTGCCCATCACGGACAATGGGGTGGCGCTGCACCTCTATCGCATCGCTCAGGAAGCAGTGACAAATGCGCTGAAACACGCGCGCGCGCGCAGCATCACCCTGAGCCTCAGACTGCGGCAGAATGTGCTCAACTTGAGCGTCGCAGATGATGGCTGCGGACTGCCGGAAGTCATTCTTGCAAGCCATGGCATGGGGGTGCGGTTGATGAGGTATCGTGCGGATGTGATCGGGGCGGATTTCGCCATTGGGAAACGTAAAAATCATGGGACCCGGATGACCTGCCTGTTGCGCATGGCCGCTGCCGAGCAGCAGCCCCCGCAGGCCTTTCCCGCCCCTCATACCCAGCACAACGGATGAACGCCACTCCTAACCAGCCACAGAACCGCCCGAAGGATTGCCAGCAGCGCATTCTCATTGTCGATGATCATCCCATTTTCCGCAAAGGCATTGCCATGCTCCTCGAACATGAGCGGGACATCATCATCTGCGGTGAAGCAGAAACCGCCGCCCAGGCGATGGGGCTGGTCGATCAGCAGGAGTTTGATCTCGTGATCGCGGACATCTCCTTGAAAGACATCAATGGGATCGAACTGGTGAAATCCCTCAAAGCGCTCAGGCCGCATCTGCCGGTGCTGGTGCTCTCCATGCACGACGAATCGTTGTACGCCGAACGCGCCCTGCGTGCAGGTGCGCGCGGCTACCTGATGAAGCAGGCCCCGCCTGACCAGGTGGTGAGCGCTATCCGGCAGGTGCTCCGTGGGGAGAGGTATCTCAGCGCTGCGGCAAACCTGCTGATGCTCAACAGCTTTGTGGGAGGACGCAGCAGCAACAAAAGCTCGGTGGAAAAACTCAGCGACCGCGAGTTGGAAATATTCGAACTGCTTGGCCAGGGCCGTGGCACCAGCCAGATCGCCCACGATCTATGCCTCAGCGTCAAAACCATCGAAGCGCATCGTTCCCACATCAAGGCCAAGCTCGGCATCACCACGGCACCGGAGCTTGTGCGTGCCGCCGTCGAATGGGTGACACGTTGCAGCCGTGGCAGCGATTGAGGGCGCAGCCAGCATTCGACCACACACCTCTGCTTGCAGACGCGACAATGCAGGGCGAGTGCAGGGGCACATGACCGCAAGTGCGCCCAACAAAACGCCCCCCACCGAGCAACCCTGGTTGGTACGCATCCCCGAAATTTTCGCGGGAATCGCGGACGATGTGCTGCGGCGCATGGGTGCGGCTTCAAGCACGCGGCTGGGGCAGGATTACTACCTGATCAAGACCGCCACGCCGGCCGCCATCCGGCAGTCAGAGGCCGCCAAGTTTGCGCGCTGGAACCTGCCGATGGAGCACACCTGGCCCTGCAACGCGCAGAAGATGGACGGCTTCATCGAGAAAGCGGCACAGACGCTGCTGAAGAAGTTTGGCGAACGCAAACCCCAGGGCATCTTCATCGGCACGCTCCAGCCCACGTCCCCCGACAAGTACTACAAAGGACTGGCGTCCAATCTGCGTGGCCGGGTGCTGCAGTTGTTTCCCCAACTGACCGCAGCGACGGTGGAAGAGCAGGACCCGACGGCAGAGAGCCTGTTTTGCCTCGTAGGCAAAGAGGGGTTGTTCTGCGGCATGCAGAGTCCCCGCGCCTCGAACGGTTTGTACCCCGGAGGCAGCAAGTACATCGATCAGGATTCGCCGGACACCATCAGCCGTGCAGGGGCCAAGATCGCGGAGGCGCTGCATTATCTGCTGCTCTACCGCACCCCATTGAAAGAGGGCAGCCACTGGATCGAACTGGGGGCCTGCCCCGGTGGTATGACCTCAGAATTGCTCGCTCGCAACCAGCGCGTCACGGCGATTGACCGTGCGCCGCTGGACAAGCGCCTCGATGGCAGGCCGGGATTGAAGTTTTTCCTGGATGACGTGGCCGTCTTCCAGCCAAGAGCTGGCACTACCTACGACGCGTTGCTGTGCGACATGAACGGTCCGCCGGAGGAATCCATCGAGCAGGTGATCCGGCTCTCACGCTTTCTCAAGCCAGGTGGGCTCGTCGTTTTCACGCTCAAAGTGCCCCGCATCGACTCCGTCGAGGAACCCAACGAACTGTTTCGGCTGATCGTGTCGATGTCCAAGGGGGCGGGTTTGCGGCTGTTTGCCCAGACCCACCTCACGTACAACCGCCACGAGTTCACTCTATTTCTGGAGCGAGACTGACCTCAGAGGGATCCGCCTCCGTCTCAGCAGCGGTCAAATCTTCTGGCTTCAGCAGCACTGCCCCTTTGAGCAGGCGGCAGAATTCCTTCTTCGTGGCCTTGTGCAGAGTGCCCACCTTGGAAACCGGGTCTTTCATGACCTTGTACTCGATGGACAGGCGCGCCCATTCGACAATGCGATAGTAATCCTCTCCCCGCTGCCAGATCTGCCCTTGTTCCAACTTCATTGACTCCATTAGCCGCAGCGCAGGCATGCGCCATGTTATTTTTGCAGCCCGCTGCACATTGCAGGCTCCGGGAGGCGCGGGCGGGCACGAGTCCCTGCCAAAGCACCGCTAGGACTGGGGTAACTCAAGGGGGGAGACTCACAAAAGTGAGAAGACAGCAGCCCGACCTAAATAATTAGGCATTCCAAAATATTTTTGAATTCATGCTTGTTTGCGCTGTATTTGTTATTATAATTATAGTACACCTAACTTGTAAGACCCTGGCGACGCACCTTGCCCTTTCGTGGGATGCCTCCAGCACTCCACCGCCCCCCAAGAATCAAGCCCTCAGCCTCTCAGCAGCCCAAACCACCCCTCCGATGAAAACGTCCTCCTACCTCCCCAGACTCCTCTGCCTCGCGCTCGCGCTGGCGTGGACACAAGGTGCCCTGGCCAGTACCATCATTAATACGGTCTTCTGGGGCAGCCTTTACAACGACAACCTCTACAACAGCAGCGGCCAAACACTGGACTCCTCCTACTCCTTCGAAATCGGCACTTTCAATGCAGGCTTCACCCCGACCTATCAAAACGTCAATCAATGAGACGCCGCGTAACACGCCCCGAAAATGAAATGGGTCTGAGTGGCGCTGAAATGGGTCTAGCGGCGTAACGGCGCGGCGCGGCGGATGGGTCTAGGCGGGAAACTTGGTGGTTTGGGTTTCGATGGTCACGACTTGGTTGTTGCCGGGCACAGGGATCTCGAAAGCGTATTCGTCCGCGTCAGGCACCACGAAGGTGATTGGGTCCGAATAAGTGTAGGTATTTGGGAGGTTGCGCCCCAAGGAACCATAGTTGAACTGCGTGGTCTTGAGCACGTAAGTGAAGCTGATGGGAATCACGCGACCGACGATTGTAAAGTACTGCGTGGTCGTCTCGGTACTGAGCAGGGTGCCGGTGATGGGCTGATTGGACTGGCTCGCTTCTCCTTGCAAAAGACCACCGTCACCAGTGATGGGGCGGTTCATTGCCATGGTACTCGTCTCGCTCGTGGTCACCGGCGTCGAGCCACGCCCGCCAGTGGTGGTGCGCTCAAACCGAATTTTAACATAAGTGCCACGGTTCGCCCAGCGCGTGGCTTCCATTTGGCCCGCTGTCATACAGACCCCCAGAAGTACGCTGGCTGGCCGGTGCCGGTGCCGTCATCATCCACGGCATGTGAGAGCACGCTGTAGGCATATTGGGCCAGCTCACCGTCGAAATACTGCGCGATGGAGAAGTAGGCATCCGTCGTCGTGTCGTCCGGCTTCTCACTGCCCGCCTCCAGCTCATAGGTGACGCCGGTCATACCTATCACGTAGTCATTGTCGCTTTTGGTCAGGGTCAGGGTGGCGTGAATCCATACCACGTCATTGTCGCCCACGCTCAGGTCATCCCCACCCGTGACCTCTGTGCTGTTGACTGTGCCAGGGACGATCTTGCAATGGTCTCCCGGCGCAGTGGGGCACTTGAAGGGGAAATCCGCAGGTCCGACAGCGGGCGCGAGAGTAAAGCCGTTCGGGGTGAGGCTCTCCACCAGGCAGCCGCCATCCAGCGGCGTGCGCCGGCGGATGGCGTCACAGATGAGGTTGAGCGTCTTGCCGCTCATTAGGTAATTATGGGCGTCGGTGAATCTGGGGAGGTCGTCGGTCATGGCGCGAAGCGGTAGCGGTACGTCCACTGCTCATTGACGAGCCAGACGCCGTACGGTGTGGGGGCGATGTTGGTGCCCATCAGCAGCTCGGCTGGGCAGCCGGTGAGCA